>QHWR01000089.1:18662-20115 GCA_003223835.1 Acidobacteriota bacterium | reverse complement strand
TGCGCGAGCGCCTCGTGCGCACCGTGGCGGACGTGAAGAGTGCGTACTGGAACCTCGTTTCCGCGCACGCGAACGTCGACGCGCGCAAGGTGGCGCTGGAGCTCGCGCAGGAGCTCGAACGCGTGAACCGCGCCAAGGTCGACGTGGGTCAGTCGCCGCCGCTGGATCTCGTCGCGGCGCAGGCGGAGGTCGCCGCCGATCAGGAACAGCTCATCATCGCGCAGACCGCCGTCAAGCAGGATGAAGATCGCCTGCGTGCCCTGATCTTCGATGCGAGCGACCGCAGCGTCTGGGCCGTGCCGATCGATCCGATCGATCCACCACCGCTCCAGCGGGTGGCGATGGACGTCGAAGCGGCCGTGACGAACGCGCTCAGGGATCGCCCGGACCTCGAGCGCGCGCGCAGAGACATCGACAACGCCCAGGTGACCGTGAAGTTTGCGGGCAATCAGCGGCTGCCCGACGTCCGCCTGAACGCGAGCTACCTCGCGAGCGGCCTGGGGGGCACGCAAATCCAGCGCACCGGCGGTTTTCCGGGCACGATCGTCGGCGCCGGCGCGGACGTCGGCTTCGGCTCCGTGCTCAATCAATTGTTCACGAGCCGGTACCCGACGTGGACGGTCGGGGTCAGCGTGACGTACCCCATCGGACAGTCCACCGAGCAAGCCGATTACGCGCGCGCGACGCTGGAGCGGACGCAGTCCGAGCAGCGGCTGAAGAGCGCCGAGTCACAAGCCATTCAGCAGGTCCGCGATGCGTGGTGGAAGGTCGAGATGAACGCCCGGCGGATCGAGACCACCCGCGCCCAACGCGAGCTGGCCGAACAGCGGCTCGACGCCGAGGGCAAGCGGTTCGACGTCGGCATCTCGACGAACTTTCTCGTGATTCAGGCGCAGCGCGATCTAGCTCAGGCGAAGACGAGCGAGCTCGCCGCGATCCTCGCGTACGCGCTCGCCCTCGTCGATTTCGAGGCGCTGCAGCAGGCCGGCCCGGCGGCGGACCGATCGGAATAATCGATCGATTCCATCGCGCCTCCGCCGAAGGCGGTGTAGTATCCGCCTCCGGGGACGCGAATGGCGTTGACCGTCACGAAAGATCTGATCCTGCCCGCCACCGTGACCGGCTCGTGGCCGCGGCCGCGGTGGTTCGACACCAGCATGTGGGGCAGGCCGCTCGACACGTGCATGATGGACGTTCGCTTCCGCGAGAAGTTTCAGGACGCGCTCGCGGTGGTGATCGGCGACGAGGACCGCGCCGGCCTCGATATCCTCACGCACGGCGACTTCCATTGCGACGAGGACTTCGCCGGCCGGAGCTGGCATCACTATCCGCTCCAGCGCTGGACCGGATTCGAAGGGGACCATCTGCAGTCGGAGAAGACGCGCAGCCCGTGGCTTCGATATCCGCCCGGCACGCTCCTCAACGAGATCTATACGGCGTGGCGCTGGCCTCG
>QHWR01000089.1:13456-18547 GCA_003223835.1 Acidobacteriota bacterium | reverse complement strand
AGCTGCTGGCGCTGCGCGACGCCGGCTGCCGGTGCATCCAGATCGAAGAGCCCACGCTGCACTTCATGGCCAACACCTTCGGCACGAAGGACGAGAAGGTGAAGTTCATGATCGAGTGCTACAACCGCGAAGTGCAGGGACTCGACGATGTCGAGATCTGGATTCACACCTGCTGGGGCAACCCGAACATGCAGCGCGTAATGGACGACACGAGCTACGAGGCGTCGTTCGATCTGTATCTCAACGCGATGAAGGGCGACGTCTGGACGCTGGAGATGAAGGATCGCAACTTCAAGGACATCCAGCTCTTCGGCCGTCACAAGGGGAGACTGCCGAAAAAGGTCTGCGTCGGCGCGGTCAGTCACCGCACGCTCCAGGCCGATCGCGCCGAGGACGTCGCCGTCGGAATCCGGACGGCGCTTCAGCACATTGCGCCCGAACAGCTGATCGTGTCGAGCGACTGCGGGTTCGGCCGCCAGGGCTGCAACCGCGAGATCGCGTTCTACAAAGCCTCCGCGATCGCCCAGGGTTGCAACATCGTCCGGAAGGAGCTGGGACTCGCGACGTCGTACGTGCCGGCTGCCGACCCGGCGCTGCAGATCGACATCGTACCGAAGAATTGACCGCGGGCTTCAGCCTGGCTGATCGCCCGTCTCCCGCGCCGGCGGTGACGCCGGCGGCAGCGCGGCCTGCAGGTACGCGAACGTGCTGCCGCTTCGCAGGTAATTCTCGATCCGCTCCAGAACAACCGCGCCGCGCAGCCACTCGGGACCCGTCTCGAGCACCCGCTCCTCGATGAGCATGGACAGGAACTCGAACCCGGCGGCGATGGCGCGCGCTCGCAGCGTCTCCAGGAGATGGTTCTCCAGCGCGACGTGATTCTGCGCCGACGGCGACGTCGCCATCGCCTGCAGGTAGAACGTATTGTTCTCGCCGACATGCGGGTCCGCGCCGACCCCCTCCTCGTCGTGGTTCTCGAGCGCGCTGCCGAGCGCGTACGCGACGAACCGTCCCGAGACGCGATCTCTCAGCGCCACGCCGATCGCGCCCGCGTTCGTCATCGTGGTCTCGAGCGTCTCGATCGGAAACTGCAGCAGCGGCCGCCGGCCGGCGCGGAGCACGTCGGCCGGGTATGACGCCGACGCGCCGTATCGCTCCTGCTCGACGGCGAGGACTTGCAGCTTGTAAGCCTGAAACGTGTCGGGCGTGAGATCGACGATCTCGACCGTGTCCAACGGGATCGCCAGCGTGCCGACGCGAATCTCGGGCGCGGCCGACGCGTCCGCGGTCACGCGCCCGCCCACGAGATCCTCGACCGCGAGACGCAGGATCGACAGCGCCTCGTCGATCGCCGAGGGTTCGCTGTCGTAGCGCGGATAGAAGCGCAGGACACGCTCGCCGGCCGGCAACAGCAACAGCCCGCGGCGGAACGCGCGGTCGCGCAGCGCGTCGCACCAGTCCGCGCGCATGACGTCGAAGCCGAGCATCACGCCCGCGCCGCGCACGTTCTTGAGGATCTCGCGATACTCGCGGGCGAGCGCCTCCAGGCCGGCGCGCGCGCGTTCGCCGGTGCGCCGCACCTGATCGAGGTCCAGCTTGTCGATCTGCGCCAGCAGGCGCACCATCCCGACCGAATCGCCCTCCCAGGTCGTGTTGAATTTCTTTTCTTCCTGGAAGAACGTCGCGAGCGCCTCGCTGACGAACAGGACGCCGTTCTGCGCCTTCTTGGCCCACGTGACGACGTCGGGAGGGCAAGGCAGGTCGAACAGCTCGTGGCCCCAGAGACGCCCGGTCATCCCCCAGCCGGTCTGCACCTCGTCGAAGACGAGCGGCACGTCGTAAATCCGCGTGAGCAGCCGCAGCTTGCGCATGAAGCGCGCGCTCGCCAGCCGCACGCCCCCTTCGCCCTGAATCGGCTCGACGAGCACGGCGGCGACGCGCCGCGCCCGGCGGACGACGTCCGGAGTGAGCGCCGAGCGCTGCGCCTGCACGAACGCGCCGAGATCCTGATCGCCCTGCCGCGTCAGGAACTCGTCGAGCGCATCCATCTCGCGGCGGAACGTATCCTTGCTTTTGTCCGCGCGCGGCAGGCGTCCCGAGACGAGCAGATCCCACAGCTGTTTCAGGCTTCGCTCTTCCCGGCGCGCCGTTTCTTTGGGCGCCCGCGCGTCCTCGACCGGGAAGAGGATGTGGGGCCAGTCGAACGTCGGAAATCCGAGCCGCGCTTTCTTCCGGTGCGTGACCGCGAGCGCGCCGAGCGTGCGGCCGTGGAAGGCGCCTTCGAACGACACGATGAATCCGCCTTCGCCGTCCTCCGTCGTCTTCACGCGGTTGAGCAGCACGGACTTGATCGCGTTCTCCACCGCCTCCGCGCCGGTGTTGACCACGAAGTGGCGCGGCGTGCCCTCGGGCGCGATGCGGTTCAGCTCCGCCTTGAGCCGCAGCGAGAGCGCCGTCTGGTACTCGGAATGCGCGTAGCGCGACGTCACGAACGGCAGCGACTCGAGGATCGCCCGGACCACCGCGGGATCGTTCTCGCCGAAAGCGCTCGTCGCGATGAGGGCGCCCATGTCCAGAAAACGGTACGGCTGTCCGGCGCCATCGCGATCGACGATCGCGAGGTACGGTCCGATGGACTCCGCGGGATCGAACGCGACTGGCAGCGAAAAGAAGAGACTGCGCGCGGCCGCCTTGAGCGCGGCGCTCGAACGCGGCAGCAACTGCTCGGCCAGCTCTTCGAGCGTGCCCTCGCCGGAGTGCAGCAGGTCGGGGACGTGCACGTGCACATCGCCTGCGCGGTATCTCGCGTGCAGTTCGGTCAGGTATTCGAGCGTTCGCGCGACCTGCGCGACGACGTCGTCGGCGGTCGCCGCGTGTCCGGGCGGCGCGGTGCCGGGTCCGCCGGCTTCACGAAGTCCTGATGGTGCAGTCACGCGAAGTCCGGCGCTCCCGATACTCAATTATACGTGCGCGGGATCGGGATGCACCCACGGGGCGCGGTACGGACGGCGCAGCAGTTGATTCGCCTCGGCGTCGTTGACGACCGTGCCCGTCGAGTGATCCCACCGGAGCGACCGCCCCAGCTTCATCGACAAGTTGGCGAGGATGCACGCCGTCGCCGACATGTACCCCTGTTCGACGTCCGCGACGGGCGTGCCGCGAGACGCGATGCACTCGAGGAAGTTCTTCATGTGGGCGCGGATCGCGGGCGCGACGTGACGTTCCAGATCCTTCTCGGTTCGATCTTCGGGAAATCGATCCAGCTCGTACACGACGTCCTCGTGAATCGCAGGGGTCTTGCCGTCCGACGGCGTGAAGTCGTACCCCATCACGCTCGCCTTCAGCGTCCCCTTGTCGCCGTAGAACGTCGCGCCCCACGGGTACTTGGGATCGGGCGCATCGCCGTACGTCCGATGGGTCCAGATGACCGGCAGGCTGCCGAATTCGAACGTCGCCGTCTGCGTGTCGGTGATGTTCGCCTTGCTGGCTTTGTCGACGAGGATGCCGCCGGAGGAACTGACGCGCGCGGGCATGCCGAGGTCGAGCATCCAGCGCACCATGTCGAGCATGTGCACGCACATGTCGCCGACGATGCCGTTGCCGTACTCCATGAACGCGCGCCAGCTGCGCGGGTGCACGAGCTGGTTGTAGGGGCGCATCGGCGCGGGCCCCGTCCACATCTCGTAATCGAGGTACTCGGGCGGCTGCGTATCGGGCGGATTCGTCGTCGCCCGCATGTGGTAGTAGCAGTAGATCTCCACGAGACCGATCGTGCCGAGACGCCCCTCGCGGATCACGCGATCGCGCGCGGTCACGAGATGCGGCGTGCTGCGGCGCTGCATGCCGACCTGGACGACGCGCTTGTGCTCGCGCGCCGCGGCGAGCATCGCCTGTCCTTCCACGATGTCAACGCTGAGCGGCTTCTGGACCCAGACGTCCGCGCCCGATCGCACCGCTTCGATCATCGGCAGCGCGTGCCAGTGATCGGGCGTCACGACGAGGACGACGTCGAGGTCACGCTCGCGCAGCATCTCGCGATAATCGGTGTACGTGCGCGGCGTCTTGTGCGACGCCTGCCGCGACGCGACGAGCGCCGCCGCGTCCGCCAGCATCCGTCGATCGACGTCGCAGAGCGAGACGACCTCGACCGGCGCGACCTGAACGAGCCGCAGAAGATCTGTTTTGCCGTACCATCCGGCGCCGATGAGGCCGACGCGTTTGTGCGTGTCGGCGAGCTGCTCGGCGTATCGCCCTTCGGCGGGCTCAGGGCGCATGCGTGACATGGCGAGGAAGCCGGCGCTCTGCTTGATGAACTCGCGGCGATCCATGACGGCTCTCCCGGGGACAGGTGACGATCGCGTCTCGCGTCGATCTTACGCGAAGCGCCCGCAGGTGTCCTGGTCTAGAATGACCCGCGCTGATGCCAGTGAACCGCCGCGAATTCCTGAGCCTCGCGATCGCGGGGTCCGCCGTCGCGCTGATGCCGCGCGCGAGCCGCGCGGCGGACACGCGCATCGACGTCCTGCTCGACGAGCCGATCGGGCCGATCGCGCCGAACCTGTACGGCCACTTTGTCGAACACCTCGGCGGCGTCGTGTACGACGGCATCTGGGTCGGCGAGGGCTCGAAGATTCCCAACGCCAACGGCATTCGCCAGGCCATCATCGATCATATGCGGCGGCTGCCGCCGGCGGTGATTCGCTGGCCGGGGGGCTGCTTCGCGGACAGCTACGACTGGCGCGACGGCGTGGGGCCGCGGAGCGCGCGGGCGACGCGCACGAATTTCTGGGTGAACGACATGACGTCGCGTCCGGACGGCCCGGCAACATACGATCCGAATCGATTCGGGACCAACGAGTTCGTCCGGTTCTGCCGCCTGGCCGGCGGCGAGCCGTATCTCGCGGCCAACGTGAGAAGTCTTCCCGCGCGCGACTTCTACCAGTGGGTCGAGTACTGCAACAGTCCGGCGGGCAGCACGACGCTGGCGGAGCTGCGCGCGGCCGGAGGCGATCGAGAGCCGTTCCGCGTCCGTTACTGGGGCGTCGGCAACGAATCGTGGGGATGCGGCGGCAACTTCACACCCGAGGAGTA
>QHWR01000089.1:0-13446 GCA_003223835.1 Acidobacteriota bacterium | reverse complement strand
GGCTGCCGCGATACGGCGTCGATCTGGCGCTCATCGGATCGGGCCCCAACGCCGGCGACCTGGCGTGGACGCGCCGGTTCTTCACGTCGATGGCCGAACGAGGCGAGGGCAGGCTGGCCGGCCTCTGGGGGTGGGCGTTGCATCACTACTCGTGGAACGTCAGCCGCGGCGCAACGACCGACTGGAACGCGGGCAAGGGGGACGCCGTCGCCTTCACCCCGGACGAGTGGTACGAGCTGCTCAATGAAGCGGACCGCATGGAAGGTTTGATCACCGGTCATTGGGCCGTGATGGGGGAGGCCGATCGACGGCGGCGTGTGAAGCTGGTCGTGGACGAATGGGGCGCGTGGTACCGCCCGGGAACGGAAGTGGCCCCGACGCACCTCTTCGGGCAGCAGTCCACGATGCGCGACGCGCTGCTCGCGGCGCTGACGCTCGACACGTTCCACCGTCACGCCGAGAAGGTCGCGATGGCCAACGTCGCGCAGCTGATCAATTGCCTGCACTCGCTGTTTCTCGCGCACGAGGATCGCTTCGTCGCGACACCGACGTTCCACGTGTTCGAGATGTACGGCGGGCACGTCGGCGGGCCTCGGTGAAGGGGCGCACGCTGACGCTGACCGCGGTCAACCCGGCGATTGCAGAGCCGCGAGAAACCGAGATCGCGGTCCGCGGCGCATCGATCGTGAACGCGCGCGCGACGACGATCGCCGCGACGGACATTCATGCGCACAATACGTTCGATCGGCCGGACGCGGTGCGCCCGCGCGAGGATCGCGTCGACTCCGCGAGAGGCGGCGCGCTCACGTATCGATTCCCGCCCGCATCCGTCACGCGAGTAACGCTGGATCTCGCATGACGCTCATTTGACCGTCAGCGTCGCCTTCGCGTCGTCTCGGAGCCGGGTGCCGATCGCGCGCGCGATCGGAATATGTGACCGCGCGCGGCGCGGCGCGGAGCCGGATCAGCGGATCCGCGCGGTGTTGTTCTGCCGGTTCGGATCGTTGACTACGCGGGCGTTGTCGAGCAGCGCGCGGCCGAAATCGACGCGGTCGTGATCGCGGACCACGCGGAACACGACTTCGGCCTCCGAGCCGGGGAACAGCGGTGGAACGGGACAGTCGCGGAAGCAGGGCTGCGGCAGCGTGACTTCGCCGGTGTGGCACACGCCATTGTCGCAATGCGTGTCCAGCGGACAGTCGCTGAAAAAGTCCGACTGGATCGCGCGGATCCAGAGCATCGCGAGAGTGGTCGCGGGGGACTGGCCGGGCCCGTTGTTGACGACGCGCACGCGCACGACGGTGTTCGCGTGGCTGGTCCCTTCGGGCAGACAGCTCTGCGCCTCGAATCCCAGCTGACCGTTGGACGGAGATTGCTGGTCGTCGATTTGGATGCCGGCGATCGCGAGGTCGGCGGGCGAGCGGACCGTCGTGATTCCACCGCCCACGTTGTTGAATTCGTTGCGCTCCGCGATGGTGTTCTCCGGGTCGACGCCGACCGAATAGACCATCTGGGCGCCGTCCGGCAGCCCGTTGATCGGACGCGCCAGCACCCGAAGGGTAGCCGTCCGCCCGGGGAAGAGGGCGGATCTGGAACAAACCACCTGCTGTCCCTGCGGACCGGCCGGCCCGGGCGCCACGCATTGCGTGAACTGATTGCCGGTGCCGGTCCTCAGGAAGTCCACCTCGCGCGGGAGCGACAGCCGAACGGTGGGATTGACCGCAATTCGATCGCCGTCGTTCCGCACCACCACCTCATACAGGAGCTGCTGGCCGGTTGTCGCCGTGAGCGGCATGTCGGACAGGTCGAGCGTGAGGTCCGCGACCGTCGGCACCTCGACCGGTACCCTGATGCGAACGACGTTGTTGGTTTCGTCCGACTCGCTCACGACGTTCGCAGGATCGACGGTCGCTTCCACAGGCAGATTCCGGAGGCCGCCGGGTCCGGTGGGCGTCTTCACGATGAGGGTGAGGGCATCGGTCAATCCCGGTCCGATGGCACCGTGCGCGCACGTCACTTCGAGCGCCGTGGGGTACGGAACCGCTGTCGTGCAGTTTTCGCCGACCGGCGCGCCTGGTGGCGGCTGCCACGCGCCGCCCATGAACAGCACGCGGATCGGCACGGCCTGTGCGGTCGTGCCGCCGTTGTTCGTCACGACCACCTGGAATGTCGCGGTGGACCCGCCGGGAAGCGTCCCTTTATTCGCGGAGGTGATCTGGATCGTGAGATCCGCCGGGAGTTCCACCCCGCGAGCGTCCGCGGACAGCAACAACATCGCGCCGATCCCCATCGCGCCAATCATGCCGGCCTCCTGACGTCCTGTGGACGCGCGGACGACTATACGTCGCGGACGATCTTCCAGGTGTTCGGCCAGTCGTAGTACGTCGCGCCGTTGATCCGCCGGCACTCGCGGCGCGGCCGATTTCCAGGCCGCCGATTGTAAATCAGATTCTGTCGTCGAGATGGAGAACGAGGGCGTTATCAGGCGCGCTCAGCATGCGCGGCTGAAACGGTCGACGGCACCGTCTGGCGACGGCGCGTTCTGTGGACGACGTCGCTCTACGCTGCAGGGGATCTGGACCTTCCGCCGGTCGGGCACCGCCCATTCTTCGGCGATCAGCAGACGCGCGTCGGACGCCGGAAGGTCCAAAACGTCACCCACACGGGCGTCTTGCAGGCGAACCCCGTCAATACATTCGGCGAGCTTCTTCCTCAGCCAGACCTTCACGTCTTGTGAATGAAGCAACGCATGTGCCGCGCAATCCGACTTGAATCTGGCGGTTCGAGGGTAGTGGGGTGCCCAGTGTGGCACGCGCACGACCGCGCGAAGCCCTGCGTTACGAAAGTGGCGACAAGTACACGCTTACCGTCGAGATAACCGGACGAGCCCGCGCTTTCTCGATCGTCACCCGCAGGCGCGTCGTCGTCATCGCCTCAGCACGCGCGATGCGTTTGTAGCCGATCGTGGTTCCCTCGGCGATGCGTTTCCATCGTCCGTCGGCATGCGCGTCGATCGTCCACGCCTGCACGCGTTGCCCGAGCGCGATCGCTTCTTGAAGGACCACGCGGTCGAACCTGACGGGCCTCTTCCACTCGAGTTCGATCGTCCCGCGTGTGGCGCCTTCCTCCGCCGCCCAGTACGTCGTCGCATCTCCGTCCGTGACGAGTGATGCGGGGAACGACGGCGAACCCCCGCGCTCTTCCGCGCCGCGCGCCGTCGCGTCGCGAGCAAGATCCTTCTTGTACGTTTCGTGGATTCGCGCGCCGAACTCGCGCAGGCGCGCGACGTCGACGTCGGGAATGAGGCCGCGGCGATCGGGTGGGATGTTGAGCAGCAGATTGGCGCCGCGGCCGACCGACTGCTCGTAAATCTCGACGAGCTTGTCGACGGACTTCACGTCGCCGTCCTCTGCGGCGTGATAGAACCACCCGGGCCGGATCGACACGTCAACTTCGGGCGGGACCCAGTCCGTTCCGTCGGGCGTCCCGGCCGCGACGGCCGCGTAGTTCGGCGCGCCGGGAAACAGTCCCGCGCGGTTCAGCGGATTCCACGACGTTTCGAACGCGACCCCTTTCTCGTTCCCGACCCAGCGCACGTCCGGGCCGGCGTCGCTGAACATCACGGTATGCGGCTGACGCTCGCGGACGATTTCCCAGGTGTTCGGCCAGTCGTAATACGTGGCGCCGTCGATGCGGCGGCGTTCGCGCGCGCCGCCGTAATAACCGTCCCCGCCGTTCGCGCCATCGAACCACACCTCGAACAGCGGTCCGTAATCGCTGAGGAGCTCGCGAAGCTGACCGCGGTAGTACTCGAGATATGCCGGCCGGCCGTACTCGGCATGATTGCGATCCCACGGCGACAGGTAGACGCCGAACGTCAGACCGTACTCCCGGCACGCGCGAGCCAGCTCGCCGACGACGTCACCCCGGCCATTCTTCCACGGGCTGCCTTTGACGGAGTGCGTCGTGAAACGGCTCGGCCAGAGGCAGAACCCATCGTGGTGCTTCGCGGTGATGATCAGCCCTTTCATCCCCGCGTCGCGCGCGACCTGCGCCCATTGACGCGCGTCGAGGGCCGTCGGGTTGAATACGCTTTCGGGCTCGTCGCCGTAGCCCCACTCCTTGTCCGTGAACGTGTTCACGGTGAAGTGGATGAACCCGTAGAACTGCAGGTCGTGCCACGCCAGCTGGCGCGGCGTGGGAACCGCGCCGACCGGCGAGATCGAATCCGGCGCTCGCGACGACCCCAGCACGACGCCGCACGTCAGCGCGGTGGCGAGTAAGGGGTGAAGGCACGTGCGGACGCGACTCACGTGGTGGATCCTACCTGACGCAGCGCCGGATAAAGCGCGCGGAACGCCGCGTAGCGTTCGTTCATCACGCGAATCGCCGTCGCGTCGGGGCGCGTTTCGTCGGCGACGCGGACGAGCGACTCGCAGACCTCGTCAACCGATCGCCAGATGCGGGCGCCGACGCCCGCCAGCAGGGCCGCGCCGTACGCCGCGCCTTCATCCGCGGCGACCGTCTCCACCGCCTGCCCGTAGACGTCCGCCTGGATCCGGCGCCACAGCGGCGACCGCGCGCCGCCGCCGCCGAGGCGAATCCGTTTCACGGGCACGTCCATCTCCTGGAAGATCGTCAACGTGTCGCGGAGACTGAAGGCGACGCCTTCCATCACGGCGCGGACGATGTGCGCCCGAGTGTGATGCGCCGCAAGGCCGACGAGCGCGCCGCGGATGTCAGGATCGAGATGCGGGGTGCGTTCACCCATCAGGTACGGCGCCCACAGCACGCCGTCCGCTCCGGGCGGGACAGCTTCGGCGTCGCGCGCGAGCGCGTCGTATGACGTCGGACCGCCGCCCTCGCACAAGCGATCGCGGATCCACCGCAGCGACAGTCCCGCCGCCTGCGTGACGCCCATCACGTGCCAGCGGCCGGGAATCGCATGACAGAAGGTGTGCAGGCGGCCGCGCGGATCCGTCGCGGGCCGATCCGTCGCCGCGAAGACGACGCCGGAGGTCCCGATCGTCGCGCTCACGGCGCCCGGCCGGCTGATGCCCATGCCGACGGCGCCCGCCGCCTGATCGCCGGCGCCCGCGACGATCGGCGTCCCCTCCGCGAGGCCTGTCGCCGCCGAGGCGGCGGCGCTCACGCGCGCGCATTCTTCCGGCGACTCGAACACCGGCGGGACCATGTCGTGCGGAAGGCCGACGGCGTCGAGCACTTCGACGGACCACCGGCGTTTCGCCACGTCGAGCATCAGCGTTCCCGACGCGTCGGCGACGTCGGTGGCATGCTCCCCGCTGAGACGAAAGCGCACGTAGTCCTTCGGCAGCAGGACCCGGCGGACGCGGCGCCACACGTTCGGTTCGTGCGCGCGGACCCAGAGCAGCTTCGTCAGCGTGAAGTTGGTGAGCGCGGGGTTCGACGTGAGCGCCAGCAGGCGCTCGGCGCCGACCGTCTCGTTGAGCGACGCGCACTCGGCGCTCGTGCGCTGGTCGCACCAGATGATCGCCGGCCGCAGGACGCCGCCGTCCGCGTCGAGAAGGACGGCGCCGTGCATCTGGCCCGAGAGTCCGACCGCCGCGATCTCGCGTGGCGCGATCCCGCTCGCGCGGAGAACGGCGCGAACGGCTTCCTGCGCCGCTCGCCACCAGTCGAGCGGATCCTGTTCGGCCCACGCGGCGCGCGCCGACGCGAAGGGCGCGTGCTCGGCGGTCGCCGCGCTCAGCAGCCGGCCGTCGTCGGCGACCAGCAACGCGCGAGATCCGCCTGTGCCAACGTCGAGCCCGAGGACCGGAATCTGGCGCTCCTGACGAGAAGGCCGGGCGCGGACCCGGGTCGTCCCGCGACGGATCCGGCTTCTCGACGACATGATAGCCGCAGAGCGCGGCAGGCGTCCCGAACGTCCAGCTTGACGACGTGCCGGGCATCGGGCGTAGACTTCGCATTACACCCCCCACGTCTAGAACTCGGGGCCGGCCAGGAGCCTGCGCGCAGCCGTGTCGACCTATACCGTTCAGCCAGGCGCTCGTGTCGTCTGGTGTCTTCGGCGCCGGACAACCGACGTGCGCTGCGTGATTTACGCGCAGCTCATGCCGGTCGAAGTGCACGTCCTGCACGACCGCGACGTGGTCGTGAACGAAATGTTCCAGGAAGAATGGATGGCGCTCAACTGGGCGCAGGCGTACGGGGCGCGGCTGCGGGCGCAGGGATGGCAGGATAGTCCGGGGGAATCGACGGCGGTTTCGAGAGACGTGGAACGCGGCGCGTAACGAGCGGCGCCGCGGCTTAACGGAACACGACGGCGGCGGCGGCCCAGAGCAGCACGGCGATCGCCGAGGCCACGCTCAAATCCTTCCACAGCGGCGGCGCCTGCTCACCAGGCGCATCGTCATCACCCAGTTGGAGCGAAGATGGGTGCGGGTCCGTACGCCAACGCTCAATCGTCCAGTCGTCGGTGATGATGCGTGCCACGGTGCCCTCCAGGTTGGATGGAAACCGGCTGGCAAGTTCGACGCCACGAGGGCCCCGCGCGGTTTCCTCCGGTTTTCGCACATTCCAAGCTGAAGGACGGCTGCTTTCCAGACAGCCGTTGTAGTGGATCGTGACATCCTGATCCCGTGTGTCCCGGCGGCGCGATACGTTGTACACTCGACGAGCCAGCCGCCCGGAGGAACTCCCGTGCCACAGACCGGTCGTTGCCCGCGTGGATCGGCCTTCTGGGCCATCGCGATCGCTGCGTGTGGTGTCACCGTTCTCACGGGGCAGTCGCAGCAGGCCCCGACGTCGCCACCCACTCCACAGAGTACCCAAACCGGGACTCAATCGCCTCCGCAGCCGCCGGCGCGATTCCGAACCGAAGCGAACTACATCCGCGTGGACGTGTACGCGACCCGCGAGGGCGCGCCGGTACAGGACCTGACCGCCGACGACTTCGACGTACTCGAGGACGGCAAGCCTCAGCGCGTGGATGCATTCGAGCACGTCGTCGTGCGTCCCGCCGGCCCACAGGACGTCCGTATCGAGCCGAACTCGCAGCGCGAGGGGAACCAGATGGCCGCGAACCCGCGCGCGCGGGTCTTCGTGGTTTTCCTCGACACGAACTTCGTCACGATCGCCGGCGGGCACGACATCGCCGAGCCGTTGATCGCATTGATGGAACGCGCGCTCGGGCCGGACGATCTCGTCGGCATCATGACGCCCGACATGAGCGTCACGCAGCTCGTGTTCGCGCGGAAGACGGAGGTGGTGCAGGAGGGGCTGCGGAAGAACTGGCCGTGGGGGCGGCGGTTCGCCCTGCACAAAACCGACAAGGAATCGACGCTGGAAGCCTGTTACCCCATGACGCAGGGGGAGCAGGGAACCAATTCGGCGATCGCGCGCGCGTTGATCGAGCGCTACCGCGAGGAGCAGACCCTCGAGAGCCTGCACGATCTCATCGTCCACCTCCAGGGGATTCGCGAAGAGCGGACCGCGGTGATTACCGTGACCGAAGGATGGGTCCTCCACGGCCGCGACCAGGCGCTCGCGAGCTCGGGGCAGACGCTGACGACGATCGACGTCAACACCGGGACGGAGACGCTCGGGCCGGACGGCCGCGTCATGCCGCGCGCGGGAGGCAGCCGGCGGGACCGCATCACGCCGGTGACGACGAGGACGGACTGCGACGCGGAGCGCATGCGGCTGGCCAATCTCGACAACGCGCTGTACTTCCGCGATCTGCTCGGCATGGCGAACCGGGCGAACGTCAGCTTCTATCCCATCGATCCGCGCGGATTGCCGGCGTTCGACACGCCGCTCGGGCCTGACCCACCGCTCTCGCTCGAGGCCGATGCCGCAAGCCTGCGCGGCCGGCTGGATCGGATGCGCGAACTGGCGGCCAACACGGACGGCGTGGCAATTCTGAACAGCAACGATCTCGCCGGCAACCTCCGCCGCCTGTCTGAGGATCTGACGTCGTACTACCTGCTCGGCTACTACTCGACGAACGCGAAACTGGACGGCGCGTGGCATCGCATCAGCGTGCGCGTCAAGCGCCCGGGGGTCACCGTCCGATCGCGCAACGGCTATCGTTCCGCGACGGAAGCGGAGGTCAGAGCCGCACGCAGCGCGGTGGCCGCGCCGGCGCCCGATGCGAAGGCGGCGATGACGGCGGCGCTGGGCACGCTCGCGCGCAGCGGGGCGGACGGACGCCTGCGGCTGCACGCCGCGGCGGACACCGCCGGCGGCGCGACGACGGTGTGGGTGGCGGGCGAGGTGACTCCGCCGCCGGGCGGCCAGCCCGATCCGATCGGGAACGGAGCCGACGTCGACGTGGACGTCACCGTGCGCGGCGGCGCCTCGACGTCGGCCCACGCCGAGATCGCGCCTGGCGCGCGCGCGTTCGTGACGCCGGTGCGGCTGACCGGAACGCCGTCGGCGTCAATCGACGTTCGTGCGCGCCTGCGCGGGCCGGACGCCGGGTCAGGACTCTCCGACATCATTCAAATCGATCCGCCCACAGCCGCCGCGCCGACCGGCCCGCTCTTGTTCCGCCGCGGCCCGTCAACCGGCAACGCACTCCGGCCGGCCGCCGACCCGCGCTTCTCGCGGACCGATCGTCTGCACCTCGAGCTGCCCGCGACGGCCGACGATCGGGCCGAGCCTGCGACGCTCCTCGATCGCAACGGGACGGTGCTGTCGATCCCGGTCACCATCGGCGAGCGCACGGACGCCGCGACAGGTCAGCGCTGGCTGACCGCGGACGTCGTCCTCGCGCCGCTCGGCGCCGGCGATTACATCCTCCAGCTCACGACGGTGCGGGGCAAGGAACAACAGCGGGTGCTGACGGCCATACGCGTGGTCCGGTAGGACAATTGGTGAGTTGGTGGATTGGTGACTTGGTGAATTGCCGGTAAGCAGCACCGGATTCAAATTCACCAAGTCACCAAGTCACCAATTTCGCGATCAGATCAGTGCCGGCAGCAATGATTTGAGGCGCTCGACTTCGCGCTCGAGAATGGGGAAGACGCCGCGCGCCGCTTCGAAGTCGGCGTCGAAGCCGATGAGTTCCATGCGCGACGCGGCGTCGCGGGCGCCGCCGGCGGGGAAGTTGCCGACCGATCCTCGCAGCGTGTGTGTCGCGCGGCGCAGCGTTTCCGCATCCTCGTTGGCGATCGCGGTGCTGATGTCCGAGAGCAGCCGGTCGCTGTCGGAGAGGAAGATGTCCACGAGCTTGCGCGCGAGGTCCACGTCGTTCCCGAGCCCCTCGAGGAATGCCGCCCGGCCGGCGAGCTCCGGCGGCGGCGCGGCGGCGGACGCGCGGTCGCGTGCGAGCGATTCGACGGCGCGATAGAGACGCTCCCGCGCGATCGGTTTCGTGAGCAGCTCGTCCATCCCCGCCGCCGCGGATCGTTCCGCGTCGTGCGCCATCGTGGACGCCGTCATCGCGATGAGCGGAAGGTGGCCGCCGGACGCGCGCTCCCAGTCGCGGACCGCAATCGCCATCTCGTACCCGTCCATTTCCGGCATCTGCAGATCGAGCAGCACGACCTGGATCGGATGACGCGCCAGCTCGACGAGCGCCTCGCGGCCGTTGTGTGCGGTAATCACGCGGTGGCCGCGCGCGAGCAGCAGACGCGTGAGCAGCTCGCGATGCACTTGCTCGTCCTCGGCGACCAGCACGGTGAGGACGCCGCTCGGGCGAGAGGGGGCCGGGACGGTGGACGCCGCCGGCAGGCCGAACTGCGCCGTGAACCGGAACGCGGAGCCGCGGCCGACCTCGCTCTCGACCCAGATGTCGCCGCCCATCAACTCGACGAGCCGGGCGGAGATCGACAGGCCGAGCCCGGTGCCGCCGTACCGCCGCGCCGCCGATGCGTCCGCCTGCGCGAACGCCTCGAACACCAGCTCCCGCTTGTCGCGCGGAATCCCGATGCCGGTGTCGATGATCGCGAAGTGCAGGCAGACTTCGGCGGGCAACTGCGACGCGACCCCGACGCGGACCCGGACCTCGCCGCGCTCGGTGAACTTGATCGCGTTGCCCAGCAGGTTCAGGAGCACCTGCCGGAGCCGCAGCGCGTCGCCGATCAGATCGTCCGGCACATCGGACGCGATCTCGAGGACGAGCGCGAGCGCCTTCCGCACGGCGCTGGCCCGGACGGTGTCGACGACGTCCTCGAGCGCCGCGCGCAGTTCCATCGGCGTCCGCTCGAGCGTCATCTTGCGCGACTCGATCTTCGAGAAGTCGAGAATGTCGGCGATGATGACGAGCAGGGACTCGGCGGAGGTCTTGATGCGGCGGAGCCCGTCCGCGTGTGACGGCGGCAACGCGCCGTCGTCGAGCAGCAGCTGCGTCACCCCGACGATGGCGCTGAGCGGCGTCCGGATCTCGTGGGTCACGTTGGCCAGGAACTCGCCCTTCGCGCGGTTCGCGTCTTCGGCCTTGCGGCGCGCTTCCTCGAGCAGCCGGGACTTGTCCTCGAGCTGCCGGACGAGATCGCGCGTCGGCGTGACGTCGTGGAACGTGAAGGTGAGGCCGACCGCGCCGCCGGCGGTGTCGCGCGTCGGCCGCGCCACCCAGTGGAACACCCGTCCGGTCGTGGGCTGCTGCAGATCGCCGCTCCCGCCGGGGCCGGGATCGTTCAACAGCCGTTTGAGCGTGACCAGGAACGCATCGCCGTCGCCGACGGAATACAACCGGCCGAGGATGCGCGACACCTCCTGACCGATCACCGCCTCCGGATCGAAGCCGAGGAGGTCGCCGGCGCGCACGTTCGTGGTTTCGATGCGGCCGCCGGGCGCCGCGAAGATGATGCCGTCCGAGGTGGACTGCAGGATCTGTTCGAGCCGCGCCTCCCGCGCCTCGGCGTTGGCGTAGAGGCGCGCGTTGTCGTCGGCGAGCTGCGCCTGCTGTTCGACGGCGAGGTGGAGCTGCGCCGACGAGGCCTCGAGCGCGCCCGAGTTGCGCTCGAGATCGCGGATGAGCGATCGCGCCACCCGGATGACGGCGGCGCTGCGCCGGTGCCGCACGTCACCCGTGCGCGCCGTCAGCGAGATGTACAGGCTGCCGATGTAGATGAACAGCACCTTGGCGGCTTCGGGCGCGAGCGGGACGGCGCGGCGCTGGATCAGCACCGCGTGCGCAATCACCGCCGCGTAGGCGAGGGGCGCCAGGTGCGCAAACGCAATCGCGCGGCGGAACGACGTGGTGGTCTGGTCCGCGACGCGGAAGAGCGGCAGGAAGAACATCCAGCTTCGCTCGGCGCCCGTGAAGTAGATGACGAGCGACTGCATCCACATGTCGCCCGCGAGGAACACCGTGCCGAGGTCCAGATACGGGAGCAGATCCGCGAAGAAGAGATACAGGAGATACCAGGACGCGGCCGCGTAGACGGCGAGCGCCGCCGCGAGACGCGCCCAGGCGATCCACGACAGATCGTGCAGGATGAACGCGTTGTGGACCAGCGCGCCGAGCGCGACGAGCAGGAAGCCGACGAGCCGAAGCTCCGGGATCGTCCACGTGTTCAGATGGATCAGCCGGACACGCTTCCGCGCGGCCGCGCGTTGGGGATCGAATTCGAGGTCGCGCGTCTCGGGCGGCAAATCGGCAGCCGCCGTCTCCGCGACGTGCCCGGGGCCTGCTGTCATGGAACGGCTGGATTATAGCCCGTCCCCGCGAGCGCGCGCCGTCGCTCTTCGAGCTTCGGCGAGGTCTCGCCGTAGCGCTACGCGCGGAGGCGGAAGCGCGTAAGGGGTCTGGGGACGAAGTCCCCAGATCAGAATTGGAGCGGGCTACGGGGATCGAACCCGTCTAACTGGCTTGGGAAGCCAGGACATTACCACTATGCTAAGCCCGCATCTCCGACGCGGCCACGATCGTAGCACGTCCGCATCTGCCCAATCACGATCTGATGAACGCGAGGATCTCGTCCCGCTTCTGCTCCATGAGTTCGCGCGTCACCGCCTCCAGGTTCAACCGCAGCATCGGCTCGGTGTTCGACGCGCGCACGTTGAAGTGCCAGTCGGGAAATTCGGCGGAAACGCCGTCGATCGAGTACACGCGGCCCGTCTGGTAACGCGCCGACAAGCCGTCGAGCTTCTCCTGCACGATCCGCATGTCGGCGACGCGCGTGTTGATTTCCCCGGAGATGAAATACTTCTCGCGCAGCGGCGCGAGCAGCTCGCGCAGCGTCCGCCCCTTCCGCGACATCAGCTCCAGAATCAGGAGCGCCGGGATGAAGCCGTTGTCGGCGTAGAAGTTGTCCCGGAAATAGTAGTGTCCCGTCACCTCGCCGCCGAAGATGGCGTTCTCCTCGCGCATCCGGCGCTTGAAGAACGCGTGGCCGACGCGGTTCATGAGCGCCGTGCCGCCGTACTTCGCGACGGTGTCCTTCACGGCGTAGCTGGCGCGGACGTCGTACACGACTTTCGCGCCCGGATGCTTGATCAGGAACGCTTCCGCGAGCAGCGCCGTGATGAAGTCGCCGGCGATGAATTCCCCCGCGCCGTCGAGGAAAAAACACCGATCCGCGTCGCCGTCCCACGCGATGCCGACGTCGGCCCGCGTCTGCACGACCCGCTCGGTGATGTCGCGGCGGTTCTCCTCGATGAGCGGATTCGCCTCGTGGTTCGGGAACGTCCCGTCCACCTCGAAGCACAACGCGTCCACGCGGCAGGGAAGCGACGCGAACAGCTTCGGCGCGACGAATCCCGCGATGCCGTTGCCCGCGTCGAGGACCACGTTGAACGGCTTCACGATCGACGGATCGATGAACGAGAGCACGTGCGTCGCGTAGTCGTCGACGACGTTCGCGGTCGAGAGGCCGCCCGGTTGGTTCGCGGGCGCGGGCAGCGTGCCGGCGGCGATCGTGTCGCGGATGTCGCCGATGCCGGCATCCCCCGAGAGCGGGAACGCCTCCCGCCGCACCATCTTGATGCCGTTGTATTCCTTCGGGTTGTGCGACGCGGTGATCTGCGCGCCGCCGTCGTGCCCGTCGCGCGCGACGGCGAAGTACAGCATGTCGGTGCCCATCATGCCGTAGTCCACGACGTCGGCCCCCTGCGCGCGGGCGCCGCCGATGAAAGCGGCGGCGAGCGACGGCGAGGACAGCCGCATGTCGCGCGAGACGGCGATCCGATGCGCGCCGAGATACGCGACGAAGCCGCGCCCGATCTGGCGCGCCGCGTCCTCGTTCACTTCGGACGGGTACAGCCCGCGGACGTCGTACGCCTTGAAGATCGACGGGTTGATGCCGACGGTCGAGGAATGTGGGCTCATAACCGGCTGTAATCCGTGATGACGGTCTTGTCGCCGACGACGATCGGCGTGTCGATCGATACGTTCCTGCCGACGTGGCAGTTGCGGCCGAGAATGGAACCGCGGACGTGCGCTTCGGGGCCAACCCAGCCGTTCGGCCAGATGATCGACCCGTCCACGATAGCGCTTTCCTCGACGTGCGTCTG
>QHWR01000088.1:524-14062 GCA_003223835.1 Acidobacteriota bacterium | reverse complement strand
GTCCCCGCCGCGCCCCTGCTGCAACAGCACGACGAGCAGCAGCAACAGGCAGACGAGGACGTACAACGTCACCGCCACGTAGTAGAGCATAACGTCGAATTATACCTCAGACGGCCGCGCGGCGGCCTCTCGTGACGATCTCGTGGAAGCTCCGCACGTCGAGGCTCGCGCCGCCGACGAGCGCGCCGTCCACGTCGGCGAGCGACGACAGCTCGCGGATATTGTCCGGCTTCACGCTGCCGCCGTAGATGATGTGGCACTGCTCGGCGGCGTCGCCGCCGAACCACTGCCGCAGCCGCGAGCGGATGTGCGCGTGCGCCTCGCCCGCCTGCGCGGGCGTCGCGTTACGCCCCGTCCCGATCGCCCACACCGGCTCGTACGCGATCACCATCGCGGCGATCTGATCCGCGTGCACGCCGTCCAGCCCCTGCTTGATCTGCCGATCGAGCACCGGCAGCGTCTCGTTGCGCTCGCGCTCATCCAGCGTCTCGCCGATGCAGACGATGGGGGTGAGCTGCGCGCCGATCGCCGCGACGAGCTTGCGATTGACCGTGGCGTCCGTCTCGCCGAACAGCCGCCGCCGCTCGGAGTGCCCGATGATGACGTACTCGGCGCCCGCTTCCTTGAGCATCCCCGCGCTGACCGCGCCGGTGAACGCGCCCTCGCGCTCCCAGTGCAGGTCCTGTCCCGCGACGCCGACGTTCGAGCTGCGCGCCGCTTCCGCCACGGCGTGGACCGCCGTGAACGGCGGCGCGACGACGATCTCGACGTCCGACACGTCCTGCACCAGCTTCCGGAACTCCTTCACGAACACGACCGCCTCGTGGACGGTCTTGTACATCTTCCAGTTGGCGGCGATGAAAGGCGTTCGCATAGCGATTACGCGGTGCTAAGGGTGCTAACGGTGCTACAGGTGCCAACGGTGCTGGTGCCAAGGGTGCTAACAATGCTAACGGTGCCGTGCTGACGGTGCCGTGCTAAATGGTGCTGTCAGCGTGCCCTCAGCACCATAGCACCAGCACCCTCAGCACTCATAGCACCCTTGGCACCAGCACCGTTAGCACCCTAGCACTGTTAGCACCGTCAGCACCTCACAACTCACGGCTTGTCCGGCAGCGCCGCAACCCCCGGAAGCTCGCGGCCGGCGAGGAACTCGAGCGAGGCCCCGCCGCCGGTCGAAATGTGCGTGATCCGATCCGTGACGCCCGCCTTGGCGACCGCCGCGATCGAGTCGCCGCCGCCGATCACGCTGGTCCCGTTGATGGCCGCGACCGCTTTGGCCACCTCGATCGTTCCCTTCGCGAACGCGTCGATCTCGAACACGCCCATGGGACCGTTCCAGACGACGGTCTTCGCGCCCGCGATGACGCCCCGGAAGGTGCCGATCGTCTTTGGCCCGATGTCCAGGCCGGCGCGATCGCCGATCGCGGGGTCGCCGACGGCGAGCACCTCGCTCGCGACCTTCTCGCCCTTGAGCGCGCTTGCGGGCGCGACGACGTGATCCGCCGGCAGCTCGACCCGCAGGCTGCGCGCCTTGGCGCGCGTCTCGATCTCGCGCGCTGCGTCGACCAGCTGGTCTTCGACGAGCGACGCGCCGACCGGCAGCCCCCGGCTCTTGAAGAAGGTGTACGCCATCGCGCCGCCGATCAGCAGCGCGTCCACGCGCGGGATGAGATTCTCGATGACTTCGAGCTTGTCCGACACCTTCGCGCCCCCGAGCACGGCGACGAACGGACGATCCGGACGTTCGAGCACGCGGCCGAGATGCTCGATCTCGGCGATCATCAGCAGCCCTGCGGCCGACTCCTTCACGTGGCGCACGATCCCTTCGGTCGACGCGTGCGCGCGGTGCGCCGACCCGAACGCGTCGTTCACGTAGACGTCCGCGAGCGACGCGAGCGCCGCCGCGAACTTCGGATCGTTCTTCTCCTCCTCGGGATGGAACCGCAGGTTTTCGAGCAGCACGACGGCGCCGCGTCCCGACTGCCCGACCGCCGTGCGCGCCGGCTCGCCGATGCAGTCCTCCGCGAACACGACGCGCCGTCCCAGCAGATCGGAGAGTCGCGCCGCCACTGGTTTCAGCGAGAATTCCGGGTCCGGTTTGCCTTTGGGACGTCCGAGGTGCGAGCAAAGGATGACCGGCGCCGCCCCATGATCCAGCGCGTACTGAATCGTCGGCAGCGACGCGCGGATCCGCGTGTCGTCCGTGATCGCGCCGTTCTTGATCGGGACGTTGAAGTCGACGCGGATCAACACCCGCCGCCCATCGAGCGCGACGTCCTTGATGCTGCGCTTCGCCACCAGGCTAGAGGCCCTTCTTTATCAGGTGACGGACCAGATCGACGCAGCGATTCGAGTAGCCCCACTCGTTATCGTACCAGGCCAGGACCTTCACGAAGTCGCCGTCCATCACCTTCGTGTACGGCATGTCCACCGACGACGAATGCGCGTTGCCCCTGAAGTCGACCGACACCAGCGGCGCATCGATGCATTCGAGGATGCCCTTCAGCGGACCGTTGGCGGCGTCTTTGAACGCCGCGTTGACCTCCGCATCCGTCGTCTTCTTGTCGACGATCGCCGCCAGATCCACGATCGAGACGTTCGGCGTCGGCACGCGCAGCGAAATGCCGTCGAGCCGTCCCTTCAGCTCCGGCAGCACCTCACCAACCGCGACCGCCGCGCCCGTCGTCGTCGGAATGATCGACAGCGCCGCAGCGCGCGCGCGCCGCAGATCTTTGTGCGGCAGATCGAGCAGCTGCTGATCGTTGGTGTACGAGTGCACCGTCGTCATCCAGCCTTTGCGGATGCCGAAGCGCTCGTGCAGCACCTTCGCGGCGGGCGCGAGGCAGTTCGTCGTGCACGAGGCGTTCGAGATGATGTGGTGCTTCGACGGGTCGTACTTGTCGGCGTTGACGCCGAGCACGAGCGTGATGTCGGGCTTCTTCGCCGGCGCCGTGATGACGACCTTCTTCGCGCCGGCCGCGAGGTGTTTCGCGGCGTTGTCGCGATCGGTGAAGAGCCCGGTGGACTCGAACACGACGTCGACCCCGAGATCCTTCCACGGGAGCTGCGCGGGATCTTTCACCGACAGGACCTGGAACTCGTCGCCGTCAACGGTGATCCGGTCGCCTTTCGCCGAAATGTCCCCTTTCAGGTTGCCGAGGATCGAGTCGTATTTGAGCAGGTGCGCGAGCGTGGCGGCGTTGGTCAGGTCGTTGACCGCGACGAAGTCGAGGTCCTTCGATCCGAGCGCCGCGCGCATGATGTTGCGGCCGATGCGGCCGAACCCGTTGATGCCGACTTTGATGGCCATCTTATCCTCTTCTTTGCTCGCGGGGCCCCACCCCCGCTCGCTCTCGCGCGTCGACGGCGCGCCTCGCTCGGGCCGCAGGCGCTTCGCTCGAAGTGTTCGCGGGTCCGGATCGCGCGGCAAGGGCCAACTCCGCGATGCCCTCCGCCTTGCTTCGAGGCCTCGACCGAACCAAAAGATCGATTCTAGTGAGTGGCTTGCGCCCCGGTCAAACCGCAGCTAGAGTAAACGCGATTCCGTCATGTACGCGCTCTACAGCGTCCTCATCGTGACGTTCTTCGTCGTGGTGTCGCCGTACCTCGCATGGCAGGCCGTTCGGTATCGCAAGTACATCGGCAGTCTCCGCCAGCGCTTCGGCTACCTGCCGATCTCCTTCAACCTCGACGGCGACGAGTCGATCTGGATTCATGCGGTCTCGGTAGGCGAGGTCCTCACGGCGCGCGCGCTGCTGCCCGAGCTGAAGGAACGCTACCCGCGTCTTCGCCTCTTCCTTTCGACGACGACGATGACGGGGCAGCAGATTGCGCGCAACAGCCTGCAGTACATCGACGAAGTGTTTTATTTTCCGTTCGATCTCGGTTTCACCGTGAACCGGACGCTGCGCCTCGTGCAGCCGCGCCTGTTCATCATGATGGAAACGGAGATCTGGCCGAACCTTCTCCGCGCGTGCCGCAGGGCAGGGGCGAAGACGCTGCTCGTCAACGGACGGATCTCCTCACGATCCTATCCACGGTATCGCCTCGGGCGGCCGTTCTTCCGGCGTGTGCTCACGAACGTCGATCGCTTCTGCATGCAGGGGGAGGAGTCGGCGCGGCGCATCATCGACATCGGGGCGCCAGCCGAGCGCGTGGTCGTGACCGGCAGCTTGAAATTCGACTCGCTCGAGATTCCCGGGGCGACGCCCGATCGCGGCCGCAATCGCGTCCTGCGCTACTTCCGCGTGACGCCGGAGCGTCCCGTCATCATCGCCGCGAGCACGCTAAAGGGAGAGGAGCAGCCCGTGCTCGAAGCGTTCCAGCGGATTCGCGCGCGCCTGCCGGACGCGCTGCTGGTGATCGCGCCGCGCAAGCCCGAACGATTCGACGAAGTCGAGCAGCTCGCGCGCCGGGGGGGATGGAGGGTCGCGCGGCGCACCGAGCTGCCGGTGGACGCCGAGCCGCGGCAGGACGTCGTGGTCCTGGACACGATCGGCGAGCTGGCGCAGCTCTATCAGATCGCGACCGCGGTCTTCGTCGGCGGCAGCCTCGTGGATCAGGGCGGGCACAACATCCTCGAACCGGCGGTGTTCGGCAAGCCGATCGTGTTCGGACCGTACATGCAGAACTTCGCGGAGATCGCGGGGGCGTTTCTCGATCACGAAGCGGCGATCCAGGTCCGCAACGCCCGCGAGCTCGAGACCGCGCTGCTCGAGCTGCTCGGCGATCCCGTCCGCCGCGCCCGGCTCGGCGCCGCCGCCCGCGCGCTCGTCGAGGCAAATCGCGGCGCGCGCGGCAAAACGATGTCCGCCATCGCGCAGCTCCTGCCGCCGCAGAATCCCGGCAACGTGCGTCCGTTCAGGGTTGTACACTGACGGTGGAGACGGCAGAAGGTAGAAGGCTGCCTTCTGCCTTGTCATGATCTCCCGCGTGTACGCCGCTGCCGCAAGCTACCGCCGACATCATTACGCGAGGCATCCGGAGAAACGGCGGCGCCTTTCGCGGCCGGTCATCAGCATCGGCAATCTTGCTGTCGGCGGCCGCGGCAAGACGCCGCTCGTCGCCTGGATTGCGGCGCGGCTGCTCGCGGCCGGCGAACGGCCGTCGATCCTGAGCCGCGGCTACGGGCGGCGGCATCCTGACGACGGTGTGGTCGTCGTTCGCGATCCCTCCGGCATCCGCGCGGACGTCGATCGCGGCGGCGACGAGCCGCTGATGCTCGCGCGGCAGCTCGCCGGCGTCTCGGTCCTCGTGAGCGGCGATCGCTACGTCGCCGGGCGCCTCGCGGAGCGTCATTTCGGCAGCACCGTCCACCTGCTCGACGACGGGTTCCAGCATTTCGCGATCCAGCGCGACGTCGACCTCGTGATCGTGTCGGCCGACGATCTGCGCGATCCGCGCACGCTTCCATCCGGACGCCTGCGTGAGCCGCTCGCCGCGATGCGCTCCGCCGATGCCATCATTCAGGTCGACGACGGCGACGTGCGGCCGCTGGCGCCGGGGTGTCCGGTCTGGCGGGCGCGCCGGAGGCTGGACGCGCCGCGCCTGGTCGAACCGTACGGTGCGCCCGCCGCGCCCGACCGCGGAACGGTGTTGGCCGTCGCGGGGATCGCCCGCCCCGCGCGCTTCGTCGACGATCTGCAGCGCGCCGGGTGGCCGGTCGCGCGCGCGCTCACGTTTCGCGATCATCATCCGTACTCGGCGCGCGACGTCGCGTGGATCTTCGACGAGGCGCGCGCCGAAGGCGCGGATCTCGTCGTCACCACGGAGAAGGATCTGGTCAGGCTGCTGCCGTTCCGGCCGTTTCCGCTCGCGCTCGCGTGGGCCCCGCTCGTGATGAGCGTGGAGCCCGCCGACGGGTTCGAAGCCTGGCTGCTGGACGCGGTGGCGAGGGCGCGCGAGAACGAGCGTGACTGACGAACCGATCGCCGTCCCGCCCGATCCGGACCGCACCGAACCGCGCCGCCGCGTGACGCTGCGGCATCGCATCGAATATGCCGGCGTGATGACGGTGCGCGCGGTGCTCAAACGGCTGCCGATGACCGCCGTGCTCGGCGCGGGCTCGCTGCTCGGCCGCACGTTTCATGCGCTCGATCGCCCGCACCGCCGTCTCGCGATGGAGAACCTCGAGGCGGCGTTTCCGCTGCGGAGCGCCGGCGAATGCCGCGCGGTCGCGCGCGACATGTTCGCGCACTTCGGACGGCTGCTGATGGTCCTGCTGAAGTTCAGCACGATGACCCCGGTCGAGATGGTCGCGCGCGTGGACTTCGACGGCGACGACCGCGTGCGGACCGCCCACGCGCACGGGCGCGGCGTGCTGCTCTTCACCGGGCACTTCGGCTTCTGGGAGATCAACGCGCTCGTGCACGCGCTGATGCTCAACCCCATCGCGGTGCTCGCGCGTCCGCTCGACAACCCGCTGTTGCACGACCTGCTCGAGCGCGTCCGCACGACGACCGGCAACGCGGTGATCTACCGGCGCGGCGCGATCCGCCGCGTCCTGCGCGCGCTCGGCGCGAACCAGGCCGTCGCGCTCCTGATCGATCAGCACATCGCCACGGCGGACGCCGTCTACGTCGACTTCTTCAATCGCCCTGCCGCCACGACGTCGGCGCTCGCCGCGCTGGCGATGCGCACGGGCGCGCCGGTGATCCCCGTGTTCGCCCTGCCGCTTCCCGGCGGCCGATTCCGCATGGTCTACGAGCACGCCGTCGATCCGCCCCGCTCCGGCGATCCCGAAGCGATCCGCGAGTTCACGCAGCGGTGCACCGACGTCCTGGAGATGTACGTGCGCCGGTATCCGGAGTTGTGGCTGTGGATGCACCGCCGCTGGCGCGATTCGGGGCCGGCCGCGGAGCACGAACGGGGGATGTTTCCGGCCGCCGGAGCGGAGGAGTAATTCGAGGAGTAGGTGGAGGAGCAGGTGGAGGAGCAGCGGGTGGCTGACGTCCGGCGGCTGATCGTGCGCGTGCCCAACTGGCTGGGCGATGCCGTCATGGCGTTGCCGGCGCTCGGCGCCCTCCGGCGCCATTTTGCCGGCGCGCATCTCACGATCGTCGCACGCGCGTCGATCGCGCCGCTGTTTGCGACGGAGACCGACGCGCGGCCCGACGCGGTCGTCGCCGCCGCGCGCGAGACGGAGCGCGATCAACTCCGCGAGATTCAGTCCGATGCGATCCTCCTGTTCACGAATTCGTTCCGCAGCGCGTGGGTCGCGCGCCGCGCCGGCGTCGCGGAGCGGTGGGGATACCGCACGAGTGGACGCGGGTGGCTGCTCACGCGGGGCGTGCGGCGTCCGCGAGGACGCATTCACATGACGCAGTACTACCTCGAGCTGGTGCGGCGGCTCGGGATCGATGCACCCGACACGCCGCCGCGCGTGACGGTTCCACCGGCGCTGCGCGCGCGCGGCGAGGCGCTCCTGGCCGACGCCGGCGTCGCCGCGCATGCGCCCGTCGTCGGCTTCGCGCCCGGCGCCGCATACGGCCGCGCCAAACGGTGGCCGCCGGACCGCGTCGCCGCCGTCGCGGCGCGGCTCGACGCGCGAGGAATCGTCCCGGTGCTCGTCGGAGCGTCCGACGATCGCGGCACCGGGCGTGAGATAGAATCGTCCCTGCCGGCGGGGGCGCGCGTGGTCAACCTGATCGGCCGGACGGACCTGCGCGCGCTCGCGGGAGTGCTGGCGCGCTGCCGCGCGTTCGTCTCGAACGACTCCGGCGCGATGCACCTCGCCGCGGCGATCGGCGTGCCGGTGGCGGCGATCTTCGGGCCCACGGACGAGCGCGTCACCGCTCCGGCGGGTCCGCGCAGCGCCGACCTCGACGTGATTCAGCGAGACGTGTTCTGCCGGCCGTGCCTGCTGCGCGAGTGCCCGATCGATCACCGGTGCATGAAGCGGATTCAAGTCGACGACGTCCTCGCATCGGTGGAACGATGGCTGTAGACGGAATGCCAAAAGCATTTGATCCGTGAGATTCGTGTCATCCGTGGCTGAAAGATCGTATGGCTCGGTGTAATCCGTGGCTGATGGTCCGTGGCTAAGCGCGCTGTTTTTCTGGATCGCGACGGCACATTAATAGAAGAAGCGGGCTATCTGGACCGGCTGGAGCGGCTCGTGTTCTATCCGTGGAGCGTGGACGCCGTGCGGGTGCTCAACCGCGCGGGGTTCGCCGTCGTCGTCGTGACGAACCAGGCCGGCGTCGCGCGCGGCATCTTCCAGGAGGCGTTCGTGGCCGACGCGCACCGCCACGTGCGGGAGCGGCTCGAGGCGGGCGGCGCGCACGTGGATGGGTTCTACTACTGCCCGCACCATCCCGAGGCGACCGTCGAGGCCTACCGCCGCGCGTGCGACTGCCGCAAGCCGCAGCCGGGCATGCTGCGGCGCGCGGCCGGGGACCTGCAGATCGATCTCGCGCGCTCGTTCGTCGTCGGCGATCGCTGGCACGACCTCGAGGCGGGACAGGCCGTCGGGTCGCGCGGGGTGCTGGTGCGCACCGGATACGGGCGCACCGAAGAGGCGGCGCCGGCGCCCGGCGTCAGGCCGGAGATCATCGTGGACAACCTGATGGAAGCGGCGTCCTGGATCCTGCGCGCGTCGTGAACGTTCGCGCCGACCGTCCGGATGCGGGCCGCCTGCTGGGGCTGATCGACGCGTTCGCGTCGCAGCGCATCGTCGTCGCCGGCGACCTGATCGCGGACGAATTCATCTACGGGCAGATCGCGCGCGTCTCGCGCGAAGCGCCGGTCCTCATCCTCAACTACGACTCGACGGAGATCGTGCCGGGGGGCGCGGGCAACGCCGCGAACAACGTCGCCGCGCTCGGCGGCTCGGCGCGCGCGATCGGGATTGCGGGGCGGGACGAAACGGGCCGCCGCCTCGTGGACGTGCTCAAAGGGAACCGCGTGGACGTCACGCGCATCGTGCGGCCCGCGGCGTATCCGACGCCGACGAAGACGCGCATCCTCGCGGGCGGCATCCATTCGGCGAAGCAACAGGTCGTCCGCATCGATCGCGCGGCCGCGGCGACGGCGGACGAAGGGGCGAGCCAGGCCTTCGAAGCGCGCGTGCTCGCCGCGCTGCCGCGGTGCGACGCGCTGCTCGTCTCCGACTACGGCAGCGGCCTCGTCACGCCCGCGCTGATCGCCCACGCCCGCGAGCGGCTGCGGAAGGGGGCGCCGGTGCTCGTCGATTCCCGGTACGCGCTGCTGCGGTTCCGCGCGATGACGGCGTGCACGCCGAACGAATCGGAAGTCGAGCAGGCGATGGGGATCCGGATCGGCGACAACCGCCGCGTGCTCGAGCGCGCCGGCCGCGCGCTCCTGCAGCGGACGCGGGCGCGCGCGGTGCTCGTCACGCGCGGCAGCCGGGGCATGGCGCTCTTCGAGCCGGAGTGCCCGACCGTGCACATTCCGATCTTCGGGTCCGACCAGATCTCGGACGTCACCGGCGCGGGCGACACGGTGATCGCGACGATGACGCTGGCGCTCGCGGCGGGGGCGACGTTTTTCGAGGCGGCCAGCCTCGCCAATTATTCGGGCGGGCTCGTGGTGATGAAGCGCGGCACCGCGACGGTATGCGCCGACGAGCTGCGCCAGGCCGTCACGATCGACGCGGAATGACGACGCACGACGCGGGACCGGGGACCGGGGACGAGGGACCGGGGACCGGGGACGAGGGACCGGGGACGAGGGACCGGGGACCAGGGACCGGGGACCAGGGACCCGGGACCAGGGACCCGGGACCAGGGACCCGGGACCAGGGACCCGGGACCAGGGACTAGGGACGAGGGACTATTTGGGCATCGTCCTCGATCGAGCGGCGCTCGTGGCGCGCGTCGCGGCCGACCGCGCCGCCGGCCGCACGATCGCGCTTGCCAACGGCTGCTTCGACCTGCTGCACGTCGGACACGTTCGCTACCTGCAGGCGGCCGCGCGCGAAGCCGATCGCCTCGTCGTCGCGGTCAACGGCGACGGATCGGTTTCAACGTTGAAGGGCCGGGGCCGTCCGATCATGGGCGCGGCGGATCGCGCCGAGATCGTCGCGGCGCTCCGCGGCGTCTCGTACGTGACGGTGTTCGGCGAACCGGACGTGACCCCCCTGCTGCTCGCGCTCCGTCCCGACGTGCACTGCAAGGGGACGGATTACACCGCCGAGTCCGTCCCCGAGCGCGAGACCGTCCTCGGCTACGGCGGACGGATTGCGATCGTCGGCGATCCGAAGGACCACTCGACGCGCGATCTGCTCGCGCGCATCCAGCGCGGACCTGACCGCTCCGGCGGGCCGGCGCGATGAACCTCCTGATCGTCCGGCTCGGCGCGCTGGGCGACGTCGTCCACGCGATTCCCGCCGCGGCGGCGCTGCGGCGCGCGTTTCCCTCCGCCCGCATCGACTGGCTCGTCGAGGCGAAGCACCGCGAGATCGTCGATCTCGTGACCGTCATCGATCGGGTCGTCACCATCGAGCGCGCGACGGTCGGCGGATGGACGGAGGCGCTGCGCGCGGTGCGCGCCGTGCGGTACGACGTCGCGCTCGACATGCAGGGCTTGCTCAAGTCCGCCGTGCTCGCGCGCGGATCGGGCGCCGCGCGCGTCGTCGGCTTCTCGATCTGGCATCTCCGCGAGAAGACGGCGCGTCCCTTTTACTCGAGCGCGGAAGCGGCCGACGCGGCCCACGTCATCCGCAAGAACCTGCGCCTGCTGCGCGCGGTCGGCGTGGAGGACGAGGAGATTCGGTTTCCGCTCGGACCGGTGGAGTCGGCGGCGCTGGGGCGGCTGCGTGACGAGATCGGCGGCAGGCCGTTCGCGTTGATCAATCCCGGCGCCGCCTGGCCGAACAAACGATGGCCGCCGGACCGCTTCGGATCGCTCGCGCGGTTTCTCGGCGACGTCTGCGGGATGACCGCGGTCGTCGTCTGGGGGCCGGGTGAAGAGGAGGTCGCGGCGGCGGTGGCAGCGGCCTCGGAAGGGGCGGCGCGCGTCGCGCCGCGGACCGGTGTCGCCGACCTGGTCGCGTTCTCGCGCGAGGCGGCGCTCGTCGTCTCCGGAGATACCGGTCCGCTGCACATCGCGACGGCGGTCGGGACGCCGACCGTGAGCGTGTTCGGTCCGACCGATCCGGCTCGCAACGGCCCGTGGTCCGCGGCGGATGTCGTCGTGTCGCGCTTCGATCGCTGCGGCTGCCATTACGATCGCTGGTGCCACGAACGCGAGTGGTGCCTCGGGGGCGTGACCGTGGCGGAAGTGTCCGCCGCCGTCCAGCACCGGCTCGGGCTGCGGGGCGTTGGTGGCTGAGATCGCGCGCGGGATCGCGCGACGGCGGGTGGCGATCGGATTCATCTCGGCGGGCATCGCGTTGTGGCTCGCGCAGCCCACGCGGCGATCGCTCGTCATCGGCGGGGTCGTCGCGATTGCGGGGGAAGCGGTGCGCGTCTGGGCGGCGGGGCACCTCGAGAAAGGACGCGAGGTCACGCGCTCGGGTCCTTATCGGATCGCGCGGCACCCGTTGTATGTCGGCTCGACGATTATCGGGGCGGGCGCCGCGATCGTGTCCGCGTCCTGGACCGTCGCTACGTTGATTGCGCTGTATCTCGCGGTCACGCTGACGGCGGCAATCCGCAGCGAAGAGGCGGACCTCACGGAAAAGTTCGGCGGCGAATACCCCGCGTATCGCCGCGGCGCGTCCGAGCCGGTCGCGCGCCGCTTCAGCGTCGGCCGCGCGATCGCGAATCGCGAGTATCGCGCCGTCGCCGGCCTGCTCGCCGCGCTTGCGCTGCTCGCGTGGAAGGCCCTATAATCAATCGTTTGGTAGACCTGTCGGCGGCCGTGCCGGGCGGTTAGCTCAGTGGTAGAGCACCGGTTTTACACGCCGGCTGTCACAGGTTCGAATCCTGTACCGCCCACGCCTTCGCTCGCCCGCGGCGAGCGACGGCGCGCGGGCACGCGAGCGACAGGAAATGCCGAATGACGAAGGCTGAATGCCGAAAGCGATCGGCATCGGGCGTTTTCGACATTCGGCATTCGACATTCAGCATTCGTCAAGCGGGGTCGTAGTTCAGCTGGTTAGAACGCCGGCCTGTCACGCCGGAGGTCGCGAGTTCGAGTCTCGTCGGCCCCGCCAATCAAATCAACGACTTAGAAGGAAAAGATGCTGCAGCATTAGTGCTGCAGCTTCTTCGTTTCTGGAACCACCGTCTGTCCGGTTCTAATCCCAGTTCCATCAACAACTTAATCGTGACATTGGCGTAACACGGAGCACGGCGGTTGGCTGTCTTGATCCGGTTGTCCTTCCGCCGCACGCTGAGTTGCGGTGCGGCGCCCTCGGAGACAAGGGCAGCTATCGCAACCCGGCGCTCCTGATGCTTTGCGCACTCTTCTCTTACTGGTTCCAGGCATCGCCATGGCGCAGGGTCGGGCAAAGGCAAGCGCGCCATCAGAAATCACGTTCTTCGTCTACCGGCAGGATGCGAAGGGGCCGATAATCGCGCGGTCGGAGGTCCAGGTGTCGCTAATTCGCAGTGGCGCCATCGTAGCGCTCGGTCGCACAGATAGAACGGTGAGATTGTTCTCAAGGCGGAGGACGTCCTGAAACTCATTCTGGCCCTCATACCGGCCTCCTCATGACGAGCGACGTCGCCGTGTGGCGAGTCCGTTGTCTCCAGGCTCGGGGGAGGTGCCGCGCATCGAGTGAACGCGATGAATCATCGGGAAGAGAGCCGGCGTCCCATCAACGCATGTCGCTGCCGGACCTCTGGCTCATGATCGACGGCCTCGCGGCGCTCTGTGGCGCACGGCGCGGTACGATCTCCGCGAGCTCGGTCCCGTGGCTCGAGTTAGACGTCTGGCTCACCAGCTCTCTTCTCCGCTTGCCTCCGCGCGACGCGTGGAGAAACTTCTCCATCGAAAAGACCGTGCCTCGGGCCAGCATGTAGTAGACGGCCCGCCCGATCTTGTGAGCGAGGATCGACAGCGCTTTGCCCTTCCCGTGCTTCTTCTGGATCTGGGCGAGGAGTCTCTTCCCCTCGGCGTTGCGACAGAGAAAGAGCACCGCCGCTTCGGAGAAGGCCCATTTGAGATGGACATTCCCCATCTTCCCGCCACTGGTGCCGAGGGTCTTGCCGCCCGACTGCTTCTTGCCCTTCACGAGGCGTGCGTAGGACGCAAACTCCTGGACGCGATCGAAGCGCGTCACGTTGTGGATTTCGTAGAGGATCGTCAGCGCCAAGACCTTCCCAATGCCCGGCACTGATCGCAGACGGTGGAACGCGTCGGCGTCGTGGCGTTTGGCCTCGCGGACAATCGTGAGCTCGAGGTCGGTGATCAGGGTGTCGTAGCGGCCCAGCAGCGCCAGATCGACTTCAATGCTCTTCCGCACGCTGGGGTCGGGAAAATGTTCGGCGACGCCGTCACGATTGGCCGGATAGGCCAAGCGCCGGCCGAAGGCCGGCAGGTTGTATTGCGCCTGCGTATTCTGAATGTGCGCCAACAGTTGGCCGCGTTTCCGCACCAGATGGAGCCGACGCCGAAGGAGGTCCCGC
>QHWR01000088.1:0-504 GCA_003223835.1 Acidobacteriota bacterium | reverse complement strand
GAGCAACCCGCCGCGCAGGAGGCTCGCGATCTTGAACGAGTCGAGCTTATCGTTCTTCGCTTTTCCGCCGTGGATCGCTTTCATCGCCAGCGCGTGGCCCAGCACGAAGGCGATGCCTTCAGCGGCGCAGAGGTCCGCGAGCCAGTACCAGGTGAACGTGCACTCGGCCGCAACGACCAGATCCTCCCGGTACGGTGCGACGATCTCGAGGAACGCCTCGGGGCTCGATTGCACGTTGCGGTGCACGAGCACCTGGCCGGCGGCGTCGCGAATGCAGACGTACATGGTCTTCACGTGGAGATCGATTCCGCAATAGTGACGGTGCTGGCGGTTGTAGAATCGCATCGGTCCTCCTCCTGCGCGGTTGCGCGCTTTGTCCCTGCGGCAGCCTACTGGCAATCAGTAGGAGCAGGGGGAGGCCTGAATAAGAATCACCGCGTTGCAGCCGTCGGCCGCGGCTCTCGCTCAGCGGCCGCGGGTGAACGCGAAATGTTGGGCTGCACA
>QHWR01000305.1 GCA_003223835.1 Acidobacteriota bacterium | reverse complement strand
ACTTCAGAGGGGATCGGGTACCGTCATTGCGCTTCGAACAGCGTGAGCGCGAATCCTGCGTCGCGGTCCATCCACTGATGCGCGACGTCGAAGCCGGATCGCTGTCCCATCGCTTCCAGCTGCTCGGGCAGATACTTGTAGGAGCTTTCCGTCCAGATGTGTTCCCCGCGCGCGAACGAGACGCGAAGTCCCGCAGCCTCGATCGCGACGTCCTGATCCGCGCGGCTGACGAGATGCATCTCGATCCGCTGCGCGGCGGCGTTCCACACCGCGCGATGATCGAACGACGCGAGGTCGAACGTGGCCCCCAGCTCGCGGTTGATCCGGACGAGCAGGTTGCGATTGAACGCCGCGGTCACGCCGAGCGGATCGTCGTAGGCGAGCAGCAGATCGGCGACCGGTTTGACGAGATCGCCGCCGAGCAGCAGGAAGTCTCCCGGCGCCAACGCGCCGCGAATGCCGCGCAGGAATTCGTCGGCGGCGGGCGCATCGAAGTTGCCGATGTTCGATCCGAGCAGCAGCACGAGCATCCGCGCGCCCGGATCCCGCGCCGCGGCCGCGCGTCGCAGCCCGACTTCATACGTGTCGCGATGACCGACGACCGACACGTGCTGCAGGCGGCCGAGGCGGCGCTCCGACTGCTCGAGCGCCTGCGACGAGATGTCGATCAGGTGCACGAGCGCATGGCCGCCGGACGCCTGCAGCGCCTCCGCGAGAATCACCAGCTTCTCGCCGCTCCCGCAGCCCAGCTCGATGATCTCGGGATCGTCGCCGAGCATGCGCACGACCGTCGCGGCGTGCTGCTCGAGGAGCCGCCGCTCGGCGCGCGTGATGCGGTACCACGGCAGATGGCAGATCGCGTCGAAGAGGCTCGACCCGAGCGCGTCGTACAGATACTTCGACTGGAGCTGCTTCGGCGTGAGCGCAAGATCGCGCGCGACGTCCGCAGCGAAGTCGATGATGAGGCGGTCGCTAACTTGAAGCATACTGCACGTCCCTCACGGGTGGACACGAAGGCTACGAAGCCACGAAGCTCACGAAAAAGAACAGGTTTTGCTTCGTGTTCTTCGTGTCTTCGGATCTTCGTGTTGAGCCGTCGGCTCGTCAACTACTTCGAATCCTTGACCGTCCGGAACGTCGCATACACGTACGGATAGTTCGGACGGAACCAGTTGCGGAAGCTGCGGCGGACCAGCTCGCGCGCGGTCGCCGGCGACGCTCCCTTCATCACGTAGTGCTCGCCGTCGAAGAACTCGGCGGAATACTCCGGATACGATCGCATCGGGCGGAAGCCTGGAAACGGCGCGAAGACCGTCGACGTCCACTCCCATCCGTTGCCGACGAGATCGTGCACGCCCCACGCGCTCGCGCCGGCGGGGAACGATCCCACGGGCATCGGCTCCCACGAGTGAAAGTCGATGTTGGCGCGCGTCGCGTCGGCCGGCGCGTCTCCCCACGGCTGCTCGCGCTCCTCGCCCGACGGCGTGCCGTACGCCGCGCGATGGAACTCGGGCTCCGTCATCAGCCGGCGCCCCTTCCAGCGGGCATACGCCGTCGCCTCGGCGTGGCTCACGTACACCGGCCACGACGGCGGCAGCGGATATTCGGCGAACATGCCGCGCCAGAACCACGCGTCATCGCGACGGACCCAGAAGGCCGGATGACGCACGCCGTCCTGCTGCAGCCACGCCCACGCCCGGTCATGCCACAAGTCGCGCCGGTCGTATCCGCCCGCCTCGACGAACGCGAGGAAGTCCTGGTTCGTCACGTTGTGCGCGTCGATCTCGAAGGCCGGCACGTCCGCGCGATGCTCGTCGAATTCGTTGTCCCAGCCGAACACGACGCCGCCGGCGTGGCCTGAGCCAGTCGAAGGGCCCTGCCCTGAGCTTGTCGAAGGGCCCTGCCCTGAGCCTGTCGAAGGGCGCCGCGCGCCCAGCGTCGCCGTCCCGGCCGGGATGCTGATCCTTCCGCCTGAAGGCGGAAGCCACGAGTCTTTGGTCGAATATTCGTGGCTTCCGCCTTCAGGCGGAAGTCGAGGACCCCGCTTCTGCGCATACGGGACGCGGTGCCACATGTACAGCAGCGTCTCCTGGTGCATCGCCTCGTGCTCCAGGGCGGTATACAGACCTTCGGCCGCCAGCGGTGCCCGTTCGATCGCGTCCATGACGGCGTCGTCGCACGCGCGCGCGAAGCGCAGCACCTCGTCGCGCGACGGCCAGTGCGTGGACGCGCCGCTGCGCGGGACCGCCGTCGCCTCCGACGCGGGGTCGATCCCGCGGGCGAAGAGCGCCTGCCGCTCGCGATCGACCGGCGGACGGCCGAGCCCGCGCTCCAGGAACGCGATCACGCTGAACGCCGGCAAATGCCCCTCGTAAAAGACGATCGGATTGCGCAGCGCAATCGGGCGGCTGTAATACGCGGAGGGGTCGATCAGATCGAAGATGGTCCGCGAACGTTCGCGGTTGCGGCGGTACCACTCGAGCGCGAGCGTGCGCTCGGTCGCGGCCACGGGCATGACGGGCCTCCTCAGGCGGTCTTTCGAACGGGCCTGCGATGTTTGGACGCCGTCCCCCGCTCGGCGGGTTCACGCCGCGCGCGTCCCTTCACTCCCTTCCCCTCGAGGCTGGCGCGCAGCCGCGCCATGAGGTCCACCACTTCCGCCTCCCGGGGCACCCGCTCTTCTTTCAGGTGCGGCTTGCGGCCCTTCATTTTCGCCTGGATCACCCGCATCAGGTTTTCTGTGTATTCGTCCGTGTACTTGTCGGGATCCCATTTGGAGGTGAGGTTGCCGATCAGCTGCTGTGCCATTTTGAGTTCGGCCGGCCGCACATCTTCCTTGTGCGGGAAGTTGAACTCGGCGAGATCCGCCAGTTCGTCCGAGAAGCGCATCATCGTGAGGACGAGCGCGTCCTCGATCGCCTCGACGGCGCAGAGATGCTGCGTGTCGCGCAGGATCATCTTGGCGACCCCCATCTTGCCCGTCTCGCGCAGCGCGTCGCGCAGCAGCACGTACGCGCGCTCCGCGCCTTTCCCCGGCAGCAGATAGTACGGCGTCTCGAAATACCGCTCGTCGACGCCGCCGGGGTCGACGAAGTCGAGGATGTCCACGGTCTTCGTCTTCTCGAGCGCCGCGGTCTTGAAATCCTCCTTGGTGAGGACGACGAACTGGCCTTTCGCGTATTCGTAGCCCTTGACGAGATCCTCCCACGCGACAGGCTTGCCTTCCTCCTGACACACGCGCTCGTACTGGACGGGAGACTCGTCCTTCGCATGCAGCAGGCGGAACTTCGGCCGGTGATCGCGGACGGCGCTATACACCTCCACCGGAATGTTCACGAGTCCGAACGCGATCGATCCCTTCCATATTGATCTCGCCATGATGCGTTCTCCGAGGACCGTTGACCGAGGATCGAGGCGAAGTACACACAACGGCCGTCGAGCCAGCTGGCCGCGGCTTTCTGCCTTCTGCCTTCTGCCTTCTAATTCCCGCAAGTCTCCGAAATCATCTTGATCGACGTCACCGTGACGGTGCGTGCGCCGCCGGTCGTGTTGGCCGTCGTCGCGCCCTTGCCGGTGCGGCTCGGCTTCGCCCGCCTGTTGTTCGACGCCTGCGTGCTCGGATTGCTTTCCGGCTGCGACGCCGTCGTCGGGTTCTCGCTGCCCGGCGGCGTCATGCGCGGGCTCTTCGCGTCGCCCGGCGTTTTGCCGGTCGTGCCCGCGGCCGACGTCGTGGTGCCGGTCACTTCGATCTTGTGACCGACGTGCGGTTTCAGATCGACGTTGGCGGACGGCGTCAACTGGACGGTGTCGCTTCCGGCCGCGCCGCCTTTGGGCGCCCTGCCGCTCGTGCCGCTGGTGCGGCTGCCGCCGCGATCCCACTGCACGTTCGAGAGCGCGAAGGTGCCGGACGTCGCGCCTTCGCGCAAGCAGCCGGTCAACGTCACGCTGCGGCCCGCGGTCGAGCTGTGTTTCGCCGCCGGAGCCCTCTTCTCCGGCTGCGACGCTGGCGGGTACTGCGGAGGCGTCCGCGCCGCCACCCCGACGGCGAACGCGGATGCCACCAATGCTGCCGTGAACACGCGTTTCATGAGTGTGATCCTCCTCCTGCCTTGCTGGGGACCAGGCACAATAGGACGGATGGAAAGTGCAGGAAGTGCGCCAGCGCGTCGATGAGACGGATCTAAAAAAAGGACAGGAAAAAGGAGAGGGACGCCGAAGGGAACATGACGGCGCGTCTTGGAGCGCTACGGTTGCTACGCGCCGTCGAGCCACACGAGCCGGCAGCAGGCAGGGATACGCGAAGACCATCCGCAGATCCGTCGCGGTACTCGGTCATCGGTCCTCGGACGCCGTGTTACGCTAGACTGTTGGCCGTTCGGCTCGAGGAGTCGAAGGGCGAAAGTGGCGGAACTGGCAGACGCGCCGGACTTAGGATCCGGTAGCCGAAAGGCTGTTGGGGGTTCGACTCCCCCCTTTCGCACCAGCCTTCGCTCGCGCGAACCGACGCTGACGCGAGCTTCGGCTAGGCAAGCCAGCTCACCATCTTTTTCTGCGACATTCCGTGAAAAACAGGGACTGTCCTCCTCTGCGGCACTCCCGATAACCATTGATGAAGACCGAGTTCATAGACGTCAGCGACACGCGGAAAAATCTCGTGGTCGAAATCCCGAGCACAGTCGTCGACGCGGAGATCGACAAGGTCTCGAAGGACTACAGCAAGGCGGCGCGGATTCCGGGGTTCCGCCCCGGCAAGGTTCCGGCGAAGATCGTCCGGCAGCGCTTTCGCGATCAGATCCTCCACGACGTCGCGCACGGGTTGATTCCGCGCGCCGTGGACGAAGCGCTGCGCGAGCGCGGCGTGGAGCCGGTGGACACGCCCGACATCCGCGACGTGGTCGTCGAAGAGGGGCAGCCGTTGAAGTTCACGGCGACATTCGAGACGGTGCCGCCGATCAATCCGGGAGACCTCGCGTCGCTGTCGCTGCGGCGCGCGGCGACGCGCGTGAACGACGCCGCGGTCGAAGAGGCGCTGGGGCGGCTGCGCGAGCGCGCGGCGCGGTACGAGCCGGTCGAGGACCGCGGCGTGAAGCCCGGCGATTCCGTGGTGATGGATCTCGTCCGCACCGCGCCGCCCGCGGAAGGCGACGACAAGCCGCAGACGGATCGGCACGAGAACGTGACGGTCGATATCGGCGCGGCGGCAAACCCGCCGGGGTTCGATCGGCAGCTCACGGGATTGATGGCGGGTGCCGAGAAGACCTTCGACGTGACGTACCCGGACGACTACACGGTCAAGGAGCTCGCGGGGACGACCGTGACCTACGACGTCTCGATCAAGAGCGTGCGCAAGCGCGTCGCGCCGGAGCTCGACGACGAGTTCGCGAAGGACCTCGGAGAATTCGAATCGCTCGACGCGCTGCGCCGGCGCGTGCGCGAGGATCTCGAGCACGAAGGGCGGCACGAGTCCGAGCGCGAGCTGCGGGCGGATCTCATGAAGCAGCTCGCCGGGCGCGTGGCGTTCGACGTGCCGGCGGCGCTCGTCGATCGCGAGATCGATCGCCGGGTCGAAGAGTTCGTGCGGCGCCTGATCGAACAGCAGATCGACCCGATGCGCGCCAACATCAACTGGGAGGATTTCCGCGAGCGGCAGCGCGAGGCCGCGTCCGAAGCGGTGCGCGGCGCGCTGGTGCTCGACGAGATCGCGCGGCGCGAGAACCTGAGCGTGTCAGACGAGGAGGTCGAGGCGGAAATCGCGCGGTACGCCGAACGGACCGGCCGGACGCCGGCGGCGGTGCGCGCGCGGCTCGAAAAAGAGGGGGGCATCAGCCGGGTGTACGCGGGGCTGCGGCGGGAGAAGGCGATTGATTTCATCCTGTCGCGTGCTACAATCGTACAAACGTAAGACAACCCACCCGGTCATCCCCAGCAATTCACACGTTTTTCGGCGCCCTGCGCGTGGGCCGGCTCACGCGGACGAGGTGCGCATGGCGAGTCTGCATGGGTCACTCTTCTTATTCGCAGCTCATCCCGATGGTGGTCGAGCAGACCAACCGCGGGGAGCGGGCTTACGACATCTTTTCGCGCCTGCTGAAGGACAGCATCATCTTCATCGGGACGCCGATCGACGACAACGTCGCCAATCTCGTCATCGCGCAGATGCTCTTCCTCGAGGCCGAGGACCCGGATCGCGACATCCTGCTCTACATCAACAGCCCCGGCGGCGTCGTGACGGCCGGGATGGCGATCTACGACACGATGCAGTTCATCAAACCGGACGTCGCGACCTACTGCATCGGTCAGGCGGCGTCGGTGGCGGCGGTGCTGCTGGCCGCGGGAGCGAAGGGCAAGCGGTACTCGCTGCCGAATTCCCGCATCCTCATTCACCAGCCGTGGGTGCAGGGGTTGGGCGGCCAGACGACGGATATCGACATCCACGCCCGCGAGCTGCTGCGCACACGTGAGCGGCTCAACCAGATACTGTCGCAGCACACGGGACAGCCGCTCAAGCGTATCCAGGATGATACCGAGCGGGACTACATCATGAGCGCCGAGCAGGGCAAGGAATACGGTATTATTGACGATGTCATCCGTAAACGAGCGTAGCGCGGGGGTAGCGCGGACCGTGCGGTCCGCCCGGGGGCCGCGGGGCTGACGTCCCGCGCGACGGATCGAACCAATGGTCAAGAAAAACGGTGAGGGCGAAGTCCTCCGCTGCTCGTTCTGCAACAAGGACCAGAACGACGTCCGGAAGCTGATCGCCGGCCCGACGGTCTTCATCTGCGACGAGTGCGTCGAGGTCTGCAACGACATCATCGCGGACGACAACCGGTTCGAAACGCGCGGCGGGGCCCGCTCGTCGCTGCCGGTACCCCAGGAGATCAAGAAGTTCCTCGACGAATACGTCATCGGCCAGGAACAGACGAAGAAAAAGC
>QHWR01000312.1 GCA_003223835.1 Acidobacteriota bacterium | reverse complement strand
TTTCGCGCCCCGTCTGATCCTTGTCGCGGCCCGCCTTGACGGCGAGCGTGCCGGACGGCACGAACAGACGCGCGGCCTCGACGCCGCTTTCGATCGGACCTTCGGCGGTCCGCCGGAGATCGACGATCAGGTATCTGGCGCCCGCTTTCGAGAGCTGAGCCGCTTCGGCGCGCAGCCGCTCCGTCACATCGGATCCGAACGATCCGACGCGCACGTAGCCGATGTCGGGCGGCAGCATTCTGCCCGTGACGACCGCCGCCGGCGCTTTCTCGCGCACGAGGTCGACCTGCTTCGGGTCGGCGGCGTTGCCGCGGATCACCGTCAGCGTCACGCGCGAACCCGGCGCGCCGCGCAGCAGCCGCATGCCCTCGAACACCGACATGTCGCGCGTCGGCTTGCCGTCGATCGCGCGGATGTAATCGCCGGTCTGCAATTCCGCTTTCGCGGCAGGCGAGCTGTCGCGGGTCGCGATCACGCGCACCGCGGGCAGGGCCTCGCCGCTTGCGATCGCCTTGACCTGCTGGGGCGTGAGATACGCGCTGTCGGGATCGAGCCCGTCGGCGAGCCCCCGCATCGCGCCGTCCATCACGTGGTCGACCTTCACTTCCTCGACATAGTTGTTGAGGATCAGCGAGACGACGTCCTCGAACACCCGCAGGTGCTGGAAGGTGTCGTCGCCCGTGGACGAGGCGCGTCCGTGCAGGCCGCCGAGCAGGACGAAGGCCAGCATCGGCGTCGAAATGAGGAGGACCGCGAATCGTGTTCTGGTTGTCATGGCCGCTTCAGCCATTGTAAGGGATCGACGGCTTGACCGTCGACGCGCAGCTCGAAGTAGAGGGACGGATTGCCGGCCGGGTTGCGCCCGGCCACCCCGACCGTGTCCGTCACGTCCACGCGCTCGCCCCGGTGCACCTCCAGCGAGGCCAGGTGCCCGTAGAGCGAATACGCCCGATCCCCGTGATCGACGATGACGAGGTTGCCATAGCCGCTGAACTGGTCCGCATACGCGACGGTCCCCTCGTGGACGGGATGGACGGGGCGTCCTTCCGGCAGCGAGATCTCGATGCCGTTGCGGACGAGGGTCGTCCCGAAGCGGTTCGCGCGCTGCCGCCCGAACCGGCCGGAGACGACGCCGTCGGCGGGCCAGGGCAGCGCGCCCTGGAACGGCCGGAAGGGCAGGCCGACGGCGGGCCCGGCGCGGCCGGCCGCGATCTGCGAGAGCGACGTCTGCAGCCGCTGCTGCGCGTCCTGGAGCTCGCCGGTCAACTGCGCGTTGAGGTCGCGGCGTTCGTCGATCGACGCGACGAGGGCGCTGCGCGCGGCGACGGCGCGGTCCACGGCGGTACGCGCCTGCTGCGCTTTCGTCTGAAGCGCGCGCATGTCGTGCGCTTTCTTTTCGAGCGCGGCGCGCTCGGCGGCGAGCGCCTGCAGCGTGCGCCGGTGCGCGTCGACGCGGTCCTTGTCGATGCGGCCGAGCGCCGCGGCCGTGCGGTACGCGCGCCCGATCCGACGAAGATCGTCGACGTCGAGCAGCAGCCGCCAGTAGCCGGCCCGTCCCATCCTGTACAACCGCACGAGGCGCGCCTCGACGTCGGGCCGCTGCTGATCCGCCTGCGCCTGGAGCGCGGCCGCCCGCGCCGTCGTCTGCCGGAGCTGGCGCTCCGTGTCCGCGAGGCTGCGCTCGACCGTCGTCAGCTCCTCCTGGCGAAGCTGGCGCTCGACCTCGAGCTTGCGCAGCTCGACGAGCAGCGTCTGCTCCTGCGACGCGAGCGTCTCCGCTTCCTTCTGGAGGGCGGCGATCCGTTCGGCCGCGCGCTTCTGCTGCGCCTCGGTCTGCGCGCGGTCCGCGGGCGGCGGATTCTGCGCCGAGAGGAACGCCCCGCCGGCAAGGATGATCGCGATCGCTCCTCCGATCTTCAGCCTGAAGGCAGAAGCCACGCATCGAAGGAAAACACTAGACAGACCACTAGAACAGCGGCTTGCCATCGATGTCTCCCGGCACCGTCACCCCGAAGAACTTCAGCACCGTCGGGGCGATGTCGATGATCCGCGGCGAGGCGGCGCCGACCGGCCGGTTCGACACGAGCACGCCCGCGGTGATCGCGTAGTCGTAGCCGCCGTGATCGGCGCTCCATTTCTTCATGTTGGGATACACGATCCCCTGCGGCGATCCGCCGAGCGTCGTCTGCCACGACACGCGGTAGCCGTCGTGCATGCCGACCTGCAGCTCCGACGCGTCCTGCAGGTACTCGCCGGAGTAGATGTCGTCGCGCTTGTACACCGCCCGGATGATGGGGCTGCCGTCGTCGGGATCCCGCATCGTGAGGAGCTTCGCCGACAGGTCGTCGGCCAGCGCCTTCGCTTCGGCGCCGGGACTGACGATCCCCCGCGCCTCGCGGCCGCGCAGGTTGAAATAGATCTGGCCGATCCCCATCGCGTAGGCGCGCGTGCGGCTCCAGTCCACGTTTTCCCAGAACGTGCCGCCGCCGAACAGATCGATCAGCCGTTTTTCGCCGGGCTGCTGTCCCTGGAGCGTCATGTAGCCCTGTTGCACGAGCCACGTGTTCAGGTTGACGGCCTTCCGCCACGAGTGGAATCCGTGGTCCGACACGATCATCACCGGCACGTCGGGGCCGATGCGCTTGACGACTTCACCGACGAAGTCGTCGGCGCGCTTGTACACGCGATCGATCGAGTCGCCGTACTTCGCCGCGAGCGCCGCGTCGTACATCGGATGCTTCGGATCGATCAGCCGCCACATCATGTGCTGGACGCGGTCGGTCGACTCGATGACGCCGACGAGCAGGTCCCAGTCCTTCCGATCGACGCGGTTGAGGATGACGCGGGCGCGGTCGTCGAAGGCTACCATCAGGTCGTCCATGAACGTCTTCTCGTCCATGCGCCCTTCGTTGAGCGGCCACGTCGCCTCGGCCCAGCCCAGCGTCCTGTAGTCGCCGAGTTGCCCCGCGAGATCGCCGGAGAAACCGCTGGGGTACGACATCGGCGTCGGCGGATTGCCCGGCTCGAAGTTCACCGGCGACATGTAGAGCTGCAGCTCGTTGCCCGCGTTCATCAGCAGCATCTGCAGCATGCCGTGGACGCGCACGAGCATGTTGATCTTGAACGTGAGGTGGATCCACGTCGACCACTCGCCCTGCCGCAGCGAAATCGTCTGCCCGTCGAGGTCGATCGCCGCGGTCTTCGCGCCGCGATCCCAACGGACCGTGAACGGCACGCGGACGTCCGCCGTCGCCTGCAGCTCGGCGATCGCCGCGCGGTCCGTCTCGCTGAGCGTCGGTCCCTTGCCGCGAATCGCGTCGATGCGCTGTCGCACGACCGGATTCGGCGGTCCGACCAGCTCGCTCGTCGCGGCGTCTCCCTCGAACACCAGCCGCTTCAGGATGCCGCCGAACTCTGTATTGCCTTCCTCGTATCGGCTCAAGTCGGTGGCGAAGTAATAGAAGGTGCCCATCGTCCGGCGGATGTCCGGCAGCGGCAATCCGGAGAGCAGCTCGCCTTCCGGCACGTCCTCCGGCGGAAACGTCACCGGCACCGTCAGGATGTCGGACCGCACGCCGGCGCGTCCGGCGGTCACCCAGAACGACGTGCCGCCGCGGATCGATTCGATCTTCGGCTTCGCGATGGGGAAGTAGTTGAAGAGAAACTTCGGCGGCGTCACCTTTACCATGCCGAGGTCCGGCAGGTACGTGGACGTGTCGCGCACCAGGAAGTCGTAGATGTTGTGCTTGCCGGGATTCACGCCCGTCGCGAACGACGCCCACGCCGTCGGCGACTCCGGTGAATGCGTGGTCGCGAGCTGATACGAGCCGCCCCTGCGCGCGAGCGCCGAGAGGTTCGGCAGCCGGCCTTCTTTCATCCCGCGATCGAGGAGCGCCGGATCCATCCCGTCGAAGCCGAGGATGACGAGCTTCTGCGAGAACTTCGACGGCCCGCGCTGATGGGTGCCGCACGAAATCGCGCAGATCGCGAGCGACGCGAGAACGACGACCCACAACAGACGGAACGATCGCTCCAGGGTCATTGGGAAGAACGAATTATATCGCGTGTGCTACGCTCGATTCGTGAGGGTCCTCGGAGTCGATTACGGCGGCAAACGCATCGGGTTGGCGCTCTCCGATGCAACAGGGCTTCTTGCCCGGCCGTGGAAGACGATCGCGCACGACGGCGACGTTGCGGCGGCGGCGCAGACGCTCGCGTCTGAGATCGAGCAGCTCGCCGCCGAAGACGACGGACTCGAGTGCATCGTCATCGGCCACC
>QHWR01000084.1:38760-42359 GCA_003223835.1 Acidobacteriota bacterium | reverse complement strand
TAAGTTCTTCTTAAGCCACGGATCAGACGGACTGAACGGACAGTTCTTCCCGGAGCCGTGCTTTGCTACGATCCTGGCGTGATCCCGGAGGCAAGCACGCTCGAACGGCGCTCGGCGGCCGCGGTGTCGTTCGGCCCCTTCTCATTCGACCCACAGAATCGCCTGCTCTCGCGCGACGGGGTCGAGCTGGCGCTGCCGCCGCGCGTCCTCGGCGTCCTGGAGCTGCTCCTGGCGCGCGCGGGCGAGGTCGTGTCCCGCCAGGAGATGCTCGACGGCGTGTGGAAGGACGCGTTCGTCACCGACACCTCGCTCGCGGAGGCGGTCAGCGTTCTCCGCCAGGCGCTCGGCGACGACCCGCAGTCGCCGCGCTACGTGCAGACCGTCCACCGCCGCGGCTACCGCTTCGTCGCGCCGATCGTGCGGCCCGGCGCCGCTCTCGGCGTTCCGCGCGCTGACGCGCCGGTGCAGCCGTCCATCGGCGGCGTGCTCGCGCCCTGGAGCATCGCGGTGCTCTGCGCGGCGATCGCCTCCGCGGCGCTCTGGCAGATCGCGCGCAGCCCCTCACCCGCCCCGCCTCCCGTCGTCCGCTTCGAGGTACGGCTGCCGCAGGGCACGCGGTTCGATCGCCGCGGCCCCCCGCTTGCGATGTCGCGCGACGGGCGAACGCTGGCGTGGTCCGCGTGCGACGGCGCCGGCTGCGGACTCGACGTCCGCGGGATCGATCGCCTCGATCCCCTGCGGCTCGCCGGCACCGACGGCGCGTCGTCGCCGTTCTTCTCGCCCGACGGCCGGTGGCTCGGCTTCTTCGCCGGCGGCAAGCTGCAGAAGATCTCGATCGCGGGCGGATCGCCCGTGACGCTGGCGGACGCGCCGGAACCCGGCGGCGCGTCATGGGGAGACGAGGGGCACATCGTGTTCGCGGGGACGCCGGCCGGCGGGCTGTCGCTCGCGTTCGATCAAGGAGGTGAAGTCACGCCGCTGACGGCGCCGCGGATGGCGGACGGCGAAGTGCGGCACCTCTGGCCGTCCTGGCTGCCCGACGGCCATACGATCCTGTTCACGGTCGCGACGTCTCCGCTGGCCGGCTCCCCGGGACGCATCGTGGCGCTCTCGCTTCCGGGTCACACGTGGAAGACCGTCGCGCAGGGCGCGACGCGCGCGCTGTTCGCGTCCCCCGGATATCTCGTCATGTCGCGCGGAAGCGACGTGCAGGCGCTCGCGTTCGATCCGCGGACGCTGACGCCCACCGGCGCCGCCGACGCGGTCCTCGATCGTCTCGCGATCGGCGGCGGAACGGGCGCGTTCACCGTCTCGGCGGCGGGCGCGCTCGGCGCGGTGCAATCGGCGCCGCCGTCACGCCGGCTTTACTGGCAGGACGATCAGGGTCATCCGCTGCCGGATGCGGTTGCGCGGCTCGACGCCGTCGCGTTGTCGCCCGACGATCGGCGCGCGGCGGGCGTCGTCGTCGACGGCTCGCGGTCGGACGTGTGGATCGCGGACCTCGATCGCGGCGCGCTGACGCGCGTGACGTCCGCCGGCGTCAACGTGTCGCCCGTGTGGAGCGCCGACGGCTCGCGCGTCCTGTTCGCGTCGTCTTCAGGGGGACCGTTCGCGATCTTCAGCCGCGCGATCGAGAGCGGCGCCGCGCCGTCGCCGCTCGTCGCCGGAGACGGCCACCTGTTCCCCTGGTCGGCGGACCGCACGGGCGCCATTGCGGTCGTCCAGGGACGTCACGAAGGACGAACCGCCGTCGCCGTGCTGCCGCGCGTGACCCAAACGACGGCGGCGGCAACCGCGAGCTTCGACGAAACCGCGCCCGCGCTGTCGCCCGACGGCGGCTGGCTGGCGTATCAGTCGGACGAATCGGGACGATGGGAAGTGTACGTCCGGCGCGCTGGCGATCGAAAAGCCATCGCCGTGTCGGCCGACGGCGGGACGTCGCCGTCGTGGAGCGCCGACGGCCGCGCGATCTACTTTCACGAGGGCGCGCGACTCCTGCGCGCCTCGTTCGCCGCGGGCGCGAACGCCGCCGCCTCGCGGCCCGAGGTCGTGTTCGACAACCCCGGCGCGCGCGTCATCGCCATCAGCAGCCGCGGACGGCTGCTGGTCCAGGAAGAGAGCGCGCCTCCGGGAACCGCGCTCGTCGTGCTCCAGTGGGTCCGCGAGCTGGGTCAGCGTCTGCCACTGCCCGTCACGTCGCCGCGCTAACCCGTGCCCATTCAACCGGTCATCGACCGGCATCAGGCTGAGTCGCAGTCCGCGACGGAATCATCGGCAGAAGAATGTGCGACAGATGGTGCGAATCGAAGTACACGGAGTTCTCCGCCAGGCGCCAGCGCCTGTTGTCGTTGAGCGGCTCGCCCGTGTTCGGGTTGACGTCGAATCGCGGGAAACTGCTGCTGGAGATGTCCAGCCGGATCCGGTGATTCCGCTGAAAGACGAGCGAGGTCGGATACATTTCGATCGTGAACTCGTAAGGCTGACTCGGCTTGATCAGCTCGGCTTTGCCCGGCCCGCTTCGATATCTCGCCCGTACGATGCTGTCCGCGACGTTGAGATCGATGCCGGCCGGGAAATCCGCGCTGGGCGGATAGACGTCGACGAGCTTGGCGGTGAAGTCTGTGTCAGGCGCGTTCGACGCCGCCCAGAGCTTCACCACCAGGCGCCCGGTGACCTCGACGTCCCGCGCGAGCGGCGGCGTCTGGAAGACGAGCACGTCATTGCGGGCGGACAGCGGCTTCGAATCGGCGCACAGCCAGAAGTCGGGACGACAGCGCTGATCGGCCGCTCCCTGAAACATCAACGTCCCCTGCGAGGACACATTTCCGCCTAGCGTCGGGACCGGATTTCGAGGATCGAATACATACGTCGCCGGCGGATCGTCGCCCGGTTTATCGGGTGAGAGGAGGCCACCGGCGTGCAGGTAGTAGGGCGTCAGCCTGGTGCGCGCCAGCGGCCACTCCCGCTCGTCGCGCCAGCCGCCTCCCACGAACACGCGCCCGTCGGGCGTCTTGTGCGCGTCGCCGCCGCCCATGACGTAGATCCGCACCGGCGCCTCCCGATCGATCCCGTTATCGATCCCCTTCAGCCAATGCTCGAACCACCGCAGGCGCCACGCATTGAAATCAAGGCCGGCATCGTCTGTGAACTGCGCCTCACCCGCGAAGCTTCGCGCCTGACCGCCATGTGTCCACGGTCCGATGATCAACCGCTGCAGGCTCTTCTTGGCCTTGCGCAGCTCGACGTAGTTCAGGTTCGCGACCTGCATGCCCCACGAGTCGTACCATCCCGTCACGTGATAGATCGGAACATCCTTGTACTCCGCGACATGGTCGACTACGCTCGAGCCGTGATCCTTCCAGAACGCGTCATAGTCGCCATGACTCATGGCCTCGATCAGCCACGCTTCGTAGTCGGGCGCGAATTTGAGTGGCGTGGTCCCCGGTCGGAGCGGTAACCCGCGCACGTATTCGCGGACGCGCGTGCCCATGTCGATGAGCGCCGCGGCGGCCGCCGGATCGCTCGCGGCGCGCGCCGCCGCCGCCGCGGCGTTCGGCGTGCCGATCGCGTTGCCTACTGTAAAAACCCAGTTGAACCAG
>QHWR01000084.1:0-38743 GCA_003223835.1 Acidobacteriota bacterium | reverse complement strand
AGTTCGACATCGCGTCGACCGGAATCATGGCCTTGACGAAGGGCGCATTCGCAATCGCGAGCGCATGCTGCGTCGCGCCGGCGTAGGACGTCCCGATCGTGCCAATTCCGCCGTCGGACCACGGCTGCGCGCCTATCCACGTCGCGGTATCGAACCCGTCGTTCGGATCGTCGCGAATGGGCCGCCAGTGGCCCTCGGACTTGTACCGCGCACGCACGTCCTGAACGACCACGACGTAGCCGCGCGGCACGAAGTAGTTGGCGGCCGCTGCCGCGCCGTTCTTGTTGTACGGCGTGCGCTCCAGGAGAGTCGGGAACTTGCCGTCGACCACCGCGCCGTTCCGCGCCGGACGATACACATCGGTCGCAAGGTTCACGCCGTCGCGCATGGCGATCATCACGTCCTTCGAGGCGACGACGTCGTACGACGGCGCACCTTGCGCGCGGAGCGGCTGACCGCGAGTGCCGAGCAGCGGCAGAAGCCAGAGGAAGACCGCGGAAAAGCTGAGAAGGACGCGCGGAAGACGGGTTCCGTGAGACATCGTGTAGCGGCCGGTGCCCGAATCCACGATCGGGCCCGCGAGCGGAAATCCTAACACGTCCATCGGAGTTCGCCTGCCTGGGCGGGAGAAAACCATCCAACGTTCCGTGAGATTCCGTGTGATCCGTGGCCAACGTGATTCCGTGCGATCCGTGGCCAACGAGATCTGTGTGATCCGTGGCACGTCACGCCGCGTTGAAGCGGCGCGCCGTGTCGATGCGTTCGTCGATGGTGGGATGCGTGTGGAAGAACCAGAACACCGCGGGCGACGGACGTTCCTCCGCGAGATTCTGGGCGCCGAGCCGGCGCATCGCCGAGATGAACGCCGTCGGACGGTCGGTCAGCCCGAGCGCGAAACGATCCGCGCGCCGCTCGTTGTAGCGCGACCAGGCGTTCCCCAGCGGCGTCATCAACAGCGACACGGCGGAGGCCGACAAGACGAGCAGCGGCAGCGCGGCCGGATCCGCCGGGCCGCTCACGCCGAACGCGCCGCCCCACGCGCGAACGATCAGATGCGCCGCCCACAACCCGCCGGTCACGACCGCGCTGTCGACGACGAGTGCCGTCCAGATGTCGCGGTGCACGTGGTGCGCCAGCTCGTGCGCGAGAATGACTTCGATCTCGTCGTCCGAGTAGCCCGCCAGCAGCGTGTCGGAGAGGAGAATCCGGCGCGTGCGCCCCAGGCCGACCAGCGCCGCGTTCGCGCGCCGCGTTTTCTCGCCAAGCCCCCACTCGAACGCGCCGAGCACCGGGACGCCCGCGCGCGCCGACAGCGCAATCAGCCGCTCGCGCAAGGCGTCGCGCTCCAGCGGGCGAAAGCGGTAGAAGAGCGGCAGCAGGACGACAGGCGCGAGGTTCGCGAGCGCCGTGTCGACGGCGGCGAAGACGAGCGCGCACAGCAGCCACCACCACGCCGCGCTCACGCGCACCGCCGCGTACAGCACGAACGCGCCGCCGAGCGTCAGCAGCAGCCCGACGAGCGCGGCCTTCACGTGGTCGGCCGTCCAAACGCGCAGCGATTCCGAGGAGAGTCCGTAGCGACGCTCCAGCAGATAGCCGCGGTAGAAGACGAGCGGCAGCTCGAGGATCTCGTAGCCGGCAGCCAGCAGGACGACGTAGGCGGCAAAGGCGAGCGGAGTTGAACCCCGCGGCACCACGCGCGGGATCAGGCTGGAGACGAGCTGCCACAAGGCAGACGTCGAGCCCGTCCACGCCAGCAGGAACAGATACGCCGCCCCCACAGCGATCGCGGCCATAATCGCGCGGCGGCGCAACCGATGGTAGCGCGAGGCTCGGTCCTCATTCATCTTCGATCTCGAAGGGTCGAAGGCAAATCCTGAGGGTCGAAGAACGCATTTCTTCGGCTCCCCCGGGTTTTACCTTCGACCCTTCGAATACTCTAGTTCAATTGCACGGAAATCAGCTTCGAGACGCCCGGCTCTTCCATCGTCACGCCGTAGAGCCGGTCGGCGATTTCCATCGTCTTGCGATTGTGGGTGATGAGGATGAACTGCGTGTGCTTCTGCATGCCCTGCAGCATCTCGACGAACCGGCCGATGTTCGCGTCGTCGAGCGGCGCGTCGATTTCGTCGAGGAGGCAGAACGGGCTCGGGCGGTACTTGAAGATGGCGAACATGAGGGCCATGGCGGTCAGGGCCTTCTCGCCGCCCGAGAGGAGCTGGACGCTCTGGAGGCGTTTGCCGGGCGGCTGCGCGATGATGTCGATGCCGCTCTCGAGCGTGTCCGACTCGTCGAGCAGGACGAGCCCCGCCTTCCCGCCGCCGAACAACGTCGTGAACGTGCCCTCGAAGTTCTGGTTGATGACGGTGAACGCTTCCTGAAATCGTTCGCGCGTCGTCTTGTCGATTTTCCTGATGGCTTCGTTCGTCGCCGCGATGGAATCCACGAGGTCCTTGCGCTGCGCCGTCAGGAAGGTGTGGCGCGAGTCGAGGTCGTCGAACTGATCGATCGCCATCATGTTGACGGCGCCCATCCGCTCGATTTTCATGCGCAGGTCCGCGACCATTTCGTCCGGCGTGAGCGCGCGGCTGCCCGCCGCGGTATCGGTGACGGCGACGGCGGCTGCGTGTTCTCCCTCGTCTTCGATCTCGGCCGGCTCCGGCGCATCCTCGACCGCCCGGGGGCTCGCCAGCACGCCGTCGCGTTCGAGCTGTTCGACTTCCGCCGAGACCTCGTCGAGCGAGGACTGGACCGCGTCGACGCAGGAGGTGGCAAGGTGCGTGAGGTCGGACTCCGAGGTCGCGCGGTCCACCTCGAGCCGCGACGCGTCGGCGCGCACCGCCTCCAGCGCGCGACGCGCCTCGCGGATGCGGGCGTCCTGCGCGTCGTGCTCGGCGCGCAGCGCCTGCGACGCCTCGTCCGCCGCGCGCACATGATCGCGCAGCGAGTCGAACGTCCGCACGTCCTCGTCGAGCTGGCGCTCGGCGGCGGCGACGGCCTGCTCCAGCTCCGCGCGGCGCGCGACGTTGCGCTGCAGATCGTCCGAGCGTGCGGCGAACCGGTGCTCGAGGTCGGCGGCGGCTTCCTCCAGCCGGCGCACCTCCGTCGCGAGGGCGCCGGCACGCTCGACGAGCGCCGCGTGCGCCGCCTTGGCTTCGGACGTCCGCCGCGCCTGCGCTTCCACCGCTTCGCGCGCTTCGAAGAGCCGGCGCTGCGCCGTGGAGAGCTGTTCGTCGGCGACCCGCTGGTCGGCCTCGATGCGCGCGATCGATTCACGCGCTTCGTCGTGCCTCGCTTCCTGCGCCCGCAGTTCCTCCTGCGCGCCGCGGCGTTCGAGATCGATCTGATCCTGCTTGCGGCGGACCCTCTCCGCCGCTTCCAGCGCGTTGGCCGTCTGCAGCTCGAATCCGACCGCCGCCTTCTCCTGCCGGTGCTGCTCCGATTGCAGCGAGACGATCGCGGATTCGGCCGCGGCAATCGTCACGTCGAGGGCCTGAATCTCGTCCCGCATCTGCACGAGCGCCGCCTCTTCGGCCGTGGCGCGCTCGCGCAGCTCCTTGATCTCGCGCTTGGTCGTCAACAGCCCGCGCGCCTCCGCGCGGGCCCCGCCTTCCAGCCGGTGCGCGCCGCGGAACACCTCGCCGTCGAGCGTCGCGACGGGCGCCGCTGTCTGGCCCGCTGCCTCGCGCGCCGCGTCCGCGGACTCCGCAATCCACGCTTCCCCAATCGCCGCAAGAATCGCGTCCGCCGCGGGATCCGTCACCCGGACGACCGACGACAGCGGCACAACGCCGGACGAGGGACGAGGGACGAGGGACGAGGGACCAGGGACTCCGGACGAGGGACTCGGGACGAGGGACGAGGGACGAGGGACTGAGACGATCACAAATCCGACCCGTCCCGCGTTGCGTTCGCGCGCGAACGACAAACCCGCAGCCGCTTCCTCGTGGGTCTTGACGACGACGTGCTGGAGAAGATCGCCGAGACAGGCCTCGACCGCACGCTCGTAGGACCGATCGACTTCGAGGTAATCGACGACCGAGCCGAGATGCGGGAGCGCGGACTCGGCGAGAATCATGCGCGCGCCGTCGCCGTACTCGACGCGAGCGGCTTCCATCTCCTCGAGCGATTTCAGCCGCCCGTCGCGGCTGGTACGCGCGACGCCCAGTGCGGACTCGCGCTCCGCCCGCCGGACGCGCAAGTCTTCCATCACCTCTCGGGCGCGCCGCAGCGAGTCGTCGGCCGCCGCGCGTTCCTCGGCCGCGCGCTCGGCCTCGACGCGCAGGTCGGCCGCCTCGACGTCGAGCTTTCCGATCTGTTCCGCGATGCGGGTGCGCGCCGCCGACGCGTGCGCCATCGCGTGGCGAAGCGCGGTCGCCGCGTTGACCGCCGCGAACACCTCGCTGCGCGCCGCCTCGACGTCTCCCTCGAGTCCCTCGATGTGCAGATGCGCCCGCGCGTACGCCGATTCCTCGTCGGCGAGCCGCGCCGCCGCCTGGTCTCGCTCGTCCGCCGCCCGGTCCGCCGCCTCACGGCGGCCGTCCAGCTCGGTCCGCGCCGGCTCGCGCCGCGCGCCCAGCGCCGCCAGCTCGAGTTCCAGGTCCGCGGCGGACGATCGAAGCGATGCCCCCTGCTGCCGATCGAACGCCATCTGCTGCTGGAGACGCCCGATCGCCAGCTCGCGTGCGTGCGCCGCTTCGCGCGCGGCCGTGGTGCGCCCGTCGGCTTCCGCCAGCTCGAGACGCACACGTTCCAGCGACGCTTCGACCTCGGCCAGGTGCGCTTCGGCGGCCGTTTCGCGGGCGCGCGCGTCGGCGAGCCTCGCGCGCGCCGCCTCGATCGTCTGCGCGAGGACGCGATATCGCCGCGCGATTTGCACTTTCTCCCAGCGCCGCAGCTCGTCGCGCAGCCGCTTGTAGCGCCGCGCCTTCGCGGCCTGGCGCTTCAAGGCGCCGCGCTGCTTCTCGACCTCGAAGATGATGTCGTCGATGCGCGTGAGGTTCTGCTGCGCGGCTTCGAGCTTCAGCTCCGCGGCGCGCCGGCGGGTCTTGTATTTCGTCACCCCCGCGGCTTCCTCGATCAACTGACGGCGATCGGTCGGACGCGCGCTGAGGATCTGTCCAATCTTTCCCTGCTCGATGACGGCGTAGGCTTTCACGCCGACACCGGCGTCCATGAGCAGGTCCTGCACGTCGCGCAGCCGGCACACTTCGCCGTCGATCAGGTATTCGCTCTCGCCGGAGCGGTACAGCCGGCGCGACACCTCGACGTCGCGGACGATCAGCGGCTCCTCGTCCATGACGGCGAACGCCCGCGCCGTCGACAGCTCCCCCATCGCGCTGGCGACCACCGCCTCGCGCGCCGGCCCCGCGGTTCCGTTTCCCGGCACGCGCGCCGCGACGCCGCTCAGGCGCAGCCGCACTTCGGCGGCGGCGGTCGGCTTGCGCGCGTCGCTTCCGCTGAAAATCACGTCGAGCATCTGGTCGCCGCGCAGGCTCTTGGCGCTCTGCTCGCCGAGCACCCACGTAATCGCGTCGACGACGTTGCTCTTGCCGCAGCCGTTGGGCCCCACGATGGCGGTCACGCCATCGTCGAATGCCAGCTCCGAGCGATCGGGAAAGCTCTTGAACCCGCTGATTTCCAGACGCTGCAACCGCATAAGAGGAACCCTTATCGACCCCGTGCGCGCGAGCCACAAAAAAAGCCGCTCGGTGCCGGCGGATGGACCGCGGCCCGGAAGCGGCTGGGTTCGCTTCGACGCGTGTGACTTCTCTCGTCCGGTAACCCGCACCCCGCCGCGTGCGGCGAGATGGCCCCTGGGACCAGCTAAACGGCGGTCAGTCTAACAAGCCCCATACCTAGGGGCAAGCGCAAAGTGCGGCCACAAAATGTAGGGCCGAATGACCTAACGATCAGTTTCCACCCTTCGCGCCGACGCGGTTTCGCGCGAGCTCGGTCAGCTTGACGGCGTCGCCGAACTGCGCGAGCGCGTACTGCGCCTGCGGATCTCTCGCGATCAGATTCTTCTGCGCCTCGGAGATGCCGAACAGCGCGACGTCGATCTGAAAGTGGATCATGGCCTTGAGGAAGTCGGCGTCCTTGGTGAACGCCTCCTCGTCAACCTTGATCTTCTCGCTCTGCAGGAACGTCTTGAAATCGGCGAGCATCTCGTCGGTGGTGGCGAAGCCGCGCGCGAGATGTTTGCGTCCTTTCGTCGCGGCGCTCATCCGCGTGTCCCCTTCGGCGGTGTAGCGCTCCGCGTAGTTCTCGAACGCCTGCCGCGCGTAGAGCGATCGGCTGAACCGCGTGGGGTTGAAACCCTGCACCGGCCCGACGAAGAACTTGTCCGGCTCGATCCCGCCGCCGCCGTACACCTTTCGTCCCGCGTCGGTGTACTTCAACTCCGCCGCCGAGTGCGGCCGCTCCTCGACCTGCTCGCGCATCGTGTACGTCAGGTATTCGTCGAAGGCGCCATCCCACGGCCGCTGGATCATGCGTCCGCTGGGCGTGTAGTAGCGGCCGGTCGTGAGCGCGAGCCCCGCCCCTTCGCTGATGCGATAGACGGATTGCACGAGCGCCTTCCCGAACGTCCGCTCGCCGACGACGAGGCCGCGATCGTGATCCTGCAGCGCGCCGGTGACGATCTCCGACGCGCTCGCGCTGTTACGATTCACCAGCACGAGCATCGGGCCCGTGTAGTCGGGCTGCTCGGTGCCGCGATAATCCTGGTCGGCGTTGGGCACGCGGCCGCGCGTGTAGACGATCATGTCGCCGCGCGGGAGAAAACGGTTGGCGATCCGGATCGCCTGTTCCAGTGGGCCGCCCGGGTTGTCGCGCAGATCGAACACGAGACGCTTCATGCCCTGCGCCTCCAGCTTCTCGATCGCGTCGCCGACCTCGCGGTCCGACGTTTCCGAAAAATCGCCGAGCTTCACGTAGCCGGTCTGCGCGTCGAGCATGAACACGCCGCGCACCGTCGTGATGTTGACCTCGTCGCGCTCGACGGTCATGTCGATCAGCCCGTCAACGCCGGGCCGCCGGATGCCGATGTTGACGGTGGTCCCCTTCGGGCCTTTCAGTTTCCTGACCGCCGCGTCCGTCGTCCAGTTCTTGGTGTCTTGTCCTTCGATCCGCGCGATCACGTCACCGCGACGGATGCCCTTCTTGTAAGCCGGCGATCCCTCGAAGATCGACATCACGGTGATGTCGCCGTCGATCACCTGGATCGAAATGCCGAGGCCGTAGTAGCGCCCTTCCTGCCGCTCCCGCATCTGCGCGTACTGTTTGGGATCGAAAAAGCTCGAATGCGGGTCGAGTGTCTGCAGCATGCCCGATACCGCGCCGTACACGAGACGGTCGGACGGGACGTCTTCCACGTACTCCCGGTCGATCGCGGCGAGCGCCGCGGTGAACACGCGGTAATGCTGCGTGACCTGGTCCTGCTTGGCGAGGACGTTGCTGCCAAAGAAGCCGCCGATGAGGGCCGAGACGACGACGGCCAGCAGCGCGACGGGGAAAACGCGGGGAGTACGCATATAGAGGATCGTAACAGACGAACTGCAAGGGCCGCAACGAGATCGCCTGATTCCGGCCCCGCGCTTGACCCGGTCGAACGCGCGTCCCTATAATTGCGGAGGGCGGCCGCTTCCGCCGTCCATGTCCGGGTAAATCGCGGAATTTCAAGGATTTGCGTTATGTTTGGCTCCGTTGGCGTTCCCGAGCTGATCATTATCTTTACCATCGCGCTGATCATCTTCGGGCCGCGCAAACTGCCCGAACTGGGCAAGTCGCTCGGCAAGAGCCTGGCGGAGTTCAAGCGCGCCTCGAACGAGCTGAAGAGCACGCTCGAGGAGGAAATCCGCATCGAAGACCGGCGCACCGAGAACCGCGCCGCGGAGCAGCAGCGGCCGACGCCCGACGAGACCGCCGCGACCGATCGCGCGCCGAGCATCCCGCGCCAGAACGGCGGCGCCTGAGGCGCCACCATGGCACTCGTGCCGTTCCCCGGCGCCGCGCGCGACGACGAGGACGATCGCCGCCTCACCATCACCGACGCCGACGACCTCGAAGACTCGGGGAAGATGTCGTTTCTGGAGCACCTCGACGAGCTCCGGAAACGGCTGATTCAGTCGATCATCGGACTCGCGGTCGGCTGCGCCATCGCCTACATCTTCATCCGCCGGATCTTCGACTTCATCATGCGCCCGCTCCAGCAGATGCTGCCGAAGGGAGGCACGCTGATTTACACGAGCGGCGCCGAGCCGTTCATGCTGTATCTGAAGATTGGCTTTCTCGCCGGTCTCTTCATCTCGTCCCCGTGGGTGCTGTGGCAGGTCTGGTTGTTCATCGCCCCCGGTCTGTACTCGCACGAGAAGAAATTCGCGATTCCGTTCGTGTTCCTGTCGTCGGTCTTCTTCATTCTCGGCGGCCTCTTCTGTCATTTCGTCGCGTTCCCGTGGACGTGGAAGTTTTTCATCAGCTTCAGCACGAACTACATGACGTTCATGCCGAAGATAGACGAGGCGTTCGGGCTGTACACGAAGATGATTCTTGGCTTCGGTCTCATCTTCGAGATGCCGACCCTCGTATTCTTCCTCGCGCGGCTGGGCATCATCACCGCCCAGTTCCTGCTCCGCTACTTCAAGTACGCCGTCCTCGTCATCTTCATCGTCGCCGCCGTGATCAGCCCCGGCACCGACGCGATGTCGCAGCTGATCATGGCCGTCCCGATGCTCGGTCTCTACGCGATCAGCATTTTCATCGCGTGGATGTTCGGCAAGACACGCGGTCCCGCCGCCGACTGATTTGCGTCCCGTCATCGCCGAAAAAGTGTGCAGAATTGGAGCAGTTTCGTTTGACTGCCCCCCAGTAAAGCTCTACTCTGGGTAAAGATGAGCTCGGGGCGCGGCTCGCGCCCGGGACAGGACGGAAAGGTCGAGATCATGAGACAGTGTGCGAGCACCTGGGGACTGGCGGCCTGGCTGGTCGCGACGCCCCTGACGGCCATCGCGCAGACGCCTGCGCCGCAACAGCCGCCGCCTCCGCCGCCGCCCGCGAGCACGACCGAAACGCGCCCGGCGACCACGACGTACATGGGGGACACCGGGCTCTGGATGGTGCCGACGGGCGAGATTCTGCCCGCCGGAAAATTTTCGATCAGCGCCTACCGCGTCAACTTCGACGACAACCAGGGCTTCACCGACGTGTCGAACTGGCCGATCACGTTCGGCTACGGGGTCGGCGACCGCGCCGAGATCTTCGGCGCGTTGACCGTCGTCAACCGGATCGATCGGGACATCCGGCCGTTGTTCGTGCCGTCGATTGCGGGTGCCGGCGGCTACGTGCCCGAATATCCGCTGGTCAACGAAGGGTGGACGGGCAATAACGTCGGCGACCTGTGGATCGGGGCGAAGATCAACCTGACGTCGCAGTGGCGGCAGCAGCCGGCGGCGTTTGCGCTGCGGCCGATGTTGAAGCTGCCGACGGGCAGCAAGTCGCACGGGGCGGGCACGGGGAAAGTGGACTTCGTCGTCGACGCGGTCGTCAGCAGCGAGATCAACGAGCGCGCGGAGGTGTCGGGCTACGCCGGGTTCATCGTCCGCGGCAGCCCGAGCGAGGTGGACGAGCCGAACGGCTTCCGGTGGGGCGCGGGCGTCGGGGTGCCGTCGCGGCAGGCGCTGCGCTTCACGGCGGAACTCTTCGGCGAGGCCTACAGCAAGAGCTCGCTGGCGGTGAAGTCCACGCTCATCGCCGTGGACGGATCGATCCTGCCGGCCGGCTTCACCGAGACGGTCAAGTCGCCGACCTACCTGAATCTGGGGCTCACGTGGCAGGGCAAGAGCGGCGTGTTCGCGGGGGCGGCGTGGATCTGGCGCCTCAACATGGACACGCGCGACGAGTTCCTGCCGCAGTACACGAACGGGATCGGCGACAAGATGGATTACGTGTTCCGGCTCGGGTATCACCCCGGCGTCCGGATTTACGTGCCGCCGCCCCCGCCGCTGCCGCCGCCCCCGCCGCCGCCCGCGCCGGAGCATACGCTGTCGGTGAAAGCGGCCTGCAACCCGTGCACGGTGGAAGTCGGCAAGACGTCAACCGTGACGGCCACGGTGAACGACTCGATCGGCTGCACGGTCACGTATCGGTGGAGCGCGCCGGCGGGCACGTTCACCAACGCCACCGCGCAATCCACGCCGTGGACGGCGCCGATGCAGGAAGGGCCGGTGCCGGTGACGGTGACGGCGACCTGTCCGCAGGACAACAAGAGCGCGTCCGACACGGTGACGATCCAAGTGACCAAGCCGCCCGTCATCGAGTACACGTTCGAGGACGTGCACTTCGATTTCGACCGCTACAGCCTGCGGCCCGGACGCTGCAGGACAACCCGAACGTGCGGATCGAGATCGAAGGCCACACGTGCAACATCGGGACGGCGGAATACAACCTGGCGCTGGGCGAGCGGCGCGCGACGTCGGTGCGCGAGTATCTGGTGAGCCGCGGGGTCGGCGCCGACCGGATGCGCACGGTGAGCTACGGCGAGGAGCGGCCGAAGTACGACAACAGCCGCGAGGAAACGCGCCGCCTCAATCGCCGTGCGGCGCTGGTGGTCAGGGTGACCCAGTAGTCGTGAGTTGGTGAATCGGTGAATTGGTGAGTTGGTGAACACTCACCGACTCACTGATTCACCAACACGCGATCCACCAATTCACCAATTCACAAATTCACCACTTCACGAATTTCGCGTCTCATTACAATGTCCGGCGATGGTGATCAAGCCATCGTCAGCCGGCGAAATCCAACAGCTGATCGAGGCGCTCGGCGGCGCCGACGATACACGGCGCGAGACGGCCGTGGCGCGGCTGGCGGTCATCGGCGCCCGCGCCGCGGAACACCTCCTGCGGGAGTTCTCCTCCGCCGCGTCCGGCCGCGCGCGAGCGGGCATGCTGCAGGCGCTCGAAGCGATCGGCGACCCGCGCGCCCTGCCGCTTGCGCGCGCCGCGCTCGCGGACGGCGATGCCGCGACGGTGTTCGCCGCGATTTCACTGCTTGGCAGCTTTCTGACCGCCCCGGACACGCCCGCCGCCCGGGACGCCTTCGACGCGCTCGTCTCCGTCGCGCTCGATCGTCAGCGTCCGTCAGACACGCGGCTTGCCGCATTCGACGCGCTCCGCGTACTTCCAGCCGCGCTCGTCGATCCGGTCCGCCGCACGCTCGCCGACGACCCGGACGCGGCGGTCCGCGCCCGCGCGCCGGAACCGGCGCGGCGATCGCCGGACGCCGTCTGGCGCGCGGCCGTCGACGGACGGCTGCCGGTCGCGCCCGACGTCCTCAAACGCCTGCTGGCGCGGCAGGGGGGCACGGCGTCGCTGATGGACGTCCAGCACGTGATCGACGCGGTGCGCTCACAGGAGCAGAAGGAACGCGACGACGAGCGGCGGGCCGAATGGCGGGTGGTGCGGGGCCTTGCGCACCAGGCGCTCGCCGCCCGCGGCAGCCGCCTCGCCTTGTATGACCTCCGCGACAGCCTGATCCAGACCGAACGGCTGCCGGCCGCGTTCCTCGCGGCGCTCGAGGACGTCGGCGACGCAACCTGCCTCGAGCCGCTCGCCGCCGCTTACGCCGCCTCCTCGCGGAGCGGGGACGCGTGGTGGCGCGAGCACGTCGCGACCGCGTTTCGCGCGATCGTGCAGCGCGAAGGGTTGACGCGGCGGCACACGGCGCTGAAACGCGTCATCGCGCGGTGGCCGGAAGCCGCCGTCGATCTCATGGCAAGAAGCTGATCGCGGAGCGATCGGCCGGTTCCGCCGCCCACGCGTCGATGCGCGCCTCGAGGACCGCGGCGTCCCACGCTTTGACGTCCAGCCGCGGCACACGCGCGACGTCGAACGACACCGGCACGGCGCTCGCCGAGCAATCGGCCGCAAACGCGAACAGCGCGCGAGCGGTGTCGGCCGATGCGACATCGACCGCGCCGTAGGGATAGGCGAAAAGCGTCACGGGCGTTCCCGTCGCCGCCTGCAGCGCCTCGCGGCACGCCTGCATCTCTCTCCGCCTGCCGTCCTCGCCGAGCCGCGTGACCATCAGATGGTCCACGCCGTGCGCGCCGATCGTCACGCTCCGGCAGGCTGCAAGCGCGCGCACGCCGTCGCGTGTCAGCGTGCGGCGCGGCGGCGGCAGCGCGACGTCTCCGAGGCGCCGCCGGAAGTCGTCTATCAGCCGGGCGCGCTCTTCCGCCGTCGCCGCGGCGACGCACGGATCGTGGATCAGCCACGGCCCGCTGCCGGCCTCGTTCGGGCACACGGACAACAGCCGCTCGAGCGTGTCCCACCAGTGCTCGGCACCGTCCTCGAGCCCCGCCGAATTCACGAAGAACGTCGCGGGAATCCGCCGCGCTTCGAGGAGCGGCGCGACCGTGCCCACATGATGTTCGTACCCATCGTCGAACGTGATCGCGAGCGCGCGGTCGGGGAGGTCCTCGGGCTCCAACGACAACAGGTCGGTCAGCGCGATGATTTCGTGGGAGCGCGCGAGACGATCCAGGTGCGCGCGGAACAGATCGGGCGATACGTTCAGATCCAGCTCGCCGGGGGGCCCTTGCTCGACGCGGTGATAGAGAAGAACGCCGCCGCGCCGCCGGCGCGCCGGCGGACGTGACGGCGGCCGCCGTGCGCGAACGCCGACGAGCATGGGGTTGTATGGATCGGCGGTCTCCAGCTCGCGTTCGGTCAGCTCCGTCGCGCCAAGTCCGTGCAGAAACGCGACCTGGGTCAGCACGTTGCCGAACGCGGTGACCTCCACGTCGTGCCCGAACACCCGCCGGACGAGGGTTTCGGCGCCGGCAGGCGTCATGCGCCAGAAGTCGCCGCGCGGGCCGTACTCGAGGCAGACTCGGCTCGCGCACGGAAACGTCGCGAGGAGCACGCCGCCGGGCTTCAGGATCCTCAGGCACTCGCGCAGGACCGCCTCGACGTCGTCTATCACGTGCGCGGTCTGCGTGAGGATGACGCAGTCGTACGTCGACGCCGCGATGCCGCGCGCATCGCGCAGATCGGCGACGACCGTCGCGTTGCCGTTCCCGGAATCGACGTCGACGACGTCCGCGCGCGTCACGCGGGCGCGGCCGAAGCGAACGGTGAGGTCGTTTTCCTGGACTTCGAGGACGGCGCCGTGCACGTCCGCCGAGTGTGATGCGATGAACCGCGCGATGAAGGGTCGATCGACTGGACCGCCGCGTTGATACCCCCAATCGCGCGCCACCGGGTCGGGGCGCCGCAGATCTCCCCAGTCGAGACGGTCGAGTCCATGGTGCGCGAGGAACGCGCGATGGTGGGCCGCCTGCGAGCGCAGGGCGTCCAGCTCCGCGAGCGCCGCGTCGCGCCGCGCGAGAAGCCGCGTGTGCTCGTCGCGCAGCCGCGCGTAGCGGACCTCCCGCTCGATGACGAGCGCCTGCATGTGGCACGAGACGAGCGATGCGTGTTTACGCAGCAAGGATTCGAACGCGCGCACGTAAGAGGGAGAATCCAGGCTGAGACTCCAGCGGGACGGCAGCGACGCCGGGCGCCGCGCGATGGGCACCCGGTCGACATGCGCCGTGCAACCGGCGGCCAGCACACGGACCCAGAGGTCTGCGACGGCGAGGTCGTCGAGCGACGCGTCGAACGCTCCGGGCCAGGCCGCACGCCGCACCGCCCAGACAGGCGGCATGGAGCGGGGATCGGCCAGCAGCGTCACGACGGTTTCGCCGCGAGGCATCCATAAGGCGCCATGGACGGCGTCGTCCGTTTCGACCGAAATGGCGCCGCCGAACAACGCGAGCGACGGATCGTGACGGAACGCCTCGGCGATCACGGCGCCGGCGTCACAGGACAGCTCGTACCCGGCGGGCACGAACAGGAGCGCGTCGCCGGAGGCGCTTGTCGCGGCGGCGTTCAGCGCGTCCGCCGACATGCCGGATGGCGCGGCGTCGACTTCACGCGCGCGGAGGCGATCGGCGATCGATCGGCGCAGCGGATCGCCCGGATCCGCCAGCACGAACAGCTCGGCGGCGCCCGCCGCCATCGCGGCGTCCGCGCTGCGCAGCAGCGGAACGCCGCCGCCGTACAGAATGACGGAAACGTTCACCCGCGCTCCCCGCGCAGCCAGCCGTACACGGACCGGAGCGGCGCGGTGAGGCGCCAGCTCAGAGACCGGCGCAGGTCATCGACTTCGCGCTGCAGCTCGCCTGTCTTCCAGCGAAGCTGGTCCAGCTCCTCCCGGTCCTTGACCGTCTCCTGCGCGCGCGCGACCGCCTCGTCTATCGCCCGCAGTTCTTCGCGTGCGCGCGCGAGCGACGGCAGCATCTTCGTGAGGTGATCGCGCTCGAGGCCGTGCACCTCCCGCAGCAGCGTGGCCGCCTCCTGCTCCTTCATCACCAGCACGTCCACCGCGTGCGCGCGATAACTCGATTCGTGGCGCGCGAACAGCGTCTCGAGCGGCGCGCGGTAACGGTCCCCCGCGGTCATGACCCGGCTCATCGACGCGGCGTTCCGCCGGTAATGGAATAGAACCTCGGGAACGATGGCGCCCTGAAACCCCTGTTCGATCGCGCGCAGCCAGAAGTCCCAGTCCTCACAGCCGTCGCGCATCCGCTCGTCGAAGCCGCCGAGTCTCTCGAAGACCGCGCGGCGGACGAGCGCCGCGCCGTTGATCGCGTTGCGCGCGAGCATCGCGGGAAGGTCGCAGCGCGCCGGCGTCCAGGTCCAGTGTTCGTCGCCGAACGTCTCGAACCAGTGCGAGACGAACGCGACGTCCGCCCGTTCGTCGAGCAGCGCCACCGCCTTCTCCAGCCAGGTCGAGACGAGGCGGTCGTCCGCGTCGAGCGCGCACAGGAACTCTCCGGACGCGGCGCCCGCGGCGGTGTTCCGCGCGGCGGACAACCCCCGATTCTCGGTACGGAGGACACGCGTGCGCGGCCGCACGTAGGCCGACAGCTTCTGGCGCGTGTCGCCCGTGGACCCGTCGTCAACGACGATGATCTCGAAGTCCTGAAGGGTCTGCGAGAGCACGCTGTCGACGGCTTCGTCGATCCAGGCGCCCTGGTTGAAGCACGGGACGAGGACGGACACCCGCGGCACGCGATCACCCGACCCTGGTCTGCAGGTCTGTCTCGGTCAGGAGCGACACGTAGGCCGCGGCAACTTCGGCGGCCGGGCCGTCGAGCATGATGCGTCCCCCCTCGAGCAGGAGCGCGCGATCGCAATAGGACCCGATCGTGCGGGGCTCGTGGCTGACGAGCAGCATCGCGTGCCCCGCGGCGTGGAGGGCGCGGTACCGCTCCTGGCAGCGCTCCTTGAACTCGGCGTCGCCCACCGCGAAGATCTCGTCGAGGATCAGCACGTCGCGGACCGCGCGGAAGGCGACGGCGTACGCGAGGCGCGCGGCCATGCCGCTCGAGTAGTGACGAAGCTCCAGCCGCGCGAAGCGTTCGAGGCCGGCGAAGGCGAGGATCTCCCCCGTCGCCCGGCGCAGCTCCCGAAGCGACATGCCCATCACCGTGCCCAGCAGCTCGACGTTGTCGATCGCGTCCAGGTCCGGATTCCAGCCGATCCCCAGCTCGAGAATCGGCGTGATCGGCGCGCGCGCGATGACGTCGCCGGCATCCGCCGTGTAGATGCCCGACAGGATTTTCAGCAGCGTGCTCTTGCCGCTTCCGTTTCTGCCCATCAGACCGACGCTCTCTCCGGCCATGAGCGACACGCTGACGGAATCGAGCACGCACAACTGCTCGGTCCGCCGCCGCCGGAACAGGTCGAGCGCGTGCTCGCGGACGGTGTCGCGCCTGACCGACGGGATTTCGAACGACTTCGACACGCCGCGCGCTTCGAGGACGGGGCGGGCCACTAGAGTTCCTCCGCGACGCACGATCGCGAGCGCCTCGAGCGACAGCAGCGCGTGCGCCAGCGGCGACGGAACGCGGCCGTCCAGGAGCACGCTGCGCGAGAACAGAATGATCGGCGTCGGAGGCCAGACGTACAACAACACGTGCAGCCGCTCAGGCAGCACGCCGATCGGGTAGATGATCGGCGCGATGAAGAACCCCGCCTGCGTGACGACCTCCCACACCTGGTTCAAGTCCCGGAACCGCATGAACAACACGCTCGCCGCGAGCGAAAAGCCGGTGACGATCGCGAAGAAGTGCAGTCGATACCAGACGTAGAGAGCCACGCCGGCCGGCGACGGCGCACGTCCCGCGAGCGCCAGATAAGTGACGAGCACGACCGAGAACAGCAGAAGCGTGATCAGCGCGTTCGACGCGGACGTCACCACGACGACCCACGAGGGAAACCGCGCCTTCGTCAGCAGGTACGCCTTCGCGCGAAGCGACAGCAGGCCGGTCTTCGTGGACTCCTGGAAAAACTCGTACAGGAAGAGTCCGATGATCAGATCGAGGCGGTACTGCGGCTCGCCCGCGAAGACGAACGAGAACACCGCCAGCAGCACGACGAACATCGACAGCGGTTTGAGCAGCGCCCACACGAAGCCGCCGATCGTGCCGTGATACCGCGTCTTGAAATCCGTGCGGACGAGCGTCCAGATCAGATCGGGCCAGTGGCCCGTACCGGCGGCAGCCGGGACGCGGGCGGGCGTCAACGGAAGCATGGGTTCGTCCTGATACTATACGGCACGCGCTTTGCGCTCACGGATGGTCATGCGGCCCCTCAGCATCCTGCACGTCGTTCCGTACTACGAGGACGCGTGGGCCTACGGGGGCATCCCGCGCCTCGCGGGGGCGATGACCCGAGGGCTCGCCCGCCGCGGCCATCACGTCACCGTCTGCACAACCGACGCCGCGGAGCCGCGCGCGCGGCTCGGCGAATCCCGCGGCGACACGGATTACGAAGGTGTCACGGTCCGCGTTTTTCGTAATCTCTCGAACAGCCTCGCGTACCGCTGGCAGTTCTTCACGCCCATCGGTCTGGGCCGCTTCCTGCGCGAGTCCGCGGACACATTCGACGTCGCGCACCTCCATGCATGCCATCACCTGCCGGGCGCGATCGCGGCGGCGGCGCTGCGGCGCGCGCGCGTGCCCTACGTCGTGTCGCCGAACGGCACCGCGCCGCGGATCGAGCGGCGCCGCGTCGCGAAGCTCGCCTTCGACCTCACCGCGGGACGTCGCATGCTGCCCGGCGCGGCGCGCGTGCTCGGCGTGACGACGGCGGAGCGCCGGCAGTTGGAGGCGGCCGGCGTGCCGGCGTCGCGGATCCGGCTGGTGCCGAACCCGATCGACCTCCGCGAGTTCGAACCGGCGCCCGACGGAGCGGCGTTCCGCGCATCGAACGGTCTCGACGGCCTCCGCGTCGTGCTGTTTCTCGGCAAGCTGACGCCGCGCAAAGGCGTGGACGTCCTCCTCCGCGCCTTCGCGACCCTCACGGACCCCGCGCTCCGGCTCGTCATCGCCGGCAACGACATGGGCTCGGGCGCCGCGCTCGCCGCGCTGGCGCGGCGTCTCGGCGTCGCCGACCGTCTGCTGCGCGTCGGGCTGCTGCGCGGACGCGATCGTCTCGACGCGCTCGCCGCCGCCGACGTCGTCGTCTACCCGTCGCGCGACGAGATTTTCGGGCTGGTGCCAATCGAGGCGCTGCTCTGCGGGCGACCCGTGGTCGTCTGCGGCGACAGCGGCTGCGGCGAAGTCATCGGCACGCTCGGCGGCGGGCACCTCGTGCCGTTCGGCGAGAGCGGCACGCTCGCGCGGGCGATCGCGTCCATGCTCGCGGACCCTGCCGGGTGGGACTTCCGTGCGCGCGCGGCGGCCGGGCGCGCGCGCGCGCGGTTCGCGGTTGACGCGGTGTGCGCGCAGCTCGAGCACGTCTATGGCGAACTGGTCGCGACGCGCGCCGATCCGGCGCCGCAGTACGCATGACCCCCGTCAGCTTCGTGGTGCCGGCGCTCGACGGCGGGCCACGGCTGCGGCGCACCGTCGCCGCGCTCCGCCGCGAAGCCGCGGCGCGGCCGCACGAGATCATCATCGTCGACGACGGCAGCGTGGACGGCTCGGTGCAGGCCGTCCGGCAACGGCACTGGCCGGACGTCCGGGTCATCGCAGGACCGCGGCGCGGCGCCGCCGCCGCGCTCAACGCGGGATTTCGCGACGCGCGCTTTCCGATCGTCTGCCAGGTCGATCAGGACGTGACCGTTCGTCCCGGGTGGCTGGACGCGCTGCTTCGCGCGCTCGACGATCCTGCCGTCGGCGCGGTTCAGGGACGGTACGTGGTGCCGGCACGCGCGCGGTTCTGGGCGCGCGTCATGGGCCGTGACATCGACCTCCGATACGAGCGGCTCGCCGGCCGCGCGACCGACCACGTCTGCACGGGAAACGCCGCGTACCGCGCGACGGCGGTCCATCAAACCGGCCTGTTCGACGAGACGCTCGGGTACGGGTACGACAACGACATGAGCTACCGCCTCGCGCGTGCGGGCTACGCGCTGGCCTTCGCTCCGGACGCGCGCGCCGATCACTATTGGCGCGACTCGATGCGCGGGTACTTTGCGCAACAGTTCGGCGTCGGGTACGGGCGACTCGACGTCGTGCGCCGTCATCCGCGGCGGCTCCGCGGCGACGCCGTGTCGGGCCCCTTCATGATGCTGCACGCGCCGCTGATGCTCGCCGCGCTGCTGCTGGCGCTCGCGGCCGCGATCGCTGCGGCGCTGGCGGGCGAGGCGGCGCGACTGCTGCTCGCGGCGTCTGCATCCATCATCGCGGTCCTGTCGCTCGAACGCTCGATTGCGGCGATCCGCGCGTGGCGGCTGACGTCCGATTCCGCCGCGTTGACCTTCCCTGCCACGCACCTCGTGCGCGACATCGCATGGGCCTGGGCGATCGTCGTCTGGATGTTCCGGCACATCGCCGGCCGCGGCAGTCACCCCACGCACAGCATGCGAAGGACGGCCGCGCGCGTCGCAGGTTCCGAACCTCGGACGGACGCGACCGAACGGATCCTGGTCCTCATTCCCGCCTTCAACGAAGCGGAGAATCTCCCGCTGGTGATCGACGACGTCCGGCGCGACCTGCCGCGAGCGAGCGTGCTCATCATCAACGACGCGTCAACGGACGCGACCGCGGAGCTGTTGCCGCGGTTGGGGGCGAACTGGCTGACGCTGCCGCAGCGCCTCGGGATCGGAGGCGCGCTCCGGGCGGGGATGCGATACGCGCGCCGCCACGGCTACGACGTCGTCGCGCGGATGGACGGCGACGGCCAGCATCGCGCGCGCGATCTGGCCCGCCTGCTGCGGACCATCGCGCGCGGCCGGGCGGACGCGGCGCTCGGTTCGAGGTATCTGGCGCCGCCGCGCGGGCGTCACAAGCCGCGCGTCAGCCAGCGCGCGCTCGCCGTCTGCCTCTCGGCCATGACGGGCCGTCGCGTGACCGATCCGACGTCGGGCCTGTGGGTGTTCGGGCGGCGAGCGGTGCGGCTGCTCGGCTCCCAGCATCCCGACGGCTATCCGGAACCCGAACTGCGGCTGCTCCTGAGCCGTCACGGGCTCGTGGTGCGGGAACGCCCCGTCGTCGCGCGCGAGCGCCTTGCGGGACGGACGTCGCTGACGCCCGCACGGGCGGCGGTCGCGTTCGCGCGTACGGTGCTGGCGCTGATGGTCGTGCCGCTGCGGCGCACGCCGGAAGGCGCCTCCGGTGAGTGACGTCGTCCAGATCGTCGCCATCGTCGTCAGCACGGCGTTGCTGCTCGCGGTGATCGATCTGGTCCGCCGGCGGCGGCTGCGGGAGGAGTACGCGTTCGTGTGGCTCGTCGGCGCCGCCGCGCTCGTCGTGCTCTCGATCTGGCGGAACAGCCTCAACATCGCGGCGAACTGGCTGGGCGTCTACTATCCGCCCGCGGTGCTGCTGCTCGGCGTGATCCTCGCCGTCTTCGTCGTGTCGTTGTACTTCGCCGTCGTCATTTCGAAGCAGCGGCGGCAGATCGATCGGCTCGTCGAAGAGCTGGCGCTGCTCGAAGCGGAAGTCCGCGGGTTGCAATCAGCCGCCGTACCGGCCTCGGAGGTGATCGAACGTCCCGCGGCCGACCGCGGCGACGCCCGCCAGGAACGGCACCTCCGGTGACAGAGCGACGTACGCGACGTTGAACGCGACGATCGCGGCCGCGCGCGTTGCCGACGCGACCGCGCCGCGCGGCGCCGCGCGACCCGCCACGCGCAGGTGGTTGCGCACCCCGTAATAGACGCGACGCGGCGTCCGCTTGCCCATCGTCGCGCCCCCTTCGTGATACGCGACCGCGCCCGTCACGCAGACGGTTTCGAATCCCGCGGCGCGGGCGCGCAAACAGAAGTCCACGTCCTCGAACGAGAAGAAGCAGGGCTCGTCGAACAGGCCGATGCGACCGAATACTTCGCGCCGGATCAACATCGCGCAGCCGCTCACCGCGTCCACGCGGTGCACGCCCGACGGCCCGGCGGCGGCAAGACGATGGCCGGCGGCGCGGTGCCGCATGCGCCCGCTCGCCGCGAAGAAACGAATGCCGGCGGACGCGATGACGTCCGGTTCCGCGCGGGACAGCACGACGGGCGCGGCGATGCCGATGGAGGAATCTCCGGCGAGCGCCGCGGACAGCAGGCCCGCGGTCTCCGGCGGGAGCACGACGTCGCTGTTCACGAGAAGCACCGCGCCCGCGCCGGCGTCGAGCGCGCGCCGGATGCCGGCATTCACGCCAGCCGGGAATCCAACGTTCGCGCCGGTCTGCAGGACGTCGACGTCGTTCAGCGTGCGGCGAAGTTCCGATTCCGACCCGTCGTTCGATCCGTTGTCCACGACGATGATGCGGTCGATCGTTGGGCTCGGTTGAAGCGAGCGCACCGCGAGCCACGTCTGCTCCGGCGTCCTGTAATTGAGCACGATCGCGGCCACCGCGAACGGCCTGTCGCTGACCTCCGGCCGCGGGCACTCGACCGCGCATTGCTCACGGCGACCCTGAAGCTCCCGAGGGGCCGGCGACTCCGCGTCTCGCTCGGGCCGCAGGCGCTCTGCCTTGTACAACGCCACCAACTGCGCGGCGTCCTCGTCGATGGTCATGACCGGCCGGATCCCGGCGCGCAGCGCGGCCAGCAGGGCCGGTTCATCGATGACGCGGCGCAGCACCGTCGCGAGCGCATCCGGACTGCCGGGCTCGAACAGCAACCCGTTGACGCCGTCGCGGACCATCTCCGCCATTCCGCCGAGACGGGAGGCAACGACGGGAACGCCGGCGGCGAAGGCTTCGCGGATGACGAACGGCGCGTTTTCGATCCAGACCGACGGCACGACCAGGAGATCGACATCGGCGAGCATCTCGCCGACCCGCTCGTGTGGAACGGCGCCGGTGTGACGAATGAATGGAGCGCCGAGACGCGCCGCCAGCGCGCGCGAGTATTCGACGTCGCCGTGATAGGGCGCGGTGGCACCGATGAGATCGACCGTCGCCGATCCGGGCGGCAGGCGCGACACGGCGTCGAGCAGGACGTGCGGCGCCTTCGAAGAGATCAGGCTGCCCGCGAACGCGAGTCGGAGTGGGCCGGCTTCAACGCCGCGTCGTCGATTGAAGAGCGAGACATCGATGCCCTGGTCGCACCATATGAGCCGTTCGCGCGGCGCGCCGAACGCGAGATATCGCTCTTCGAGCGTGCGCGACGGCGCGATCAGGAGATTGGCGCCAGCGCAGACGTCGCGCATGTGCCTGGCCCGCGCGATCGTCGCCACGCGCGAGCGCCCGCCGGCGTCGATCGCGGTGACGGCCCGTTCGGCAAGGGACACGAGCGTCCGCGCCACCGGAATCCGCCGAAGCCCGCGGCCCGCGCGCCACGCGACGGCCGGCGCGAGCGCCGCTGCAGGGATGCAGCGCCCGCAGCCGGCCAGATCTTCCGCCTGAAGGCGGAAGCCACAAGAGTTAGATTTGGAAGGAAATTCGTGGCTTCCGCCTTCAGGCGGAAGATCTCGTTCACCCGCACAAGGCGCGTCACATCGCCGGCCGTCGCGGTCGAGCAGCTGGCCCCGATGGCAGATCAGCCAGTAGTCATTCAACGTCATCACGACGGGGATCGCGCGCCGGCGGAACTCGTCGACGAGACCGGTCGACAGCCCCGTGAGATGGTGAATATGCGCGACGTCGGGTGCGATCTCGTCGATCAGGGCCGACGCGACCTCCTGCAGCGCCGGGTTGCGGTAGCTGTCTTCGAAGGACTCGCAGACCTGGAACGTGTTGTTGATGAAGTGCACATCGACCGCGCCGCGGCGCTCCGTCCGCACCGCCAGCTCCGCGCGCAGCGGATCGCCTTCGCGCGCCATCACCGCGACGTCGACGCCCGGTTGCCGGGCCAGCGCCTGCGCGAGGTCGGCGACGTACGTCTCCGTCCCACCGCATGACGAGGGCGGGTAGCCATGGACGGCGAGGAGGAGGCGCATCAGCGAGGCCTCCGCGTGTCTGTGCTGGGGGCTGGGTGCTGGGAAATGGTGCTGGGTACTTTTGGTGCGGGGTGCTTTGGTGCTGCGTGCAAGCGTGCCGCCTGCAGCGCGCGCCGCGCTTGTCGTGCCCCGACGTATTGACCGACGGGCCACGCCACACCCAGCGCGGCCGCGCGCGCGATGGCCGTGAGCGACCGATCCCGGGAGGCAATCCGAACGTGAGTAATCACGGCGGAAGCAACCGACCGCAAAAGCGCGCGCCGCGACGGAATCGTCGTGAGGCCGAACAGCTCGAACAAACGGCGATGCACGTCGCGCGTCCGTCGCCATTCATCACGGACGCCGCGTTCGTGGGAATGCCAGACGCCCGCCTCGGGCGCGTAGGCGATTCGGAAGCCCGCGAGCAGGACCTCGCGTCCCCACTCGAGATCTTCGGCGATCGGCGTCTCCCTGAACGGATGCCGCGACCAGATGTCGCGCCGTACGCACGAACACACGTTGTCGAAGACGCAGGCGCGATGCCGCTCATCCGGACTCAAACGATCGAATTCACCGGCGCTCAGCGGGCCTGAAAGACGCGCAATCGCGCCCGCCGCGATCCAGTCGCGCCCGCTCCACCGCGCCAGCGAGCGCGCAGCCGGCCAGGGAATCTGCCGGCCAAATGTGCCCGCGACGGCAGAGTCCATCGCGAATGGCGCCGTCAGGGCTCGCAGCCAGCCGCTCGACGCCGGCACGGCATCCTGCACCAGCAGCACGACCAGCGCGCCGGCCGCATGCGCGATGCCGAGGTTCCGCGTCGCGCCGTGGTTGAAGGTGCCTGGTGCGATTTCGATCACGGTCGCGCCGTGTCCGCGCGCGTGCTCCACCGTGCCGTCCCGCGACCCGGAGTCGACGACGACGATGTCCGCGGCGAGGTCCTGCGCGGCCAGCGCGTCGAACACGCGAGGCAGCGTCTCCATCCCATTCAGCGCCGGAATCACGATCGAGATGGACTCCATTGCCCGATCAGACACTCACGGAAAGCGGGCCGACCTGGCCCTGGAGCACGCGGTGATAGCGACGCTCCCAGTCCTCGGCGTCCTGCACGATCGACTTGACAGGTCTGGCCACGGCCGCGAGGCTCGCGCGAAGCGGCGGATCGTCGATCAGGCGCTGCAAGGCGGCGGCAAGCTCGTTGGCGGACGTCGCGTCGTACAGCAGGCCGTTGACGCCGTCGGTCACGAATTCCGGGATGCCGCCGACCCTCGCGGCGACGACGGCCACGCCGTGCAGCGACGCTTCCTGAAGCACCAGCGGCGCGTTCTCCGGCCAGAGCGACGGTACAACGAGGACGTCGATGCCCCGATACACCGCTGCCGCCGTCGCGCGGTCGAACGCGCCTTCGAACCGCACCGGAAGCCCCTCGGCCATCCGCTCCAGATCCCGCGTGTAATCGGGAGCGACACATGGATCGCCGAAAATGCGGACGTCGAAGTCGCCGCGCAAACGCCGCGCAGCTTCGATCAGCACGTGCACCCCCTTGTGCCACACGATCGAGCCGACGAAGCCGACCGCGACGCGCGATCGTTCGGGCCGCGGCGCGAGATCGGGCCCCACCGCGGATCCGTTCTCCGATACCTCGATGCGGCTGGGCGGGACGCCGAGGCGCACGAACTCGCGCGCGAGCGTCGCCGACGGCGCGACGAACAGATCGACGGTCCGGAACACATGCTGCGCGTACGCGAGACGCGCGCGGATGTCGTCCGGCTCGAGGCGGACGCCAGGCGTGTAACGCGCCGCCGCCCGCGCAACGACCGGCAGCCTGCGGCGCACGGCGTCCGCCGCGCGGAGCAGCGGCCGCCCGCGGACTCGCGCCGCCGTGCGCCCGACGGCGAGTTGCGCGCCGAACGGCGATTCCCCGAAACAGCGGGCGCAGCGCTCGACGTCGATCGTGTCGCACACGTGCCGATCCGCGCGATGAATTCGCTGGCCGCCCGACGGGCAGACCAGCGTGTAGTCGTGCAGCGTCGCGACGACGCGGGCCCCTCGCGCGTGCGCCAGCGCGGGCAGATCGAACGAAAGATTCAAGAGGTTATGGACGTGAACGACGTCAGGCCGGACGGCGTGCAGCACGTGCTCGATCTGGCGGTTCAGCCGCGGCGAAGCATACGTCTCGTCGAACCCGCGGAACTCCCAGTTGTTGACGACCTCGACGACGGCGACGTCTTCGTGGCGCCTCCACCGAATCTGCCCGTGGTTGGCGGCGAGGTCGTACTCGGCCGCCAGCATCCAGACGTCATGTTTGCGCGACAGCGCGCGCGCGAGCTCGTACGCGTAGATCTCCGACCCCGCGAGATGCCGCGGCAGAAAATCATGGATCGCGTGCAACACGCGCAGCCTGTTCATATCACCGTCCGCCGCCGGGGACGCGCCGCCAGTTGCGCTCCGCACAGTCGTCAACGCCGGGCGTGAAGGGCGCAATCGCCCGTGCCTCGCCGCACATCTGCGCGGCGGCGCGGTAATCGTGAAACGTGTGTTCGTACAACGCGGCAAGCTGCATGCGCGCGAGCACGTTCTGCGGGTCCACGCGAAGCGCTGACAAGTACGCATCCCGCGCGCGCTCCGGCTGCCCTTCGACGATCGCGAGCGCGCCGAGATTGGTGTAGGGCCGGGGGCTCGTCGGATCGATCGCCGCCGCGCGCCTGAACGCGCGTTCGGCGTCCGCGGACCGTCCTGTTTCCGCCAGGCAGATACCCATGTTGAGCTGTGCGTCGCGGTGCCGCGGGCGGAGGCGAACGACCGTTTCGTACTCGGGGACGGCGCGCTCGCACGCGTCCGCTTCGCGGAGCGCGTCCGCAAGGGCGTAATGCGGCTCCCACATCGACGGCGCCTGCGACGCCGCTTCGGCCCAGAGCGTCACGGCGCTCGACCAGACGAAGGTGCGCCGGACCGTCAGCGCCGCGTACGCGATCACGGCGACGACGACGGCGACGCGCGCGAAACGCGCGTACGTCGCGGGCACCGCCCGGAGCGCCGCGGCCATGGCGAGAAACAGACCGCCGCTCGCGAGGTAGACGCGATGTTCCGCCATCCCCTCGCGCAGAGGCACGATGGACGAGGACGGCGCGATCGCGGCAATGAACCAGACCGCGCCCACCGCGGCCAGCGGCAGCCGAGCGCGCGCGCGCACCGCGACAGCGATCGCGGCGGCGAGCGCGATCGCTGCCAGGACGCGACCGGATCCGCCGGCGACGTCACGAACCGCACGACGTGCATGATCGTCTGGCCCGACGGCCAGACCAGCAGACGCAGATAACGCCAGATGACGATCGCCTGCGTCATCGCGTTGTCGATCGGACCGCGCATCAGGTGCGCTTCGGCGGAGAGCAGCGTGTAGAGCCGGACGACCGCCGCGGCCGCCATCACCGCGAGCAGCGGCACGTAGACCCGCCAGAGCCGCCGCTTCCACGTTCCAGTCGCCGGCGACAACACCCAGGCGTCATAGGCGAGGAGGACGACCGGCAGCGCGGCCGCGCTCTCCTTCGACGCGATCGCGACGGCGCCGAACAGCATCGCGGCGATCGCCGGCGCGCGTCTGCCGCTGACGATCGCGCGCCGCGCCGCCAGGAGCGCGGCGAGAAACCCCGCCGCGCAAAGGACTTCGGATCGTCCCGACACGTAACCCGCGGCCTCCGTCATCATCGGATGGACGCCGTAAAGAGACGCGGCGGCGAACGCGGGCCACCGCGCCCGCTGTCCATCCGCCGGACGCTCGTCGCGAAACGCGCGGCGGCAGAACGCGTAGAACAACACGACGACGAGCGCGTGGAGCGCGACGTTGGTGAGATGGAAGCCGAACGGCGCGACCCCCCAGACGGCGCGGTCGATCGCGTACGAGACGTTCACGACCGGACGATACAGACTGTAGAGGAGCACGAACCGCACGTTCGACAGGTCCACGAGCGAGGGATTCGCCGTCACGGTGTCGACGTCGTCGTACACGAACGGGTTGTGAAGCGCGTTGACGTAGACGACCGCGGCCAGAAGGGCGAGCATGCTGCCGCGCACGACGTCCCCGGCGGACCGGCTCATCAGTACGCTTTGGCGAACCAGGCCTCGCCGGACGACGGCTGGCCGCACTTGACGCAGACGCCCGTGACCTTTGCGCCTCCGAATGGAATGTTGCGCAGCGTCGCCTGCGTGTCCGCTTTGATCCGGGCCTCGCAGTCAGCGCTGCCGCACCAGCCCGCAATCACGAAGCCGGGACGTCCTTCCATCGCCGCCTTGAACTCGTCGTACGAGGACACGCGCGTCGTGTGCTCGTCGCGGAACTTCAGCGCGCGGTCGAACAGCGCCTTCTGGATTTCGTCGAGGCGGCCGGCGATCGCGTCCGCGAGCCCGTCCATCGCGAGGCTGTCCTTCTGCCGCGTGTCGCGCCGGGCCACCATCACCGCGGACTTCTCGATGTCCTTCGGTCCGATTTCGATTCGTACGGGAGCGCCGCGCAGTTCCCACTCGGCGAACTTCCAGCCGGGCGAGTACGAGTCGCGGTCGTCGAGCGTGACCCGGATGCCGCGCGCCTCGAGCGCCTGCTTGATCTCGCGCGCCTTCGGCAGCACCGTCTCCTGCCAGTTGCCGCGGGGAATCGGGACGATGACGACCTGGTAGGGCGCGATCCGCGGCGGCAGGATCAGCCCGTTGTCGTCGCCGTGCACCATGATCGCGGCGCCGATCAGGCGCGTCGTCATGCCCCATGACGTCGTCCAGACGTGCTGCAGCGCCTTGTCGCGCCCCTGGAACTGGATGCCGAACGCCTTCGCGAAGTTCTGTCCGAGGTTGTGCGACGTGCCGGCCTGCAGCGCGCGTCCGTCACCCATGAGGGCTTCCACCGAGTACGTGCGCGCGGCGCCCGCGAATTTCTCGCTTTCGCTCTTCTCTCCATCGATGACCGGTATGGCCATCTCCGTCTCGAGGCAGTCTTTGTACAGCGCGAGGATTTTCAACGTCTCTTCCTGCGCTTCCTCGGCCGTCTCGTGCGCGGTGTGCCCTTCCTGCCAGAGGAACTCGGTCGTGCGCAGGAACGGCCTCGTCACCTTTTCCCAGCGGACGACGTTCGCCCACTGGTTGATCAGGACCGGCAGATCGCGCCACGACTTGATCCATTTGGCGTAGAGCGTTCCGATGATCGCCTCGGACGTCGGACGCACCACGAGAGGCTCGGCCAGCTCTTCGTCGCCCCCTTTCGTGACCCACGCCACTTGCGGTGCGAAGCCCGCGACGTGCTCCTTCTCCTTCATCAGGAGGCTCGAGGGAATGAAGAGCGGGAAGTACGCGTTGACGTGACCGGTCGCCTTGATGCGGCGATCGAGCGCCTGCGTGATCAGCTCCCAGATCGCATAGCCGTACGGGCGGATCGCCATGCAGCCCTTGACCTCGGTGTAGTCCGCGAGCTCCGCGCGGAGCACCACGTCCAGGTACCACTGCGAGAAATTCTTCGATTGGGGAGTGATTTCGGTGTTCTGAGGCGCGTCATTCTTATCCGCCATGCCGTCCTTCCATGATCCGACGCTTCCACGCGACGTCGTCGCGCTCGGGAAAATCGAGGCGATAGTGTGCCCCGCGGCTCTCTTCGCGGCGCAGCGCCGCGCGCGCGATCAACCGGCCGACGGCCACCAGGCTTGCCGTGCGCCAGCCGTCCGCGTCGAGCGGCGCCGCTTCGTCCTGCAGGCGCGCGCAGGTCGCCCGCCACAACGGCTCGAGCTGCGCGATCGCATCGCGCAGTCCCCGCGCGTCGCGGAAGAGACCCACGAGCTGCCACATCAGATCCCGGACGGCGTCCGCGTGGAGCGCTTCACCAGCCGTGCCCGCCGCGCGGCCGCGGCCCTCACGTTCGCTCTCGCCCGCGGTTTCCATCGCGCTCGCCGACGTCGCGTCGAAGGCCCAGCCGTCGCGCGCCGCGTCCGCGCGCATCGCGGCGCCGGCGCGCGCGCCGAAGACGAGCCCCTCGAGGAGCGAGTTGCTCGCCAGGCGGTTCGCACCGTGGACGCCTGTGCACGCCACCTCGCCGGCGGCGTAGAGCCCCGGCAGCGTCGTGCGCCCGTCGAGATCGGTCACGACGCCGCCCATCACGTAATGCGCGGCCGGTCCAATCGGGATGAGATCGCGCGCGAGATCGAGGCCGGCCCGCCGGCAAGCCTCCGAGATCAGCGGGAATCGCGCGTGCACGAACGCCGGATCGAGCCGATCGAGCGTGAGAAACACGGGCGCCCCGGTACGCTCCGCCTCGCGGGCGATCGCGCGCGACACGCGATCGCGCGGCGCGAGATCTCCCACGGGATCGTATCGCGCCATGAATGCGTCCCCGGCGCCGTTCACGAGCCGCGCCCCCTCGCCGCGCAGCGCCTCCGACAAGAGGAACCGCGGCTGGCCGGGCATGTTCAACGCGGTCGGATGAAACTGCACGAACTCGAGGTCGGCGACGGCGGCGCCCGCCCGATACGCGATCGCGATGCCGTCGCCGGTCGCGACGGGCGGATTCGTCGTCTCGCGGTAGACCTGTCCCGCGCCTCCCGTCGCCAGCAGGGTGCGGTTCGCGCGCGCCGAGGTGACGAGCCCGTCCTCGGCCACGTACCGCGCGCCGGCGCAGCGGTCTCCCTCGACGATCAGTCCGACCGCGCGCGCGTGCGGGTGCACGAGCACGTTCCGGAGCGGCGCGACACGCGTCCAGAGCGTCCGGCCGATCTCCCGTCCCGTCGCGTCGTGCGCGTGCAGCACGCGGCGGACGCTGTGGGCCCCTTCGATGGCGAGCGACGGCTGTCCGTCCGCGCCGCGGTCGAACGCGGCGCCCCACGCGAGCAGCTCGCGCACGTAGCGCGGTCCCTCGGCGACCAGCACCGCGACGGCGCGTTCGTCGCAGAGTCCGTCCCCCGCCGCAAGCGTGTCCGCGAGATGACGCGACGGGCTGTCGTCGCGGCCGATCGCCGCGGCGATGCCGCCCTGCGCGTACCCGGTATTGCCCTCGCGCGGCTCGGCCTTGGTGAGCATCAGCACGTCGCCGGCACCCGCGAGCGCGACGGCCGCGCGCAACGCCGCGATGCCGCTGCCGATGATGAGGTGATCGGTCATCTGTTATCCTACCATCCCCGATGTCATCCGCTTCCCCGGCGGGCGCACCCGTCCGCCTCGACGTGGGCAGCCGCAGCGGCGCGTACCCGGTACACATCGCCGCCGGTCTCTTCAAGACGTTGCCCGCGCTGCTGGACGACGCGCGCGTGCCCGCGCGGCGCTTCGTCGTGTCGAATCCGACAATCTGGCGGCTTCACGGACGAAGCCTCCCCGACCTGACCTCCGACGAGCCGATCCTGATCCCGGACGGGGAACGGTTCAAGCATCTGCAGACGGTCGGACGCATCTACGACGCGCTGATCCGGATGCGCGCCGATCGATCGAGCGCGATCGTCGCCGTCGGGGGCGGTGTCGTCGGCGATATCGCGGGATTCGCGGCGGCCACATACCTGCGCGGTCTCGCGCTCGTGCAGGTGCCGACCACGCTGCTCGCGCAGGTGGACAGCGCGATTGGCGGCAAGGTCGGCGTCAATCATGCGGCCGGCAAGAACCTCATCGGCGCGTTTCATCCCCCCGCCGTCGTCGCGATCGACCCGCACGTCCTCGCCACGCTGCCTCGCCGGGAATTCCGAGCCGGGCTGTACGAAGCGATCAAGTACGGGATCATCGAGAGCCGATCGCTGTTCGATCGCGTGCACGCGACGCTGACGCCGCTGTTCGCGCGCGAGCCCGGCGCGCTGCTTCCGGTGATTTCCGAGTCGTGCGCGATCAAGGGCCGCATCGTCGAGCAGGATGAACGGGAGAGCGGCCTGCGGCGGACGCTGAACTTCGGCCACACGATCGGCCACGCGCTCGAAGCGGTCACGAAGTACCGGCGCTTTCGGCACGGCGAAGCCATCGCGTACGGCATGCTCGTGGCCGCCGCCATCGGGACGGAGCGGGGCACGATGCCGCCCGAGGATTTCGACGCGCTGAAGGCGGTGATTACGCAGATGGGACCGCTGCCGGCGGTGACCGACCAGTCAATCGTCGAGGTCCTCGAAGCGGTCGGCCGCGACAAGAAAATCGTCGAGGGACGGCTGCACTTCGTCCTGCCGGGTCCGATCGGCACGACCAGCATCGTGGACGATGTGACCGAAGCGGAGCTGACGCGGGAGCTGATCTCGATGGGACTCCATCCGTGAAGCGCGACGGCCCGGATCCTTCGCGCCCTCGATGAACGCACAGACGATCCTCCGGCTCGCGCTCATCGGGACCGTCATCGCCGTTTTCACGCACACGCGAGCCGACCCCGATCTCTGGGGCCACGTCCGTTTCGGACACGACATCGCCGTCCAGCACAGAATCCCGGACGTCGATCCCTACTCGTTCACGAGCGACCGCGCGTGGATCAACCACGAGTGGCTGGCGGAGTGCGTCATGGCGATCGCGTATCGCGCGGCGGGGCCGGCGGGCCTGATCGCGCTCAAGGTGCTGTTGCTGGCCGCGATGGCGGTGCTGATCGCGCACGGCCTCCGCACGGAAGGCGTCGGCGACCGCGCGCGCGATCTGCTGATCGGCGTCGTGGTCATCGGCACCATTGCCCAGGCGAATCACGTCAGGCCGCAACTGTTCTCATTGGTGATGTTCGCGGCGCTGCTGTGGCTGCTCGTGACGATCGCCGGCGGGCGGACGCGCGCGGCGTGGCTCGTGCCTCCGCTGATGATCCTCTGGACGAACGTTCACGGCGGATGGATTCTCGGCGTCGGCGTGCTCGTGTTGTGGATCGCGGGCGGCCTGGTCGCCGGCGTGCGCCGCACGGAAACGATCGCGCTTCTCGCCGCGGGCGCCGTCGCGATCCCGGCGACGCTGATAAACCCGTACGGCTGGCGCTTGTGGACGTTCCTGCACGAGACCGTCGGCTTCGGGCGCGCGGACATCACCGACTGGCAGCCGGTGTATCGCATGGGCGCGTTCTTCGTCGTGTTGTGGGTGAGCCTGGTCGCGCTGGCCGGCGCCGCCGTACGGCGGGCGCTCGCCGCCGGCGACGTCGATGTACGGCGAACGACGGTCGTCCTCACGCTGGCGATTCTCGCCTTTCGCGTGAACCGGCTGCTGGCATTCCTGGCGCTGGCGCTCGTGATGTTGATGGGGCCCGCGCTGGCGAGCCTGCTCGCGTCCCGGCGAACGGCGCGCGGTGCAGCGGCAAGCGGGCGATTGGCGTCAGCGACGGCGTTCGCCGTGGCGGCCGCGCTGCTCCTGGGCAGCGCGTACGCGGCCGCCGTCAACGTCCGCTGCGTCCGCGTGGAGCCGGACGGCGCGCCCGAAGCCGACGTGACCATCTTCGCGCTCCGCGAGCACGCGAGCGGACGCATGGTCACGTGGTTCGACTGGGGAGAATACGCGATCTGGCATCTGGGCCGCCTTCGCGACGACGCTTCGGCGGGGCAGGCGCCAGCGGTGAAGGTGTCGATGGATGGACGCCGTGAAACCGTCTACTCCGACGCGCGCGTGCAGGAGCACCTGCGCTTCTACTTCGATCCGCCGGTGCGCCGCGCGTTTCTCGATCGCTGGCAGCCGGATTACATCTGGCTGCCGCGCCGCCTGCCCGTCGTGCCCGCACTGATAGGCGACGGCTGGGTCACGCTGGCGGCCGGCGATCAATCGATCCTGCTCGGCCGTCCGGGCGCCGCGACGCGCGGACCGAGCGACGCACGCTCGGCGCTTCGCTGTTTTCCCGGACCGTGACGAATTGGTGAGTTGGTGAATCTATTCGATCCCATGCTCCCGCAGCTTCGCGAGGAGCGTCTTGTAGCTGACCTGGAGCAGTTCGGCGGCGCGTCCCTTGTTGCCGCCCGCCTCCCGGAGCGTCTCCTCGATCTTCAGCTTCTCGATCTCGGCGGTCACGCGGCGCGTCACTTCCGTGAGGCTGCCGGATAGATCGACGTGCGCCCAGGCCGACGGCGCGTTCTCGTCCACGGGCGGCTCGGCAAACGACAAGTTGAGGTGACGCGGGAGGATCGTGTCCCCCTCCGCGAGGATCACGGCGCGTTCGATGCAGTTCTGCAGCTCGCGCACGTTCCCCGGCCAGCGATAGCTCTGGAGCTGCTCCTGCGCGGGGGCGGAGAGGACGAGCGGCCGCTTCTTGAGATCGCGGCAGAACCGATCGACGAAGTAGCGCGCGAGCAACGGGATGTCGCCGGGCCGGTCGCGCAGAGGCGGCACCGTAATCGGAAACACGGACAAACGGAAGAAGAGATCTTCGCGGAAGCGCTTGGCCGCGACCGCGGCGCGAAGGCCTTTGTTGGTCGCCGCGACGAGGCGCACGTCCACCTGGACCGACGCGGTGCCGCCGACGCGCTCGAAGCGCTTCTCCTCGAGCGCGCGCAGGATTTTCGCCTGCAGCGACATCGGCAGGTCGCCGATTTCGTCGAGGAACAGGGTGCCGTGGTGCGCCAGCTCGAACTTGCCGGGCTTGCGCGCGTGCGCGCCGGTGAACGCCCCCTTCTCGTGGCCGAACAGCTCCGTCTCGAGCAGCGTTTCCGGAATCGCCGCGCAGTTGATCGCGACAAACGGCCCGTCGCTGCGCTGGCTGAGCGCGTGGAGCGATCGCGCGAACAGTTCCTTGCCCGTGCCGCTCTCCCCTTCGAGCAGAACGGTCGTGTCGGTCGTCGCCGCGCGCTGGAGCGACGCGAACAGTTTCCTCAGCGAGGGGTCCTCGCCGACGAGCTGCGGCGCCCCGCGGCGGACCGCCAGCTCCTCTTTCAGCAGCAGGTTCTCGGTGACGATCCGTCGCTGCTCGAGCGCCCGCGTCACGAGGAGCAGCAGGTGATCGGGGTCGATTGGTTTGGCGAGAAAGTCGAGCGCGCCTTCCTTCATCGCGGCGACGGCGTCTTCGATGCTGCCGTACGCCGTCATCACGATGACGGGCGTATCCGTGTCGATCTCTTTCGCGGCGCGCAGGACGCCGAAGCCGTCGCCGGCGGGCAGCCGCAGATCGGACAGCACGAGGTCGGCCTGTCCCTGCTGCAGGAACCGGAGCGCCTCCGGCTGGTCGCGCGCCTCGAGCACGGCGTGCCCCTGCCGCTCCAGCGCGTGGCGCAGCATGGTGCGAAGCGAGTCCTTGTCCTCGACGAGAAGAATCCGGGCCGGGGTCACGCGCGCGCGAACGGGATTCAGCGTATCCAGCCTGGCGGGACTCCGGCCTGGCGGGCCTCTTCCTCAATCTCCGCGATCAACTTGGTGCCGGCGTCGATCTCGCCCTTGACCCGCGAGAGTTCCGCCAGCGCTTTCTGACGATCGTCGGCGAGCTGCGCGCGCTGGTACGGGTCATCGCGCGCGGAGAAGTCGCTGGTGAGCGAGTTGATGCGCGTCTGCAGCGCCTCGGCGAACATCTGGTTGCGGCGCAGCTCCTCGCGCGCCTGGGTCATGCGGCCCCGCCAGTACTCTTCGCCTTTCTCGTCCTTTGCGGCTTTCTCGTCGGGGGGCTTCTGCGCCGCGGCCTTCTGATCCGGCTGCGCCGCCGGCTTCGCCTCCGGCATCGGCTGGCCGGTCGCCCCCGCCAGCGGCTGCGACGGCGGCAGCGGGTTCTGCGGCTTTTTCAGATCGTCGTTGGTGAGCACCTTCGACGGCTTGTCGATCGCCTTGCGGCGTTCCTGCTCCTTCTTGGCGAGCTCGCCGAGCGACTGCGCGCCGATCGGGACGGCAAGCGCCACCAACGCGGCCGTGACGCACGCGGTGCAGAATCCTCGAGCCATGTCTTTCCTCGTGTGACGCTATTGTAACCCGCCGCGCCCCGCAGCGGGGGCGGCCGCCGGCGCAGGGGCCGGCGCGGCCTGGACGCCCGTCAGCTCCGCGATTCGGGCACGTACCTTATCGGCGTCCGGCGCCGTCGGGGACAGGCGCAGGTACTCGCCGTAGGCCGCGGCCGCTTCCGTCCGGTTCACGCGCTCGAGGCTGATGGCCAGCGCCATCCTGAACGACGCGTCCTGCGGGTTGAGCTCGATCGCCTTCTGATACTCGGGCACCGCCGCGGCATCGTTGCCCGACTTGTGCAGCGTGAGCGCGAGATTGAAGGTCGTCGCGTAATCGTTCGGGAAGAGCCGTTGCGCGCGCTGGTAGCTGCCGATGGAGCGGTCCCACTGCTCCAGCAACGCCTGCGCGCGCGCGAGGTTGAACGCGTATGCCCAGCGATCCGGGTTCAGCGCGGCGGCACGCTCGAAATACGCGATTGCCTCCTGCGGCTTGCCGAGACGCACGAGCACCTGCCCGAGGTTGCTCATGGCCTCTGCATCGTTCGGATTCTTCTTCAGCGCGTCCTCGTAGTGCGTCCGCGCGGCATCGAAGTCTCCGGCCTGGTACGCCTCGTAGGCCTTCCCCGTGGGCTCCATGAACGGACGGCCGGCCGGCGTGGCAGGCGCGTCGATCGCCTTCGGCGCGGGCCTGGCCGCCCGGCGGGCAGCCAGCGGATCCGCGAGACGGCTCGCCGGCGGCGGTCCGGGACGCGGCACGAACACGATCCAGATCGTCGCCACGGCGAGCACCGCCGTGCCGAGCAGGCCGAAGCCGATCTGCTGCATGCGGCGGCTGCGCGCCGCCGCCACGCGCGGATCGACGACGGGGATGACGATCGCCGCGCGGCACCGTGGACAGCGCTCGCGCCCGGCTTTGACTTTCGCGCCGCAGGACGGACAGATGACGGCCGCGGGTTTCACAGACGCGTCACTACCGGATTTCGCGCCACGACAGGATCCGCACGCCAACCTGCCCGACGCCGTTGTTGAAGTCCACGGGGTCCCCGAATGCCTGGACGACCGCGCCGCCGGCGCCGGTGGATCCGAAGTACAGATGCTGATCGACGATGAACGGCGCCGTCGCACGTCCGGCCACGGTCTTGACGACATTGCTCTCGTTGTTGTCCATCTTCCCGTTTCCGTTCGCGTCGTACGCCGCCGAGCCCGTGTAGGTGATGGCGTACAGGTTCGCCGAAAAATCGTTGCACGGCGCGGACCCGCTCTCCGTCGTGGTGGTGTAGAAGACGATATCACCCGCGACGGTCGGCGACGTGGACGGCCGTTCACCGGTCACCAGCGCGCCGGAGGCGCTCACGGTCGCGAGGTCGATCGAGAACTTCGTGGTCGATCCGCTCGCGGGCGCGTTGTCCTTCAAGCCGTACAACTTGAACGTGCCGGTGCCCCCAGGCGTGGTCGGCGGCAGGATGTCGCTTCCGGTCGCGAAGAACATGTAGACGTCGGCGCCGCCGACGAAGAGCAGCGCCGACGACGCGTAGATCGGCACGCCCGTGTCCGCCATGAGATTCGCGGTCAACGTGCCGTCCACCTGGAAATCGAACCGCCAGTACTTGCCGTCGATGTCCCCCGCGTATGCCTTGCTGATCACGGCCGAGCCGCTGACGCCGGCCGCGGTCGGGTCCGCCTGAATCGCGTTCTTGCGGAGGTTCCCGGCGACGTCTCCCACTGACACGCATCCACGGCCGGTGGTTGTGGCACAGACCGTCTCCGACTCGTTGCCCAGCGGAAGGCCGGTATCGACGTCGAGCAGGTAGATGGCGTTGCCGGCCTTCGGCGCGGACGGGCCGCCGCGATTGCTGAGCGAGGTCTCGATCGGCGGGAAGTAGCCGGACCCCATGATCACGGCCGTCGTGTCGCGCGCTGCATCGAGCGGACCGACCGCCGGGTCGGACCACGTGAACCCGATCGTCTTCTCGACGTACGTGGCACCCTTGCTGTCGTTCAGGTCGCCCCAGAGGGTGACGCTGTTGCCGGGAGACCCGTCGGTCAGGGGGAACGTCTGCTTGATCGTCGGGTCGAAGTGGCCGTAGTTGGGGAATGCCCACTTGAACACGATCGACTCGTTGGGTGAATCGAACTTCGCGAGCAACGAATTCACCGCGCCGATGTCCCCCAGGGTCGGATCGACGCCCATGCCCGCCTCGGTGATGTCGAAGCACTGATAGAAGACGCCGCCGGGGCCTTCTCCGAACATCAGGAGGCTGCGCCACTGATTGGCGATCTTCACCTCGGCGAGCTTCGGCGAACTGTCCACGAAGTACTCGTAGGTATCGATCGCCTGGCCGTCGAAGAGCGACTTGAGCTTCGTCAGCAGGTTGTAGGGAATGAACGCCCACACCTCGAAGCCGGTGCGCGCGTCGATCGCGTGCATCATCCCGTCGTTGGCGCCGACGAAGATGATCGCGCGGCGATCCTTGTGCATGCCGGCGAAGCTGCTGGGCGCATCGGCGCGGCCGTAATCGTCGTCGGGCGGGGGATCGAGCGACGGCGTGTCCTGAATCCCCGGGGTCGATCCGATGATCGCGCCGATCGGCTGCGAACGGATGAACGTGATCAGCGTCGAGGCGGCGGTCGCGTTGAGGTTCATCGCCGTCGCGAGCGACGCGGTGTTGGCCGTGGTGAACGCCGTCACCGTCCCGCCGCCTGCCCCGTCCGGGATGTACGTGTAGATGTTCCGCGTCGCCGGATCCGCCGGCGTGCGCGCCACTCCCGCGAGCGACGGGCGCGCGGGGCTGTCGATGTCGGGCCACAGTTTGGTGCCGTCGTTCTGGAACTTCCACCCGCTGGCCTGGCTCGTGTCGCGCACCGGTTTGTACACCCGGAACGAGCGCAGCTTCCCGGCGAACCCGGGCAGCTCGAACGCCGCCGTCACCATGACGTTGCTGCGCTGCGGCACCACCGGCAGCGCCGTGTTGTCCTGCTGATGCACGAGGTTGTTGACGAGCGCGGTGCCGGTCGAGTCCTTGCCGCCGGTGAGGTTCACCGTGGCGACGATCGGGCTGACCGCGATGAACTCGCTCGAGGACTTCGCGGCGGTGATGTCCGCGGATCGCATGTAGCCCGCCTGCACGGCGTAGTCGATCCAGTTCTGGACGTCCACGGCCGTCGAGGCGTCATGGTAGACGCCGCCGCTGTTCGTCGCGATGCCCTGGAGCTGCGTCTTCTCGGCGGCCGCGACCCTGACACCGATCACGTGGATCGGCACGCGATGGTTGCTGCTGCCGTCGCTCACGGTCGTGAATCCGGTCGCGCGCGCGAGCACGTCGTTCCCCGACACGTACGCCGCGTTGCCGGAGTCCTTGCCGGCGGTGATCAGAATGACGATCGTGTTGCGGCACGAACGGGTCGACGCGGCGTCGTTCGCCATCGCCGTGGACGCGGCGCTCTTCGCGTCGTCGAGCGCGAAGCTGAGCGGCCGGTCCGCGAACTGCGCGCCCGCGGCGATGCCGCCGATCCCGGCGGGGATGAAGCCCTGGGAATCGCCGGCGCCGCGCAGCGCGATCGTGCGCACCGCGCTCGCGGTGCTGGCCGCCGGCGCCACCATGATCGTTCCGGCGAACGGCGCGGCGCCGGTGTTCAGATAGTTGGCCGCTTCCACCTTCGGCGCATAGACGCCGTAGAAGCTCGGCCCGCCCGCGCTGCACGGGTTGTTGTCGCCATAGAGCAGCTGCGTCGCGTCGGAGACGGCGACCGCTTTGTCGCAGTCGTTGCCGCCGGCGCCGGCACCGCCCGGCGTCGAACGCCACGCCACGTTCTTCTGCCGCAGCTTCACGACTCCCCATCGCGTCGTGTAGACGGAGTTCTCCCCGATCGCCGCCGCCAGCCCCGCCTTGGCGATCGCATACCGGGTGGGATCGAGGAACGCGTTGTCGGTCGCGTTGTTCGAAGTCAGCGCGTCCGCGGGATTCCAGACGGCCGCGACCGCCTGAATCTTGGTCGAGGAGTACTTGGTCGCGGTGGCGTACAACATCCCGTTGAAGATGCGGCGGTACGTTTTCGTTCCGACCGGCAGCGAAAACGCGGGTGTGACCGTCGCGTCCGTCGTCGGCCAGAACCCCGGGTCGTAGTAATTGCCGTTGCCGTCCTGCAGCATCGACGCCGACGTGTCCATGATGACGATGATCGTCGGCGGGACACGGCGGACGAAGCCAATCGGATCGAGCTGCGCCGAGGCGATCGTGGACCACCACAGCATGACCGCGAGCGACAGCAGCGCGGTCCAGGCGCCGCGCCGGCGGCCGGCGACGGTTCGACGAATGCCTCTGCGCATCAGTGCACCACCAGGCTGCCCGAGGACGTATCCAGCGTCATGTTCGTCACGCCCTTGCCGGGAGTCTGGACGGCCGCTTTGCGCGCGCGCTGGTTCAACTCGTCCTGGCCGCGCTGCGCGATCTGGCCGCGTTCGATTTCCGTGCTCGACGTCCGCGCGACCGTCACCTCGATGATCTTGTGCGTCCCTCTGGGACCGAACGCCTCCGCGTGCAGC
>QHWR01000083.1:19004-27756 GCA_003223835.1 Acidobacteriota bacterium | reverse complement strand
GAAGGCAGAAGGCAGAAGGCAGAAGGCAGAAGGCAGAAGGCAGAAGGCAGAAGGCAGAAGGCAGAAGGCAGAAGGCAGAAGGCAGAAGGCAGAAGGCAGAAGGCAGAAGGCAGAAGGCAGAGGGGCGGAAAGCGGAAAGCGGAAAACGAAATAGGTGGAAGCTGGCAGCTGAGTGATGGCGAGCACCATCGGTGGGGCGGGAACATTGCCGGGGGCGCGGTTCGTGGACCCCGTGGTCCTCGCGCGCGTGCGCAACCTCGAGCTGGTCGCGCGCTCGGTCGTGGACGGCTTCATCAACGGCCTGCACCGCTCGCCGTACTTCGGCGCGTCGGTGGACTTCGCCGAGCACCGCGGCTACGTGCCGGGCGACGACATCCGCCGTGTGGACTGGCGCTTGTACGCGCGCACCGACCGCTACTACGTCAAGGAGTACGAGGCGGACTCCAACTCGAACTTCGCCGTGCTGCTCGACGTCTCGAAGTCGATGCGCTTCGACAGCCACGGCGTCAGCAAGTTCGACTACGCCCGCATGCTGGCCGGCTGCCTGACCTACATGGTCCATCGCCAGCGCGACCGCGTCGGCTTCGTCGCCTTCGATGACGAGGTCGTCGAGCACGTGCCGCCGTCGGCGAAACACATGAACGTCGTGCTGCACGTGCTCGATCGGCTCGAGCCGCGGCGTCCGGGCCGCCTCGGGCCCCCGCTGCAGAAGCTCGCGGAGCATTTCGGGCGCCGCGGCATCCTCGTGCTGATTTCCGATCTCTACGAGGAGCCGGAGGCGATCCTCGACGCCGTGTCGCCGCTGCGGTTCCGCGGCCACGACCTCGTCGTGTTTCACGTGCTCGATCCGGCGGAACTCGAATTCTCCTACGACGCGGCGTCCAGCTTCGAGGACCTGGAGAGCGGCGAGCAGATCCCGATCGTGCCCGAGGCGCTCGCGGAGCAGTATCGCGCGCTGATGCGCGAGCACGTGGACGCCCTGACGGCGAAGTTCTCGGAGATCCGCGTCGACTACACCCTGCTGAACACCGCGCAGCCGCTCGACTATGCGCTCTTCAGCTATCTGTCCAGCCGCGAACGGCTGACGAGAGTGCGCTAGATGGGGTTTGTCGCGCCGCTCCTGTTCGCCGGGCTCGTCGCGGTCGCGATTCCGATCTTCATCCATCTGATTCAGCGCGAGCGGAAGCGCGTGGTCGAATTCCCGTCGCTGATGTTCCTGCGCCGGATCCCGTATCAGTCCGTCCGGCGCCGCCGGATTCGGCACTGGCCGCTGCTGCTCCTGCGGCTCGCGGCGATCGCGCTGATCGTGACGGCGTTCGCGCGTCCGTTCCTCAGACTCTCGACGCCGGCCGCGACCGCGACCGGCGCGCGCGAGGTCGCGATCGTCGTGGACCGGTCCTACAGCATGGAGTACGGCGATCGGTGGGACCGCGCGCGCGCCGCCGCCCGCGACGCCGTCAACCATCTCCGGCCCGGAGAGCGCGCGTCGCTCGTGTTCTTCGACACCGGCGCGGAGGTCGCGCTGCGATCGACGGCGGATCGCTCGCGGCTGCTGTCGGCGATCGACGCCGCGCGCACGAGCGCCGCGGCGACGAAGTTCGCGCCGGCGCTGAAGCTCGCGGGGAGCCTCCTCGCCGAATCGCCGCTCGCGCGGCGCGAAGCGATCCTGATCAGCGACTATCAGCGCGGCGGATGGGGCTCGAGCGAGGACGTGCGCCTGCCCGACCGCGCCGTGTTCACACCGGTCGACGTCGGGTCCGTCGAGATGAAGAACGTCGCCGTGACCCCGGTGTCGCTCCAGCGCACGCGGTTCGAGAATCAGGAGCGCATCGCCGTCACCGCGGGCGTGATCAACCGGGGTGGCGCGCCGATCGCCAGGCTGCCGATCGCGCTGGAGCTGGACGGCAAGGTCGTCGACACCGAGCCGGTCGACGTGGCGGCGAACGGGTCCGGCAGCGTCACGTTCGCGCCGTTCACCGTGAGCGCCCGCAACATGCGCGCCGCCGTCCGGATTCCCGACGACAGCCTGCGACGCGACAACGTGTTCGACTTCGTCGTCTCGCCGATCGATCCGCTGAAGGTGACGGTGCTCGAGCGCCCCGCGCTGAGCCGCGTCGAAGGGGAAGGCGCCGCAGGGGAAAGCCTCTACCTGACGCGCGCGCTTGCGATCGGCGAGTCGCCGCGCGTGGACGCCACGCTCAAATCGATCGACGCCTTCACCGATGCCGACGCGCGCGCCTCCGGGGTCGTGATCCTGAACGACGTGCCCGTCACCGCGCCCGCGGCCGAACGGCTCGGCCGGTTCGTCGCCGCCGGCGGCGGCCTGTTCGCGATCGCGGGTCCTCGCGCCGACTGGCCCGAGAAGGGCGCGGACGTCCTGCCGGCGCTCCCCGCGGGCACCGTCGATCGCGCGTCGGGGACGTCCGCACGGCTCGGCGCGCTCGAGTACGGCCATCCAATCTTCGATGTGTTCCGCGCCCCGCGCAGCGGCGACTTCAGCGCCGCGCAGTTCTACGGCTACCGCGCGATCCGCGGCGATCCGTCGCAGGTCATCGCGCGGTTCGACGACGGTGCGCCGGCGCTCGTCGAACGCAAGGGACAGGCGGGACGCGTGCTGATGTGGACGTCAACGGTCGATCTCTCGTGGAACGACCTCGCGCTGAAGCCGGTGTTCCTCCCCTTCGTGCACACGCTCGTCCGCTATCTGGCGGACTATCGCGAGCCGGCGGCGTCGCTGACGGTCGGTCAGATCTACGTCGCGCCCCGGCTCGCGGGCTCGCGGCGTGGGGCGCCGCAGTCCACGCGCATCGTGCTCGCGCCGTCCGGACGCCGCGTCGATCTGGGCGGCGAGGACCAGGACGTCCTCGAGCTGACCGAGCAGGGCTTCTACGACATCCGTCCGCAGACCGGCGGCAGCGAGTGGTCCACGACGGTCGCGTCGAACGTCGATCTGAAGGAATCCGATCCGGCTCGGATCGATCCGAAGGAACTGGCGACCGCGATTACCGGCCGGCCGGGGGGCGGCCCGGCCGATTTCACGGGTCATGCGCCGACCGCGGAAGAGCAGGCGCGCGCCCAGCGGATCTGGTGGTACCTGCTGGCGGCGGGATTGGCGCTGCTCGGCGTCGAGGCGGTTCTCGCGAACAGGCTGAGCGGCTCGCGGATCGCATAACACACATGCGCAATGCCAAATGCCAAATGCCAAAAGCAACCCGGTAGCCGGAACCAGCTCTCTTTTGGCATTTAGCATTTGGCATTTGGCATTAGCGCTTTCGCCATTAGCGTTACCCTAGTACGAGGCAGGTTGCCATGTTGAACGACACCGATCGTCCAGCCTCCCACGCCGACCTGATTGCGATTATCCGCGATGTCCGGCGTCGATGGCGCCTGAAGCTGGCGATGCGCGGCGCGGCGGCCGCGGTCACGCTGGCCATCGTCGCGCTGCTCGCCGCCGCCTTCGGGCTGCAGACGCTGCGGTTCACCCCGGCGTCCATCCTCGCCTTCCGGATCGTCATCGGCATCGCGTTCGGCGCGATCGGGTATTGGTTCCTCGCGCGTCCGCTGCTGCGGCGCGTCAGCGACGAGCAGGTCGCGCTCTACCTCGAAGAGCACGAACCCTCGCTCGAGGCGGCCATCATCAGCGCCGTCGAAGCGGATCGCGACGGCGGCAGCGCGGACCGATCTCCGCTGCTCGTGCGCCGGCTCGTCGAGTCGGCGGTGGAGAAGTGCCGCGCGATCGAACATGGACGGCGGATCGAGCGGCAGCCCGTGAGGCGCTACTCCGCGGCGACCGCCGTGGTGCTGCTGACCGCGCTCGCGGTCTTTCTCCTCGGGCCCGCATACCTGCGCCACGCCGTGTCCGCGCTGCTGGTGATCTCGCGCAGCGTCGAGGCGGCGGCGCCGTATCGCATCGAGGTGAAGCCGGGCCACGCGACGATTCCGCGCGGCGCCGATCAAAGCGTCACCGCGATGCTCGTCGGATTCGACGCGGACCAGGCCGGCCTGATGGTGCGCAAGTCGCCGGCCGCGCCGTTCGAGCGGCTGCCGCTCGTCCGCGCGACCGGCAACCGTTACGACGGCATGCTGTTCAACGTCGCCGCGCCGGTCGAGTACTTCGTCGAAGCCGCCGGTGTGCGATCGCCCGTCTACACGTTGAAGGTCGCCGACATGCCGTACGTCCAGCGGCTCGAGCTGGAGTACCACTTCCCGGCGTACACGGGGCTCGCGCCGCGAAAAATCGAAGACGGCGGCGACATCGCCGTGCTGCGCGGCACCGAGATCCGTCTCCGCGCGATCCCGACGATGGCGGCGGCGGGCGGGCTGGTGGTGGTGGACGACAAGTCGCCGTCGCCGCTGACCGTCGGCAGCGACGGCTCGCTGAGCGGCCGGTTCACCGCCGACCATGACGGCTTCTACCGGATCGAGCTGGACGCGCCCAACGGTCCGCACGTGAACGGATCGCCGCAGTACACGATCGACGTCCTCGACGATCAGCCGCCGTCGGTGTCCTTCTCGAAGCCGGGGCGCGACACGACCGCGTCGCCGATCGAGGAAGTCTTCGTCGAAGCGAAGGCGCAGGACGACTTCGGCGTGAAGAACCTCGAGCTGGCGTATGCGGTGAACGGCGGTCCCGCGACGACGCTGAAGCTGTTCGACGGCGCGAAGCGGCTGACGGACGTGACGGCGGGGCACACGTTCTACCTCGAAGAGATGAACGTGCAGGCCGGCGACTTCGTGTCCTACTACGCGCGCGCGACCGACAACGACACGGTGCAGGGCCCGCAGCGCGCGACGAGCGATCTGTATTTCATCCGCGTGCGGCCGCTGCAGAAGGACTTCCGCCGCGCGCCGTCGCAGGCGGGCGGCGGTGGCGGCGGCGGCAACAACGTCGGCCAGCTCTCGGAGCAGCAGCGGCAGATCATCTCCGCCACGTTCAACGTGCAGCGCGACAGGAAGAAGATGAGCGCCGACAAGCTCCGCGAGAGCACCACCGTCGTCGCGCTCTCGCAGGCGAAGCTGCGCGAGCAGGTGTCGGACCTCGTCAACCAGATGCGGCAGCGGCTCGGCGCCGCGCCCGCGGGATTCAACGAGATCGTCGATCTGCTCGCGAAGGCCGTCGATCAGATGAAGCCCGCCGAGTCGAAGCTGCAGGCGCGCGATCCGGAAGGGGCGCTGCCGCCCGAGCAGAAGGCGCTCCAGTTCCTCCAGCAGGCCGAAGAGAAATACCAGCTGCAGATCAGCGTGAGCCGCGGCGGCGGGGGCGGCGGCGGCGGAGGCGGCAAGGACTCGATGGCGGAGGACCTCGCGGATCTCTTCCAGCTCGAGCTGGATCGCATGGCGAACCAGTACGAGACGACCGAGCGCGCGTCGCAGCAGCAGCGCGACCAGAAGATCGACGAGCTGGCCGAGAAGCTCAAGGAGCTGGCGCGCCGGCAGGAACAGGAAGCGGAGCGGCAGCGGCGTCAGGCGATGGCGGGGCAGTCGGGATCCGGCGGCGGGTCGCAGCAGCGTGCGCTCGCCGATCAGGCGGAGGAAGCCGCGCGGCAGCTCGAACGCCTCGCGCGCGAGGAGAACCGCCCCGAGCTGGCGGACTCCGCGCGTCAGCTCCAGCAGGCGGCCGACGCGATGCGCCGCGCCGCGTCTTCGAACGATTCGAGCGCGGCCGCGCAGGCGAGCGCCGCGATGCAGCGTCTCCAGGAAGCGCAGCGTCAGCTGCAGCAGCTCCAGGGGTCGCGCGGTCAGCGCGACATCGCCGACGCGCAGCGGCGCGCCGAGGAGATGGCGCGCGAGCAGGCGGACATCTCCGCGCAGGCGCAGAAACTCGATCCGTCGGCGGCCGGCGCGCCCGACAAGGCGCAGCAGCTCGCGCAGCGCAAGGACGCGCTCGAGGCGAAGGCCGGCGAGCTGGAGCGGCAGCTCGATCGGACGGCGGGCGCGATCCAGAAGGACGAGCGGGACGCGGCGCGCAAGCTGACCGAAGCGGCCAACGGCATCCGCGACAGCCGGCTGCGCGACAAGATCAAGTACTCGAAAGGGTTTCTGCCCGGCGGCTCCAACTCCGAGTACGCCCGGAGCCTCGAGACCGACATCGGGTCCAACATCGACGCGCTGCGGAAACGGATCGGCGACGCCGCGGCGGCGATGGGCCACTCGCAGCCGGACGCGATGAGCCAGGCGCTCCAGAAAGCGCGCGAGCTCGCGCGCGGCATGGAGTCGCTCGACCAGCGCATGCGCGAAGCGGCGAATGCGCAAGCCAAAGGGCAGAAGGCAGAAGGCAAAGGGCAGAAGGCAGAAGGCAAAGGGCAGAAAGCAGAAGGCAAACAGGGGCAAAGCGGGCAGCAGGGTCAACAGGGCCAGCAGGGCGGAGGGCGCGAGGGGAATCCGAATGCACCGCCCAACGCGATGGGGGATTCGCGCGGCGGCGACAATCAGCCGTCAGGCATGGGCGGGACGCGTCCCGGCGGACGCTTCACGCCGGAGGACGTGCGGCAGTTCCGCGGCGAGGCGCGGCAGTGGGCCAACGACGCGCAGGATCTCCGCCGTCTGATGCGCAATCAGAAACTCGACACGCGGGCGCTGGACGAAGTGATGCGCGGACTGCAGGCGCTCCAGCAGGCCGACAGCTACCACGATCCCGATGCGCTCGCGAAGATGCAGACGGCGCTCACCGCGCAGATGAAGCGGCTCGAGTTCGAGCTGCGCCGCAAGATCGACGCGAACGGCAATCAGGTGTTCCTCTCCGGCAACGACGAAGTCCCGGAGGCGTATCGCAAACTCGTCGAGCAGTACTACCGCGCGCTCTCGAAGGGCAAGCAGGATCGGCGGTAGCGGCCTCAGTGGCGTCCCAAACGTGCGGATCAGATTACTGCGCTTTCAGCGCTTCGACCGGGTTAGCTCTGGAGGCTGTGCGCGCTGGCAGGTAGCACGCAAGGAAACTCACCAACGCAAAGATGGAAGCGACGGCTAGGAGGAAGATTGTGGTCGGGGTCCGGACACCGAACACCACGCGCGCGACGACCATCGCGGTCCAGCGTGAGGTCAAGATTCCAATCCCGGTTCCCAGACACAACACCCACGCAGTCTCCCGGAGGAGCCCGCCGATGACGCGATAGGGCGGACTTCCCAGCGCGATCCTGACGGCAATCTCTCTGGTGCGCCGACTCACGGCATACGCGGTGGAGCCAAAGAGCCCAACAATCGCAAGCAGCAGGCCCGCAATTCCCATGACGCCCGTCAGGCGTTGTGCCGTCTCGCTGAGCCTGTAGCTATCTGCCACCACATCGCTTCCTGTGTGCGCTTCCAATAGGATCGCGTGACTCGCGTCGTGTCGGAGAAGAGACGACACCATTCCGAGCGTTTGCATCGGCGAATCACTTCGTACTAATAGCATCGTTTTCCCTGAAGGATCCTGTTCGAGCGGAAGATAGATCAAGGGCCGACGGCGCTTCCCCAGTTCGCCGACGTCCGTATCAGCCGCGACGCCGACCACTTCCGCCATCTCCGCCTGGGCTGCCTCGCGCGTAAACTGGGCACGCTCTTCGGTTGTATTCAGGGCAACGTAATGTCCCACTGGCGGTTCGTTCGGCCACAGCTCGCGAGCCGCCTGTTGGCTGACGACCGCGACACGATGCGCTGACGAAACGTCGCGTTCGTCGAATCCGCGGCCTGCAACGATTGGAGTCTTGACCGTGGAAAAGTAGGTGGAACCGACGCGAATGTAGTAACCGAAGAAGTCGGGTTGCCGGTTTGTGGCGCCCGCCGGTGGTCGATCGACGAAACCAGCCGCGATACGAGCATTTCGAAAGGGGAGGGCGTCGGCGACGCTGACGCTCTGCACAGCACGTAAACGGCTCGCCTGCTCTGCGAGGTGTGTGAGCGCAACGCGAGCGGTAGACTCTGTAGAGTGTTCGCCCGACAGGTCCAGAGTAACGAATGCGAGTTCGCTCAATGCCACTCCGCAATCAGCGCCGCGTTTCGACGCGGTGTCGCGCAAGAACATGGCCGCGACCGTAATCAGCGTCATCACTGCCACGAGTTGTGGAACGAGCAATGCGTGACTTAGCCCGAATCTTCGCACCCGGAACGTTGCGGATTGCTGGCCGAGTTGTCTGACCGGACTCTGTTGAGAGGCCCGCAAGCCTGGTAGTACGCCAGATGCGAACGCTGCGATCACAGAGCACAGCGCGCAGTATGCAAAGACCTTCCAGTCCGGCGCCGCGTCAATGGACAACCTGACCTCGGCGGCGAGAGTCGTGGACCAGCGCCCCAAAGCAGTGACCGCGGGGAGCGCCAGAGCTAGGGCAACCATGCCACCGATGACGGCGAAGACCGCGGCTTCGGTAATCATCTGCCGTACGAGCCTGTATCGTGTCGCGCCGAGACTGACTCGAACGGCCATTTCCGCAGCGCGTGTATCCCCTTGAGCAAGCAGAAGTCTCGTGACGTTTGCGATGCCAATGAGCAATATGAGCGCCGCTAGAACGAGAACCGCGGTGACCATCGGAACCGCCACGCGGTCGACGGACTGGTGAATATGAATGTCGGTAAAACGCTGGATCGTGAAGACTCTGCGCGATCGGCCTGGTGAAGTTGGAAACTCGCGTTCCAGCGCGAGTCCGACGGCCGCGGTATCCATCCGCGCACTCGGGAGATCCATTCCCGGCTTCAATCGTGCTACCACCATGAGCCTTCCGGCATCACGGTCTTGCAGCGCCTTCAACCACCCGGGAAGTCGACGTGCTTCGCTCAGCGA
>QHWR01000083.1:0-18971 GCA_003223835.1 Acidobacteriota bacterium | reverse complement strand
GAACCGTCGTTCGGCGACACCGACCACGGTGAACGGGACGCCCCGGATCCGCAGCGTTGATCCGAGCGCGGATTCAGAGCGGTTGAATCCCCGCGCCCAGAAGCCGTCGCTGATTACCACCGACGGCTGGGCGGTTGGGCCGCCCGGATCGTCTGTGTCGTCGAGGGTACGACCCAACCTAGTGCCGACACCGAGCGTCCGGAAGATGTTTCCGGAAACGAGCTCGAGGAATATCGACTGAGCATCTTCGTCTCGAACGGCGACGGCCAGACGCGAGAACCCATACGCGGAAACGTCCGATGTCGCATGATTTGTGGACGCCAAATCGCGGTAATCGGGATAGGACAAAAAGATGGCGGGACCGCTGACCGGTCCGCCGGAACGGTACACATAGACGAGCGAACCGGGATCGCGTACGCCCGACGACCGAAACATGAGCGCATTGACGATTCCGAACGCGGCCGTGTTGACGCCGATCGCGATACCAAGCGTCACGACGGCACTGCAGGCAAAAAGCTGCCGCCGACGCAACGCCCGGATCGCGTATCGCAGGTCGTTCCACATGTGTATGGCCGATTTACGACTCTCTATTGCAACGGCGGCCCGCACATGCCGTTACATGAATACAAGAGGAACGCGCCGAAGCGAGGCTTCAGGCTACTTCCGATATGGCGACAGCCACGCGTCCGCGCGCTCGCCCGCCGGTCCCTCATCGTCGTCGCCGCCCGTCGTCGGCGACGGCTCCGGCTTCGCGAGCGCGTTCCATGACGGCGGGATCACGCCCAGCAGGTGCTGCACGAAGAAGTCGTACCGCTTGTGATCGCCGTACGGGCCGCCTGACGTGTGATTCGAGCCAGGGATCAACAGCAGGTCCACGTTCGTGTCGTGCTTGATCAATTGATTGACGACCTGCAGCGTCGATGACGGATCGACGTTCGTGTCCATCTCGCCCATGATGAGCAGCAGGTCTCCTTGCAGCCTGGACGCGTTGTCGACGTTCGACGAGGCGCCGTACTCGGGGCCGATCGGCCATCCCATCCACTGCTCGTTCCACCAGATCTTGTCCATCCGGTTGTCGTGGCAGCCGGACGCCGACACGGCGACCTTGTAGAACTCCGGGTGGAAGAGCAGCGCGCCGAGCGAGCTCTGGCCGCCCGCCGACGTCCCGTAGATCCCGACGCGCGTGATGTCGTACCACGGATATTTCGCGGCGGCCGCCTTGTGCCACAGGATGCGGTCCGGCAGGCCGGCGTCGCCGAGGTTCTTCCACGCCACGTCCTGGAACGCCTTCGAGCGGTTCGACGTGCCCATCCCGTCGATCTGCACGACGATGAAGCCCAGCTCCGCGATCGATTGCATGCCGTTGTACGCGCCGAACGACTTCGGCACGAACGAGCCCTGCGGTCCCGCGTAGATGTTTTCGATCACCGGGTACTTCTTCGCCGCGTCGAAGCTGGACGGCCGGTAGATCAGGCCCCAGATGTCCGTCCGGCCGTCGCGCGCTTTCGCGACGAAGACCTCGGGCGGTTTCCAGCCCGCCCGCTCCAGCGCGCTGACGTCGGCGCGGTCCAGCTCCATCACGCGCGCGCCGTCGTTCGCGCGTCGCAGTTCGGAAACGGGCGGCAGGTCCGCCCGCGACCCGGTGTCCACGAAGTACTGCATGTCATCGGAAAACGCCGCGTTGTGGTTGGCGTCGTGCGGCGTGAGCGGCACGAGCCCGCGGCCGTCGAAGCCGATGCGGTAGTAGTGCACGAAGTACGGATCTTTGCCCGCGTCCATCCCGCCGGCGCTGAACCAGATTTGCCGCTTGTCTTCGTCCACCTTCTGGACGCCGCGCACCACCCATTCGCCCCTCGTGATCTGGTTCTTCATCTTTCCGGCGACGCCGTCGTACAGATAAAGATGGTTCCAGCCGTCGCGCTCCGACATCCAGATCACTTCCTTGCCGTCGGCGACGTCGTAGCGGTACTTCTTGCCCGAGTCGCTCTGGCCTCCGTTGGCCGTGCGGTAGTTGAAGAAGGTCTTCGGCTCCTCGGAGATGACGGCGCGCGGCGCGCCGGTCGCCGCATCCACCTCGATGACACGGTAGACCTGATGGCCGCGCTGGTTGTACTCGAACGTGAACGCATGGCTGTCCTTCCGCCACACCGCGCGCGTCAGCTCGTAGGGATTCGGAAACAGCGCGTTCGGAACCGCGATCGCGGTTTTCGTGTCGACGTCGATCACCACGGGCTGCGACAGGTCGAGGACGTCGCCCGGCTTCGCGTAGACGCGCGTGGAGTGTTTCGGCTGCAGTTGATCCTCGGGCGACGACTCGACGTAGTGCACTTCGCGCTTGTACCCCGGACGCACGCGGGACGCGGCGATTTTGCGTGAATCCGGCGACCATACCAGCGACGCGAACGTGTACGGCTCCCCTTCCGATCCGTCCGTCGTCAACACGGCCTGCTTCTTCGATGTGGCGTCGCGGACGGCGACGTTGTAATTCCAGATGACGGCCTCGACCTTTCCGTCGGGCGACTTCAGGCCGCGCTCCGGATCCGGCGCGGCGCCGCGCCCGAAGAACGCGCCCTGGCCGCCCGCCCCCTGCCCGCGCCCGCGTCCCGCCTCCGCCACGCCCGGCTCGCCTGGGGGCGGCTTGCGGCACGTGTATTCCGCCAGCGTGCAGCGCCACGTCGCGAACTCGAAGGAGCCGAACGGCAACTCGAGCGGCCCATACGTTTTCCCGATGGCTGATGAGAGCGCCGCGGCCAGCTTTGCGTGATCGAACGCAGGCCCCTTCGCCTGCGAAACGGCGTCCACGAGAATGAAATCGTGCCCGCCCTTGACCGCGCGGCGATACCAGAAGCGATCGGTCTTGCCGATCCAGTGCGCGCCTTCGGGCAGCGTATCGACCAGCGCCTCGAACTTCTTGCGCAGCCCGAGAGCGCGGTCGTAGTCGGCCGCCGTGCCCTGCGCGCTCGCGGCAATCGGGGCAACGATGACGGCGAGAGTCAGCAGAAGGAAGGAAGAGGTCTTGGAGCGCATGCAAACTACTCCCGCTGGAAGAGGGGCCGATCACGAGCAGGTCTAAAGACCTGCGCTACGACAGCGAGAACTCGTAGCGCAGGCCTTCAGGCCGGCTCGTGACGACGGCTGTCGCGCCGTCATTTGCGAGTGAACGTGTACTCCCCGGATGGATCCGACCGCTTCAACTCGACGGCCCGTCCATCTGCGAGGCGGAATTCGAAGACGACGTCGGCAAATTCCTTGATGTGGAACCGGTTCGGCTGCCAGGGGATGAGATTCTGGAACGTTCCGTCCGCGTTCTGGATGGCGAGCGTGCCGCCCGGGCGAATGACGACGTCGAACTTTCCGCCGCTGGGTGTTCCGTACGTGCCGACGAATTGGCGCAGCGTGTCGACGCTCGACAGCGCCGCCGGGACGCGACGCGTGAAGACGATCGCCGCTTCGTCGAGCGACATCTCCGCCCGGTCGACTTCGCCCTGCGGGTTCGTCAGGAAATTCACCGACCACTTGCCATCCTGCTCGTCGTCCGGCGTATCGAACCGATCGTAATGAAAATGCGAGAGCGGCATCCGGATCTTGTGAAAATCGAACGTCAACGACCCCTCGGCGTTCGAGACGGTCAGCACGCCGTAGGCTGGATGTTCGAACTCTCCGGCGTAGGCGTCGATCTGGTGCGAGGGCCTCGTGCCGGCAACGCGGCCGCCGCCCGCCTTTGCCCGTGCCGCCTTGCCCGCTTCCTTGTTCTTCAGCCGGATGGCGTTCTGCCGCTCGGACCACGGCGTGAGCGACAGGCCGAGCAGCCGCTCGTACACGTTGTACGAGACGATGTTGTAGAGCGGCGCGGCGTGGTTCCCGATGACGAACACGATGACGCCGATGGAATCGTACGGCATCGTGGAGACCTGCGAGTGAAATCCCGGGAGATCGCCGCCGTGATACGCGATGAGGTGTCCGCGGTACGACGCGGTCCAGCGGCCCATGCCGTACGCGGCGTTCAGGATCTCGCCCCACCCGCGCACTTCCAGGCCGGTATTCGGGAGCGCGATGGACGGCGCAAGCGTCTGCTTGACGGCCGCTTTCGGCAGGACCTGCCTGCCGTCGAGCATCCCGTCGTTCATGAGCGCGATGAGCCACCTGGACACGTCCACGATGTTCGAGTTGATCGCGCCGGCCGGCGCCACCCCGATCGCGTCGCTGTAGTACGGGATCTGGTACAGCTCGGTGCTGTCGCGCCGCTCGGTGTAGGGAACGCCGGGCTCCGGTGTCTTGAGCATGTCGTCAATCGTGAACGTCGTGCTCCTCATGCCGAGCGGCGTCAGGATGCGATCGCGAACGAAGCTCTCCCACGGCTTGCCCGAAAGCAGCTCGATCGCATAGCCGGCGCCCGCGTACATCATGTTGTTGTAGAGAAACACGGAACGCGGTGCCTCTGACGGTTCAAGGTACTTGAGCCGCTCGAAGAGGTCTTTCTGGCTGAAAGCGGACTTGTACCAAATCAGATCGTGGCGCGTAATCCCCGTGCGGTGCGACAGCATGTCGCGAATCGTGATCGTGCGATCCAGATCGTCGTTGTAGAACTTGACGCTCGGCACGTACTGCCGGATCGGCTTGTCCCAATCGAGTTTCCCTTCCTCGACGAGCAGGCCGGCGGCGATCGCCGTGAAGAGCTTCGTATTCGACGCGATCGGCTGCGTGGTCGTGGCGGTGAAGGGCAGCTTCTTGCCGTAATCGCGGTAGCCGTACCCTTTGGCGAACACCAGCTTGTCTTTGACGACGATGCCGACGCCGATGCCGGGGACGTTCCAGTCCTTGAGGACTTGCGCCATGTAGGCATCGAAACCCTCGAGGCGCGTCTCCACGCCGGGTGGCTGCGCGGCGATCGGTGAGACCACGAGAAGGGTGAGTGAAAGCAGGATGCGAAGGCGGAAAGACGTGCGCGTCATGGGTGCAACCTCCGACGCAGGAAGACGGCGCCGATTATTGCCGCGTTCCGCGGTTTATTCAACCGGACCGCACGGAGAATGCCGTCGCCACCGATCACACGGAATCACACGGAACAAGGCAGTCGTCAGCCACGGATTATACGGAACCACACGGAACCAAGGCAGTCGCTAGCCGGAACAGGGCAGTCGTTAGCCGGGATTTCACGCAGTTCTCTGTATCTGTGTACTCCGTGACTGAAGGAAGAATTCGGAGCTTGGTTGTCCGTGTCGTCCGCGGCATCCGTGGCTGAAAGAGGATCGCGGTCCGTGGCCGTCCGTGTCATCCGTGGCTGAAAGAGGAATTGCGGTCCGTGCCTCTCCGTGTCATCCGTGGCTGAAGAAGAACCGCGGTCCGTGGCTGTCCGTGTCATCCGTGGCTGAAGAAGAACTGCGGTCCGTGGCTACCGCGGGGACTTCGCGGTGACGTCGAAGGGCAGCAACAGACCGATGCGGCCGTGTTCCCCGACGCCGAACGCCGTGTCGCCCCGCGGCGGGAAACTGGCTGCGTGAAATCCCTCCCCCTCGATCGCGCGCCAGCGTCGGCCGTCGTCGTACGAGACGTCCGTCCCCGTGGGGCCAACCGCGACGACCGCGTCGTAGCCGGGGATGTAGAGCGCGACAGACCGGAAGCCGCTCAACCCCTTGACGAGCGTCCACGTGGCGCCGCCATCGTCCGTCACGGCGGCGTTGTCGATCGCCTCGGCTTCCTTCTTGTAGTCGCCGCCGACGACGATGCCGCGGCGCGCGTCGCGGAAGGCGATCGAGAAGATGCCGGCCGAGGGGCCGGAGGCGAGCGGCGTCGCCGCGACCGTCCACGTCAGGCCGCCGTCGCGCGAGTGGAGCACGCGTGACGTCGCGGCCGCGCCGGTGCCGATCCAGATGTGATCGCCGACGATGGCGACGTTCGTGCCGCTCGCCGCGAAGGCGCCTTCGTTCTCGAGCGCGGGCGGCAGCGCGGCATCCGGAACGCGCGTCCATGTCTTTCCGCCGTCAGCCGTGGTGATGATCACGAAACGTCCGTTGACCGAATCGCTGACCGCGACGCCGCGCGCCTCGTCGCGGAACGCCATCGCGTCGAAGAACGCCTTCGGGTCTGCGTTCGTGAACTGGAGCTGCCACGTCGCGCCGCCGTCGGCCGTCTTGTAGATCCGCGACGCGTCACCCGGCCCGATGCTCAGGACGTACGCGACGCGATCGCTGATCGCGTCGACGTCGCGGAAGTCGAGCTTCTCGGCGCCGGGAATGGACTTTCGTTCCCACGTCGCGCCGCCGTCAACGGTGCGAAGAATGGTGCCTTGCTCGCCGCTCGCCCACGCAATCGTGCGATCGACCGCGCTGACGCCGCGCAGGCGGGCCGTCGCACCGCCGGCCAGCGGCGTCCACCCGGGCGCGATCGTGTCCGTGTCCGTCACGCTCGCCTTGTCGATGACGTCGAGCCGCGGGAACGCGCGGGCGAGGTATGCCTCTCCCTCTGCGAAGAGCGGATCCTGTTGTCCCGCGCGAATGCCGCCGCCCGAGGACTCGCCGTACTCCGCGTTGAGCGCGTCGGCGGCGTTCATCCCCTCGATCACCCTGCCGAACACGACGAACGGCTCTTTGTCGTGCGTCGCCGAGTTGTCCTGCAGGTTGATGAACGCCTGTGTGGTGCGGCCGTTCGGATCCTTGAACGCGTACGCGACGGTGCCGCGGCGGTTCGAGATGCCGCGCCACGGATCGTCCGGGATAAAGCGCGGACGCCACTCGGACGCGACCGCCGGGTCCGCCGCGATGCCGAACTGCGCCCACTGACCCTTGATGACGCGGAAGAACCGGGACCTGTCGTAGTAACGGCTCGTGACCAGCTCGTGGAACCGATCCGCGCCGCGCGGCGCCCAGTCGCGGTGGACTTCGATGACGATGGGGCCCTTCGTGGTGTCGAGGCGGACGGTGTAGATCGCCGGCGCGTCGCGTGGTGGTGATGCGTGAAGCGCCAGACCGGTGGCGCTGGCGAGCACGAGACCGGCGAGTGTGATGGCGGCCTTCATTCTTGGCGCAGCCCCGAGATTTTAGGGCCGTTCGTGCCGATCACGAGCAGGGCTGAAGCCCTGCGCTACGAATGCAACGAATGCCGCGCCAGGGGACGCTTTTGGCATTCGGCATTTGGCATTTGGCATTGACGCTGTCGCGACTGCGGCCGTCAAGCCTCCGCTTCGAGCGCCTTGCCCGCCGTCGCGCGCTGGCCGGCGAACGCGGAATACAGCATCGTCACCGCCGTGTAGATGACGACGACGATCACGAGCCAGCGAACGGTGTAGAGGTTCATCGACTGGACGATCTTCGCGGCGATCCAGACGCCGGGCAGGCCGCCGATGGCGAGGCCGAGCGCCGCGCGCAGGCTGTACGCGCGCTCGCGGATGAAGCGGAGGCTGCCGATCGGCATCAGGAACGCGCACGATCCCATCATGATCGGAAACGCCGTCGTCTCGCTCATGCCGAGCAGGCTCACGAGCACCATGCACGGCGCGTACAGGCCGATCCCGAGCGTCATGAGCGCGCCCAGCATGAAGTTGCCGCCGATCGCGACGACCAGCGCGACGCCGCGCACGCCAATGGCCGGGCTGCCCGCCGGAAACCACCCGAACTGCTTCATCAGCATGAACACCGTCGCGGCGAGGAGCGCCAGCCCCATCCCGATCTGCACCTGACGCTTCGACCACTTCGCCACGACGCCCGCGCCGAGCCATGCGCCCATCACCGATGCGGCGATCATCGACACGAGCGTGACCACGTCGACCGGGATGAACGCCATGTAGAGGAACGCCTCCAGCACGGTCGGCAGCGTATGACCGGTGTTCAGGGTGCCCGGAATCACGCGGTCGGGGACGACCCTCCCGACGCGGAACATCGCCGTCGTCGTCGCGAACGATCCGATGCCGAGCGTGTCCAGGAAGTTGGTGATGAACCCGATCGCGAGCTGGAAGGGGGTCGGGAACCTGACGTCGGTCGCCGGCGTCGCAGGGCCCTTCGACTCGCGGCGGACGCCGGCAATCGCGCGCCCCCAGGCGGCGGCGAACATGACGCTCAACGCGCCGAGCGCGTAGAGCAGCGCCGTGATCGGGTTGATGCCCATGGGGTGACAGCTTACACCGACTCGGCCTCGAGCTCGTGTGGGGCGGCCCCGGCTTTCACAGATGAGATTCCGGCTTCTTATTGCTTGCGCGCGCCGGTCCGCGTGAGACGGCACGAACCATGCGGGAAGGACGGAAAGAGCCCCCCTGCGCCCGTCGCCGCGTCGGGTTTCCGTACAACGAGCGTCATGAGCGTCACATTGATTTGTCCGCGATGCCAGGGAGAGACGGAACTGCGCGGCACCATGGATGCGTGGTACCTCACGTGGTGTCCCGAGTGCGAGCGCATCTGGCGGATCGGACTCTGGACGCTGCTCGACGACGACGAGACCAAGGACGCCGCGCGGCAGAGTAGCCGCGATCCGGTCAAATCCACGTAAGTTCCCGCACGTTCAGGCCACGGCGGCCGCTCGTGGCGGCCGGACGGCGGTCACCGTCCAGATGAGCGCCGACACCGCCACCGCGAGCGGCACGATCCGGACCGCGAGCGCGAGTCCCCATCGATCCGCGAGGAAGCCGATGACCGGCGGGGAAATGGCGTCCCCGAGCAGGTGAATGGCAAAGATGCTCAACGCCATGGCCTGCGCGCGGAGCAGCACTGGAACCGAATTGATGAGCACGACGTTGATCGGTCCCGTGCTGAGGAAGATGAAGAACTCCGCGGCGAAGAGCGCCGCGACGTAGGCGTTGCGATCCGGCAGCGAGAGCGCCAGCCAGCTGGCCGGGACGGCGGCGCACATCGAGATCCCGCAGACGAGCAAGTCCGGCTGAGCCAGGCGTTTCCGCAATAGATCCGCGATGAATCCGCCGGTGAACGTTCCCGCGAGACCGGCGACCACCGTCACCAGCCCAACCAGATAATCCGCGCGAGCCAGCTCGAGCCCGCGCACGCGCTCGAGATAGACCGACATCCAGAAGCTGATGCCGCCGATCGCGAACGTGTAGGCCGCATATCCGAGCACCGCCCACACGTAGATGCGCGCGTGGAGGAGCGTCCGGAGCGCGTCGCCGAACGAGCGGTCGTCGCGCGATGCGGTCGCGGTGGCGGCGTCGAGCGCGCCGCGCGGCGGATCGGGCAGGGTCAGCGCGAGGAGCGCCAGCGCGATGCCCGGTCCGCCGACGATGAAGAAGGCCGCGCGCCAGCCGTAGAGCTGCTCGAAGAACCCGCCGGCGAGGAATCCGATGGCGCTGCCGACCGGGATCGCGAGGTAGAACAGGGCGAAGACGCGGCCGCGCAGCCGCGGCGCGAAATAATCCGCGAGCAGCGTCGGCGCGATCGTGCCGTACGCCGCTTCTCCCACCCCGACCATCGCGCGCGCGCCCATGATCTGGACGAAGCTGCGCGCGAAGCCGGCCACCGCCGTCGCCGCGCTCCACACCGCGACGCCCATCGCGATCAGCGCCGGACGCCGCTGTCTATCGCCGAGACGGCCGAAGACCGGCGACGTGAGGAAGTAGGTGATGAGGAACGCATCTCCGATCAGCCCGATCTGAAAGTCGCTGATCGCGAGGTCGGTCTTGAGCCGCGGGATGACGGCGACCAGCACGTAGCGATCGACGTAGTTGAGGAAGTTCAGCAGCGTGACGATCGCCAGCCCGTACGAGGCCACGCGGGCGGACGTCACGGCGGGTCGATCGATGGCGGGCGTCATCAGAGCCGCACCGGCGCGCCGGCGCGGGCCGCATCATACAGCGACGTGAGCGTCAGCACCGTGCGCCGGCTCTCGTCGAGCGTGACGCGCGGCGGACGTCCATCGAGGATCGCGGTGACGAGATCGGCGATCTCGCCGACGTACGGCGGGTCGGCGGCGAACGGCACGGTCGCCGCGCCGTCGTCGCGCACGATCGTCAGGCGGCTCGTCGGCATCGCCTTGAACGGATGGTCGACGACGAGCACCGCGTCCGCGCAGACGATTTCCATCTGCGCGCGAAACGGCGCCGCGAACCCGCAGTCGAACTGCGCGACGACGCCGGAGGCGTAACGGAGCTGACCGGCCGCCGCGACGTCGATGCCGCTCGGTCCGAGCGTCTGCCACGCAAAGGCCTCCGCGGGCGCGGCGTCCACGATCAGATTCGAGTAGCTGACGGGATAACACCCGACGTCCCAGAGGCTGCCGCCGCCGAGCCGCGGGTCGAGCCGGATGTCCTGCTCGCGCGACAACACGAACGTGAACGCGCCGCGGATCGCGCGCACCGGGCCGGCGTCGCCTCGACGCAGCGTCTCGAGCACGGCGTCGGTCAGCGGGTGCGTGCGGTACATGAATGCCTCGACGGCGAGACGGCCCGTTCGCGCCGAGACCGCGGCGATCCGATCGACGTCACGCGCGTCGAGCGCCAGCGGCTTCTCGCAGAGCACGTGTTTGCCCGCCTCGAGCGCGCGGATCGTCCACTCGGCGTGCCCGCTGTTCGGGATCGGGATGTAGACGACGTCGACGTCGGGGTCGGCGAGCAGTTCGTCGTAGGAGCCGAACGCGCGCGGGATTTTCCACTCCGCCGCGTACCGGCGCGCCGTCTCCGCCGAGCGGCTCGCGACCGCGTCGAGCCGGCTGCGCGGCTCGGCGCGGATCGCCGGGATCACGGACCGATTGATGCGCGCGGTGCTCAGGAGGCCCCAGCGGATCATGGACAGAATCCTGAAATGGTGATTGCTGAATGCTGATTGCTGAATTGAGATCTTAACTTAACAGGCTGATGAAGAATGACAGCGGAATGCTGACTGCTGACTGCTGAATGAAAATCTCAATGCTCTTCAATCAGCATTCAGAAATCAGCAATCAGCACTTCGCAGGACTCTATCGAACTGTGATAAAGACTGCCCTATGCCATCACTATGGATCAACGGCGCATGGACGGCACCCGTGCGGGGAGGCCGCCGGCGCATTCAGAATCCCGCGACGCTCGCGATCGTCGACGAAGTGGCGGACGCGAGCGCGGAGGACGTCGCGCGCGCGTGCGCGGCCGCAGCCGCGGCCCAGACACACTGGCGCCGTGTGCCGGCGCTCGAGCGCGCCAGGCTGCTGCACGAGGCGGCGCTGACGATGCGTGGCGATCGCGCGCGCCTGTCGGAGCTGCTCACGCTCGAGGGCGGGAAGCCGCGCATCGAGAACCTCGACGAGGTCGAGTGGTGCGCCGCGTGCTTCGACTATTACGCGGAGATCGCCAGGCACTCGCACGGCAACTCGATCCCGCCGACGGCCGAGCACCAGATCAACTTCACGATCAAGGAGCCGCTCGGCGTGGTGGGCGCGATCGTGCCGTTCAATTACCCGTTGCTGCTCCTCGTCTGGAAGATCGCGCCGGCGCTCGCGGCGGGGAACACCGTCGTCATCAAGCCGTCGGAGCTGACGCCCCTCGCGACGCTGCGTCTCGCGGAGCGCGCGCTCGCGCACCTGCCGCCCGGTGCGGTCAACGTCGTGACCGGCGGCGCGGAGGCGGGCGCGGCGCTCGTGGACGATCCGCGGGTCGCGTGCATCGCGTTTACCGGATCGACGGCGGTCGGAACCGAGATTGCGGTGAAAGCGGCGCGGCAGCTGAAGCGCGTGAACCTCGAGCTGGGGGGCATCGATCCGCTGATCGTGTTCGAGGACGCGGACCTCGACGTCGCGGTCCCCGGCGCCGCGTGGGCGCGGTTCCTGAACAACGGCCAGGTCTGCACCTCCGCCAAGCGCATCTTCGTGGTCGAGCCGATCGCGCGCGAGTTCATCGACCGCTTCGTCGCGCACGCGAAGACGCTGAAGGTCGGAGACCCGATGGATCCGGACACCGATCTTGGTCCGATGATTTCGGAGCGCGCCCGCGCCCGCGTCGAGGATCAAGTGAAGCGCGCGCTGTCGCAAGGCGCCAGGCTTCTCTACGGCGGCACGCGGCTCGATGCCGGGCCCGGCTGGTTCTACGCGCCCACCGTCCTCACCGACGTGCGTCCGGAGCACGCCGTCGTCTGCGAGGAAGTGTTCGGACCGATCGCGTCGATCCAGGTCGTCCGCGACGCGGACGAGGCGATCGCGCGCGCCGCGCAATCGGAATACGGGCTGGGCGCGAACATTTACACGCGGAACCTGACGTATGCGTTGCGCGCGATGCAGGAGATCAAGGCGGGCACGTTCTGGATCAACGATCCGCTGACCGACAACGACGCGGCGCCGTTCGGCGGGATGCGAAAGAGCGGCATGGGCCGCGAGCTGGGCGAGGAAGGGCTCGACGCGTTCCGGGAAACGAAGCACGTCCACCTCGATTTCATCCCGGAGCGGAAGCCGTTCTGGTTTCCCTACCGGCAGCGCCGGGACGAGGTGGCCGCGGTCGCCGCCCATGACGTCCGGGCGTAAGAACCCCGCCGGCTCCCGGATCCCGCGTTCCGGATCCCGCGCGCCGCGCATCGTCGTCGTCGGCGGCGCCGGCGCGATGGGCCGCATCGCGATCCGCGACCTCGTCGAGACGGCGCCCGCCGGCGTCGAGATCGTCCTCGCCGATCGTGACGCCCGTGTTGCGCGCGAGGTCGCGCAGCCGTTCGGCGGGCGTGTGCGCGTGATCGACGCCGATGCCCGGAAGGTCCGCCGCACCGCGCGTGCGCTCGAGGGCGCGTCGGTCGTGATCAACGCGTGCCATCACACGCTCAACCTCGACGTGATGCATGCGGCACTCGCCGCGCGCTGCCATTACGTCGATCTCGGCGGCCTCTTCCACGTCACGCGCGAGCAGCTTCGCCTGCACGCGACGTTCCGGCGCGCGACGCTCACGGCCGTCTGCGGCATGGGATCGGCGCCGGGCATCGTCAACGTGATGGCACGGTCGGTCGCCGACGCGCTCGACGAGGTTCGCGAGATCCACGTCGCGGTCGGGACGATCGATCGCACGCCGCGGCGCGTGCCGTCGCCGATCGCGACGTCGTATTCACTGGACACCGTGCTCGACGAAGCGTCGGCGCCGGCCGCGGTGTTTACGGACGGGCGGTTCCGGTTCGTCGAGGCGCTCAGCGGGGCCGAGCCCGTGCTGTTTCCCGAACCGGTCGGCCGCCAGTATCCAGCGTTCACGCTGCACTCGGAGGTCGCGACGCTGCCCCTGAGCTACAAGCGGCGCGGCGTACGTGAGGTGAGCTTCCGCATCGCGTTTCCCGGCGATCTCGCCGAGCGGCTGCGGTTCCTGCGGTCGCTCGGCTTGCTGTCGAGGGCGCCGGTCCGCGCGGGGCGCGCGTCGGTCGCGCCGCGCGATCTGCTGATGGCGCTGGCGAAGAAGCTGCCGAACGGCGTTCCGGCCGGACCGCCGGACGAGTACGAAGTGCTGCGCGTGCGCGTCAGCGGCGCACGCGCGGGCGCGGACGTCGAGGAAGTGCTCGACTGCCTCGTCACCGGCATGCCCGCCTGGAACATCGGCGTGGACGTCGACACCGGCGCGCCGCCCTCGATCGTCGCGCAGATGCTGCTCCGCGGCGAGATCGCCGATCGCGGGGTCCTGCCCCCGGAACGCGCGGTCCCCGCGGAGCCGTTCTTCCGGGAACTCGAGAAGCGGGGGATGAAGGTCGTCAGACACTGACACTGACGCTGCATTGATGTTGTCCGGAGCAAAGCCATGAACATCTCCAAAATGTGGATCAACGGCAAATGGGTGGAAGCGAGCGACGGCGGGACGCGCGACCTCGTCAATCCCGCGGACGGCAGCGTCCTCGCGCGCGCGCCGGAAGCGACGGCGGCGGACGTCGGCGCGGCCGTCGGCGCCGCGCGCGCGGCGTTCGACGGCGGGCCGTGGCGATCGCTCTCGGCGCGCGAGCGCGGCACGATCCTGTTCCGCACCGCCGAAGCCATCCGGGCGCGGGCGGCGGAATTCGCCGAGACCGACACGCGCAACATGGGCAAGCCCATCGTCGAATCGGAGTTCGACGTCACCGACGCGGCGCACTGCTTCGAGTACTACGGCGGGCTGGCGACGAAGATCCACGGCGAGACGCTCGAGGTGCCCGACAACGCGCTGTCGATGGTCGTGCGCGAGCCGGTCGGCGTCGCGGGGCAGATCATCCCGTGGAATTATCCGCTCCTGATGGCGGCGTGGAAGCTCGCGCCCGCGCTCGCGGCCGGCTGCACCGCGATCCTGAAACCGGCGGAACAGACGCCGCTTTCCGCGCTGATGCTCGCGCGGATCTTCGAACAGCTCGATCTGCCGCCGGGCGTCGTCAACATCGTGACCGGCGACGGGCCGACGGCGGGCGCGGCGCTCGTGACGGATCCGCGCGTGGACAAGATTGCGTTCACCGGCGGCGTGGACACGGGCCGCACGGTGATCAAAGGGGCGGCCGAGACGATCAAGCGCATGTCGATCGAGCTCGGCGGGAAGAACCCGAACATCGTGTTCGCGGACGCCGACTTCGAGGCCGCGGTGGACGGCGCCCTGTTCGGCGCGTTCGCGAACCAGGGAGAAGTGTGCTCCGCGGGATCGCGGCTGCTCGTCGAGCGGTCGATCTACACCCGGCTGGTCGACGCGATCGCCGCGAAGGCGTCGCGGATCACGCTGGGCGATCCGCTCGACCGCGACACGAAGATGGGGCCGCTCGTCACGCGCGAGCACCAGCGGAAGGTGCTCGACTACATCGCGGTCGGCCGCCGCGAGGGACGCCTCGTGATCGGAGGGGGCACGCCCGCGCGGGCGGACCTCGCGCGCGGCTGCTACGTCGAGCCGACGATCTTCGCGGACGTGAACAACCGCGCGCGCATCGCGCAGGAGGAAATCTTCGGCCCCGTGCTGACCGTCATCCCGTTCGAGGACGAAGCGGACGCGATCCGGATCGCGAACGACACGCCGTACGGGCTGGCGGGCGCCGTCTGGACCCGCGACGTCTATCGCGGCATCCGCGTGCTGAAACAGATCCGCGCCGGAATCCTGTGGCTCAACACGTATCATCCGACCTACAACGAGGCGCCCTGGGGCGGTTACAAGCAGTCCGGCTTCGGCCGCGAGCTGGGCCCGTACGGCCTCGAGCACTACCTCGAGACGAAGCAGATCAACCTGAATCTGTCCGAAGCGCCGTTGGGGTGGTACTGACGTGGGGCAGCGTCAATGCTAAATGTTAAATGCCAAATGCCAAAAGTGTCTCGTGTTCGGCATTTGGCGTTGAGCATTTCGTGATCGACTCGACGGGCGCCGCCGCCTTCATGGTTTTTCACGTTTTGTTCAGGGTTCGCTTCAGGACCGGCCGGCCCCGTGCGTTACAATGGCCCTCGACTCCCCCAGTAAATTCCGGCCACGGACGACACGGTTCTCTCTGGCCACGGACAACACGGTTCTCTCTGGCCACGGACGACACGGATCTACACGGATCGATCTGATGTTGTTCCGCGCGTCACCGCCGAAACGTCAAGCCGTCGTGCCCTGGAGAGTTGTCCGTGTATTCCGTGTGATCCGTGGCTGGACAAGAAGCGGTCCGCGGATTCCGTGTGATCCGTGGCCAGAGAAGAAGCGGTCCGCGTATTCCGTGTGATCCGTGGCTGGGAAGAAGCAGTCCGCGGATTCCGTGTGATCCGTGGCCGGAGAAGAAGCGGTCCGCGTATTCCGTGTGATCCGTGGCTGGAGAAGAAGCGGTCCGCGTATTCCGTGTGATCCGTGGCTGGAAAGAAGCGGTCCGCGTATTTCCGTGGCTGGAGAAGAAGCGGTCCGCGTATTCCGTGTGATCCGTGGCTGGAGAAGAAGCGGTCCGCGTATTCAGTGTGATCCGTGGCTGGATGTTCCGTGGATGAACGCGCATGGAATTTCTGATCCTGATCGCGATTGCGGCGCTCGTGATTCCGTTCATCGTGCCGCTCATCGCGCTGACCTACGCGTGGCGGACACGGCGGCGCCTCATGGATCGCCTCACCGATCTCGAAGGGATCGTGGCGCGGCAGCGGGACGCGATCGCGGACTTGAGCGCGCGCGTCCAGCGGCCCTGGCGCGACACGGCGGCAGCCGTGGCGCCGCAGCCGCCGGCGGTACCGCCGCCTCCGCCCGCGCCGGCCGTCGCGCGCGAGACGTCCGGGCCGGCACCGGCGGAACCTGTCGCGCCGGTCGAACGGCCGTGGCCGGATCTGCCGCCGCGTCCGCCCCCTGCGCCGCCGCCCGTCGCACAGCAGCCGAAACCGGTGGAGCGTCCATGGCCTGACCTTCCTCCGCCGGCACCCGCGCCGCCGCGGCCCGAGCGGCCGCCTGTTCCGCCGCCCGTTCCACCGACGTCTGAACGGCCTCACGTGACGGTGCCGCCCGCGACGGCGCCGCGTGCGGCGCCGCCGGCTCCCGCGAGCCGGTCCGCCGCCGGCGCGACCACGCCGCCGGCGCCTCCCGGCGTCACGCCGCCGCCGCGACGTCCGCAACCGCCGCCGCCGGCGAGCGGGGGCTTCGATTGGGAAGGGCTCGTCGGCGTGCAGCTCTTCTCCGCCATCGCCGGCATCGCGCTGCTGATCGCGGCGGTCTTCTTCCTGCGCTACTCGGTCGAGCACGGCTGGCTGCAGCCGCCGGTCCGCGCCGCGATCGGCCTGTTCGTCGGCGTCTCGCTGCTCGTCGTCTGCGAACTGAAGGCGGCGCGCCAGTACGACGTGACGGCGAACGCCATCGGCGCGTCCGCGATCGCGATTCTCTTCGCGACGTTTTTCGCGGCGCACGCGCTGTGGAACCTGATTCCGGCGGGGGTCGCCTTCGGGATGCTCGCGATCGTGACGGCGGTCGCGGTGCTGCTCTCGATCCGGCGGGCCTCATTGTTCATCGCCGTCCTCGGCCTGCTCGGCGGCTTCGCGACGCCGGTGCTGCTGTCGACGGGCGAGAACCGTCCGATTCCGCTCTTCGCCTACCTGCTCCTGCTCAACATCGGCCTCGCGTGGGTGGCCTACCGGCAGCGGTGGGCGGCGCTGACGTGGCTCACGCTCATTCTCACGACGATCTATCAGTGGGGATGGGTGTTCACGTTCCTCGCGGAGGGACAGCTGCCGCTCGCGATGGGCATCTTCGCGGTGTTCCCGATCGTGAGCGTCGCCGCGCTGATCGTGGCTCGGGGCGGCGCGCGAACGAGCGGAGCGAGTGAGCCACGCGAGCGGAGTGGGGATTCAGGGGGCCCTGCGAGCGAGCGTGTAGGGGAGTTCGAGCGGCGAAGCCCCTCGATGATGTTCGAGCGGACGGCGCTTGCCGGCGCGGTTCTGCCGCTGCTGTTCGCGGTCTACGTCGCCGTCGTGCCCGCGTACGGCGGTCACGCCTGGCTGCTGCTGTCGTTCCTGCTCCTGCTCGATCTTGGATTGATCGCCACGGCAATCGCGCGCCGTGCGGACCTCCTCTACGGCGCGGCGGCGCTCGCAACGCTGAGCGTGATGGTGGCGCTCGTCGGCGGGTCGTATACCCACGCGGCGAGATATCCGGTGGTGATCTTCACGGCCGTGTACGTGCTCGTCTTCCTCAGGGCGCCGGCGGTAGCCGAGTGGTTCGATCGGCCGTTCGACGGTGCGGGCGCGTCGGCGGAGTACACGGCGTCGATCCTGCTGTTCGTCTTCGCGGCGCTCCCGCGGATCGAGCCTGCGTTCGCGCAGCCGTGGATCCCATTCGCCACGCTCATCGCGCTGCTGATCGCGATCGCGTGGCGCGCGGCGGCGTCGGAGCAGGGCGCGCTCTATTTCCTTGCCGCGTTCTTTGCCATCGCCGCGGAGGCGACGTGGTCCGTCACGTATCTCGACGCGGCGCGTCTCGGGACGGCGGTGGCGATCTACAGCGCGTTCGGCATCGTGTCGCTGAGCGTTCCGTTGCTGGCGCGGCGGGCCGGTCGTCCGCTCGAGCCCGCGGCGGGCAGCGGGCTCGTGCTGCTCGCGAGCCTGCCGCTGCTCCTGTTTCTTGCCGCCGGCTCCGTGGCGCCGCAGGCGATCTGGGCGCTCGCGCTGCTGCTCGCGATCCTGAACGCGGGGGTGTTCCTCGAAAGCGCGGGTGGCGGCCTCCCGGTCGTGTCGTTCGCCGGGACGATCTTCTCGTGGGCGATCCTCGCCACGTGGTGGATGCGCGCCGCGTCGAGCGTCGGCGTCATCCCGTCGCTGGCCGTCGTCGCGGGCATGACGCTCGTCACGCTCGGCGGATACGCGTGGGCGCAGCGCCAATCGGCGCCTGCCGCCGGCGGGACCGAGCCAGGTTTTCGCGACGGTCTGTATCTCGGCTTGATCGGCCACCTCTTCCTGCTCTTCGTGGCGATGAACCCCGAGTGGGGCATCCCGCCCTGGCCGCTCTTCGGCACGCTCGCCGTGCTGACGCTGTGTGCGAGCACGGTCGCGCTCGTCACGCGGGCCGACGCGCTGCACGTGGCGGCGGTGATCGCGACGGCCGTCATCGTGACGGTCTGGGCGACGGCCGGAGGGTCGCCGTGGGCCACGGTCGCGTTGATCGCGTCGGCGGCGCCGAGCGTCTTTGCGATTGCCTGGATCTTCGTCGCGGGGAGCGCCGGCTCGGCGCCTCGCGCGGCGGGTGCCGCACGCGACGGACAGCCGCGCGGCGTCGCACCCGCGCGGGTGGCGGCCGCGGCGGCGCTGTTCATCTCCGAGATCACCGCGATGGTTGCGGCGTCGCCCGCCGCGCCGCCGTTCGTGCCGATCGTCGCGCTGGGGAGTACGTGGCTGTCGCCGCCTCGCTGGTGGCATGGGGCGCGGCTACGCATTGGCAATTGGTGCACCTGCACGATCAGCCATGGATGCAATTGCTATGGCTCGTGCTCGCGATGTATGCGGTCTTCATCGCCTACCCGGTGGTGCTCGGCGACGGCGGGCGCGACGAGCGCGTCTTGACGTCGCCACGGACGGCGTCGAGCCCGTCCACGGGCCGTGGCCCGTACCTCGCCGCGGTCGCCGCGAGCGTGATGGCCTTCTTCGGCGCGCGCGCGGCGCTCGAAGCGGGAGGC
>QHWR01000311.1 GCA_003223835.1 Acidobacteriota bacterium | reverse complement strand
CGACGGATCGCGTTCGATAGCAACCGGCTGCGGGTCGACGGGGAACCCTTGAACACCTCACATCTGTTCGTGATGGACGCCGACGGCGCCGGCCAGACGCCGCTGACGCGAGGAAGCTCCGCCACCTGGTCGCCGGACAGCCGGAGGATCGCGTTCCACGCCTCGGCGTCGGGGACGGGGCAGCCGATCAATGCCTTGCCGGGCGCGGCGACCACCGATAGCGACATCTTCGTCGTCAACGTGGACGACGTTCTCAAGAAGCGCGCGCGACCGACGAACATCACGAACAACCGCGCGGCGATAGACGATGACCCGGACTGGTCGCCGCGTGGACGACAGATTGTCTTCACGAGCCACGACGTCAACGACAAGAACGACGATCACGTCACCGCCGAGATTTACATGGTCGACGCGGACGGGACGGGCAAGCCGAGGCGCCTGACCAACAACGCCGAAGAGGAGCGCGCCCCGTCCTGGTCGCCCGACGGCCGCCGCATCGTCTTCTGTTGCCGGCGGGGCGGTCCCGACTTCGAGATCTGCGTCATGAACGCGGACGCCACCGGGCAGGTGCAACTCACCAACAATGCCATCGGTGACCTGACGCCCTCGTGGTCGCCTGATGGCGAGAAGATCGTGTTCCACAGGCGTGTTGGGGGACTATTCCAGCTGATTTCGATCAATGCGGACGGCACTGGTGAAACACAGATGACCGGTCCCCCGGGTCTCAACGCATTTGCGAACTGGGGCGAGGTCCGCGGCCCGGGCCCGGCGAGGTAGAACGTTCGTCTCACCATGACCGATCGACCACATTACCCGGCGTTGTGACCTGGGGCCGCAGCCGGACATGAGACCCCTGCCGTACGTGTGGCCCTACGCGCTGCTGTTCTGGGGCATCGGGCTCTGGGCGTTCTTCCCGGAGTTCGCCATCGTCCGGCGCGCGCAGCGGTCAGCCGATGCCACCGACGCCAAGTCGTTCCAGGTGATCGTGCTCGGCATGTGGATCGCGTTCTTCGCCGCGTTCCCGCTTGCGTCGGTTCCGGCGCTGCAGGATCGCAGCCACCGGATGGTCATGTTCTTCGCGGGCATCGCGGTGCTCGTCTCGGGGGCCCTCCTCCGGCGCCATTGCTGGCGGATGCTGGGCGAGTCGTTCACCGGCGAGGTGCGGGTTCGCGCCGATCAACGGATCGTCACGAGCGGCGCGTACGCGATTCTCCGACATCCGGCCTACACCGGCGGCATCCTGATGAATACCGGCGTCGGGCTCGCGCTGGGGAGCTGGGCGTCGACGGCGCTGCTAATCGTCGTGACGTTCGCCGTGTACGCGTATCGGATCGCCGTCGAGGAGCGCGCGCTGGCGGCGGCGCTCGGCGAGCCGTACCGCGCGTTCATGCGCACGCGGAAGCGGCTGATCCCGTTCATCTATTGAACGGCCGTCGTCGGCAGCGGGCCGCGTCTGAAACGCAGGATGGCGAGATATATATGATTCCGGCCGTGTGCGTGACGCCATGATTGTTGTCGCCCTCGCCCTGTTTCTGCAGACCGGCACGGTTGTTCTCGACAACGAGTACGTGCGCGTGACCAGGAACGCCGCGCCGTGCGCCGCCCCGAACGTGCCCGGATGCGCCGACCGCGTGATCGTCGCGCTCGGCGAGACGGAGCTCGTGGCAGCGGGCGTGCGCCGCGCGATGGTCCGCGGCGACATCGCCGTCTTCAAGCCGGGCGAAGCGTACGAGCCGCCCGCCGGCGGCCCGTTCTTCGAGGTGGCGATCAAACCGAACCATCCGCCCGTGCGCTCGCCCGGCGAAATTCTTCCGCCGGAGAAGAATGCGTTGCGGTACGACGGGGAGCGCTTCTTCATCTTCGAGGAACGCCTCGAACCGGGCGAGACGCGCGCGCGGCACAGCCACAGCCAGCGCGTGGTGGTGCAGCTGAACCGGACGAAGCTCCGGCAGTGGCCCGATGGAGGAGCGGAGATTCTGAGGGACATCGAGCCGGACGGCGCCGCCTTCAATCCACCCGTCGTTCACGTCGTCAAGAACGTCGGCCGATTGCCGCTGCGGGGCATCGTCATCGAGTTCAAATGATCGCGAAGGGCGCGGCGAAACTGTCGTGCTGCAGTGATTTTGGCCAAAACGCGAACGGCTGTGTCACTGTTCTTTGCAAGAAATGCGATTCGTCGTGGCGCTGAAGAGTTCTGGAATAAACGTCTGTGCGTGCAACGCAGCGTGGGGATTGCCATGCGTGCGACATGTGTCCCGTCTACTCGGACTGACATTTGCATCGGCCGCGCATCGCGGGGGGCAGGCGATGCTGCGACGCCTTGAGTGCTCTACGTCTTCCGGCGGTCACTGTAGTTCTGCGAGAACACTCTCACCTGTCACGTCGCCGGTGATTCCAACCGGCACGTCCACCTCGGCGGTTGCGGTTCCCTATTCATAGCGAGAGGATCATCGAGCGTCGAACGCTGGCGCGTTCCTGTCGCACGAGCGCCGTTCCGAATCGTTGACATCCTCGCGTAACGCCGCGTGGAGGTGGACTGTGACGAGCGTCAGATGGTCCGGAGTGTGTCGGATCGGGCTTCTTGCTGCTGCCCTTCTGATCTTCGGGACGGTCGCCCGCGCCACGGCCGGTTCCGCCGCCAGCACCGCTGAGCCGCAAACCTGCACGAAGAACAACGATCTCTGCGATCTCGATGCGAACCCCTGCACGATCGACAGATGCCGGCCTGCCGGCGGCGGCACCCTCCAGTGTCAATTCGTGGGCAACGCCGCAGCCGGAACGGCATGCGGCAGTTCGTCGGATACGGTGTGCGACAACCCTGACACATGCAACGGAAGCGGAGTCTGTCAGCCCAACAACGAGCCGACGACGACCGTGTGCCGCGCGGCTGCCGGCGCTTGCGACGTGGCGGAGATGTGCGCGCCAGGTGGAGTGTGTCCGGCCGATACGAAGCGTCCCTCAGGAACCGTCTGTCGAGCCCCCGCCGGTTCTTGCGATCTCGCCGAGACCTGCGACGGCGTCAGCAACGCGTGTCCGGCCGATCAGTTTGTCCCCGGCTCTACCGTCTGTCGTGCTTCAGCGGGCGCCTGCGACGTGGCGGAAACCTGTACCGGAAGCAGTCCCTCGTGTCCATCCGACGCCTTCGCCGACTCCACTACCACGTGTCGCGGCTCGGCGGGCGCGTGCGATGTGGCGGAGCAGTGTACGGGCAGCAGCGCGCAATGTCCGGCCGATGCGTTCCAGCCGGCATCGACCACCTGTAGAGCGGCGGCCGGCCCATGTGACGCGGCAGAGACGTGCACCGGAACGTCCGCCGCCTGTCCGGCGGATGCGTTCGCATCGGCGACGACGAGCTGCACCGGATCGTCGAACGGTGGCCCCTGCGACAACGACTCGGGCGACCATTGCTCCGGATCCGGGAACACGTGCGTTGACGCCTTCCAACCCACAACGACCACGTGTCGCGCCGCTGCCGGCCAGTGCGATGTGGCAGAGACGTGTACCGGGACGACCGGCACCTGTCCGGCGGACGCGTTCGCCCCGGCGACGACGGGCTGCACGGGATCGTCGAACGGCGGCGCGTGCGACAACGATGCGGGCGACCA
>QHWR01000306.1:3868-5281 GCA_003223835.1 Acidobacteriota bacterium | reverse complement strand
CCCGTACGAAGCAACAGGCCTGAAATCATCGATCTCAGGCCTGTTCCAAAATCATCGGCGACCTTGGCAAACCGCCGCCTTCAGCCTCTCGGCCACCTCACCGCGCGGGAAACCTAACGTATACGACAGGCTTCGAGTTACGGGAACACCGCTCCGGCGCAAACTGTCCCTGAAATTGTCCCTGCCAGCACGCATCACCTGGGTATGCTACCCTCGCCGGCTGACCGTTACGCGTCAGCGCCGCGTATGCATTCAGGCGGGCTCCGCAAGTCCAGCATCTGCCCATGCCCTCGAGTTCGCCTCAGTTTCGGCGCCTCGTCCGGCGCGCGCTCGTTGAAAAGACGGGGGCGGCATCGTCGGATGGGCCACGACTGGCGTCCGCCTTCAACACACTCTGCGAACGTCTTCGCCAACGGCTCCAGCCCCTGTTCGGCGCGGCGGCCGTCGCCGCGCTGTTCGCGCGAGCTGTGCATGTCGCCACTTCGGAATTTCCCTGGCTGGCGGAGGTCATCGGAAAGAACGGCGACGGTTGCTCGCCGGACGCGATCGCCCGCATTCAAGGAGTGGACATGGAGACCGTGGAAGATGGCCTCGCGGCCGTCCTGGCAAATAACATCGACCTGCTGAGTACGTTTGTCGGCAACGACTTGGTGCTTCCGCTCGTGCAACAAGCGTGGGGCGTCGCGATGCTGGCCGAGGACCAGCCAGGACCGAAGGTGATCAATGAGTGAGTCGCGGAACGTATCCATCAATCGGCTCCCCTCAGGTGTGGGGAAGCTGGATGCCATCCTGGGCGGCGGCTGGCCCGAGTACTCGTTCAATCTCATCGTCGGCGAACCCGGGTGCGGCAAGACGACGCTCGCGCACCAGTTCATGTTCGCGAATGCGACGCCGGAGCGTCCGGCCCTGTACTTCACGGTCCTCGGTGAGCCGACGCTCAAGATGTTGCGGTACCAGCAGCAGTTCACGTTCTTTGACATGGCGAAGGTGAACAATGTCGTGCATTTCGCGAACCTGAACGATGAGGCCCTGACGACCGACCTGGCTAAGGTCTTGGCGGCGATCGAGGCCAAGGTGGACGAACTTTCTCCGCGCATTGTGATCGTGGACTCCTTTCGGACGCTCATTCCAAAGTCCGAGCCTGACGGCAGCATGTCGGTGCAAGAGTTCGTGCAGCGGCTCGCGCTGAAACTGACCACCTGGCAAGCCACGACGTTCCTGCTCGGGGAATATCCAGAAGCCCAGATTCGCGAAAATCCGGTCTTCACGATGGCCGATGGCCTCGTCGTCATGACGCAGCGGGTCGATCGGAATTCCATGGTGCGTCAGGCGCAAGTCATGAAGATGCGCGGCAATGCCCCGCAGCCCGGTCTGCACACGATCCTTATTTCGAACGACGGGGTCCTGGCGTTT
>QHWR01000306.1:0-3849 GCA_003223835.1 Acidobacteriota bacterium | reverse complement strand
ATGGGTGTTCCCGGTCTGGACGAACTGATGGGCGGGGGCACACTACGTGGTAACGCGGTGCTGATCGCAGGCCCCGTCGGATCCGGGAAGACGACCGCGGCCGTCCAGTTCATCGCGGAGGGCATCAAGCACCAAGAACCGGGAGTCGTCGTCATCTTCGAAGAAACGACGCCCAAGTATCTGGACCAAGCCAAGGCGCTCGGCGTTCATCTCGAAGAGATGTCCCGACAGGGCCTCGTGGAGATCGTGTACGTGCGTCCGTTGGACCTCTCGATGGATGAGACGCTCTATGCGATTCAGGCGGCGGTTGACAAGGTTGGCGCCAAGCGCGTCGTGCTCGATTCGATTTCAGGACTCGAGGCGGCGCTCGCGCCCGCGTTCAAGGAAGATTTTCTGGAATCCCTGTACCGGCTGCTGGGCGCACTGACCGGCGTCGGCGTCACGATCGTGCTCACCGTCGAAGTGAGCGAAGCCTACAATGAGATGCAGTTTACTCCGCATCCCATCTCGTTCCTGACGCACGATATCGTGTTGCAACGCTACTTCGAAATCGACGGCGAACTCCGCACCTTCCTCACCGTCGTCAAAACTCGAGCCCGAGGCCATAGCCGCGAGCTTCGCGCCTATGACGTCACCTCTAACGGGATCGTCGTCGGCAAACGATTGAGCGAGTTCACGGGTGTCATCACCGCAGTACCGCACCGTCGTGATCCTGGCGACAAATAAATGACATCGGCCACCTAGCTCGCTCCCCCGCCGCCTTGCATGTCGTGTTCAGAGCGGCGCGCGCGCGAGGCTTCAGTCCGGATGGGTAAATCGATCGTGCAGGTTGTGCCGAGCCCTTCTCCGGCACTCGCCAATTGAATCCGTCCGCCGTGAAGTTCGATGAGTGCGTGTGCGATCGTCAGTCCCAACCCGAGGCCCTGTGACCCACCGGTTGATCGAGCGCCCCGTCGAAACTGCTCAAAGACGTGGGGCAACATTTCCGCGGCGATGCCACGACCTGTGTCCCGGACCGTCACCTGGGCCGCACGCCCCGCAGCGGCGACGGAAACATCGATCGATCCACCGGCGTCTGTGAATTTCACCGCGTTCGTGACGACATTCAAGAAGACTTGCCGCAGTCGATCGGCATCGGCCAACAGCGGAGAGAGTTCATCCACGATCGCCAAGCGGAGCACCACTTGCTTTTCGTCGGCCATCGGCATCGCCGTGTCGACGGCGTCTTGTACGACGTCACCGAGATCCACAACGGCTGGCTGGATCGCCAAGGTCGACGAGGCGAGCCGCACCGCATCCAGAAGATCCTCCACCAATTTCAGTTGCGCCTTTGCGTTCTGTTGAATGACGTGCAAGCCGTGGTCAACTGATTCGTGACCCGGCCGAGTCAAGATCGCGCACCATCCCAGGATCGCATTGAGCGGCGTCCGCAATTCGTGCGAGGCCATGGCGAGAAATTGATCTTTTGCTCGGTTCGCCGCCTCGGCATCCTCACGCGCTTCCTGTTCCCGAATGCTCGCGAGCAGCAAGCGCCCCGCGATCTGATGCATCGTCTCGAGCGAGACAGCGGACCCGCGGTCGCCGTGCGCCGAGTCCATCGCCGCTGGGAGTGAAGGAAGATCCGTTCCACCGACCGGCCGGCGCAGGCGCTCAAACTCTCGGCGCAACACCCCATAACACTCGCACGCGAGTGGTTCCAGTCTCGCCCGATCCACGACGATGGAGCGCCCGTCGTACGTGATCGCCTTCAACTCCTGGAATCGATGCATGGTGACGGACACCGTGGGGCGTTGGATCCCCAGCATGTGCGCCATCAGCTCCTGCGGAAGACGAAACCGGTCGCCTCCGATACGCTCGTCGATCGCCAGAAGCCATCGCGCCAAGCGGGCCTCAACGGAATGTAAACTGTTACAGGCCGCCGTTTGAGCCGTTTGGATGAGGCGGGTCTCGGTGTATCGGTCCAGCAGCGTGCGAACGGAGGCGGACTGGAGGCGAGCCGCCCTTAACGCGGCGGTCGTCGTTATGAAAGCCAAGCCCGGTATCTGGACGACGGCTGTTGTCGGACTTTCGACGGCGCCCAGCATCCCCGCTAAACCAGCCATTCCCTCGCGCCCAATCAAGGCGACTTCGGCTGACGCACCGCTTTTCATCGTGGAGATCAGGGAAATCACCGCGGACACCGGGAAATAGACGGACTGCACCGGCATGCTTGGCTGATGGAGGACGTCTCCGGCGTACAGGTCGACGGGCACCAGACAAAGCGCCGCGCGGGCGTCCATGTCCAGCAGCTCGAGAAGGTAATTGTCCGCGACCGTAGCGAGCTTCATGGGACCGCCAATGACGTGATCGACGCGGCGTCTTCGGCTAGGGCCGCTCAACGCGCGGTCCCTCTCGTGCCGAGTCCTGCAACCGCATCGCTGCCGCGACCGCATCGAGCAAGTCTTCAGGATCAAATGGTTTCTTGATGAGACCAACGGCTCGGAGTACATCAGCGTGCGTGGCGGCTTGGTCTTCGCCCGTCATCAAGAGCACGGGGATTGCCGCGCGCTTTCTGTCTGTGAGATCGCGCTGCTCGGTCCGAAATGCCCATCCATCCATCACCGGCATGTTCAGGTCGAGCACAATCAGATCCGGGCAACACTCACGGAGTCGTTGAATCGCGTCCCGGCCGTGCGCCGCCACAATCACGTGATACCCATGCGCAGTCAGGAGGGACTCGGTGAGGGCCCGGATCGCGGGTTCATCGTCCACCACCAGGACTAGTGGCTCGATGTTCGCGATCTCCGGCGGCGACGGACGGACAGGGACATGGCCATTGTTGTCCTCCGCGACGAGCTCTGCCCATCCTTCGGCGAGGAACACACACGCGACCTGGGCGCCCAGTTCGTACACTTCGCCAAGGCGAAATCGATCGAGCGAGATGCCGTCGATGGTACCGGTTGGTCGTGTGAGGACTCGTAACCGCATCCCGCCTCCGGTCTAAATGGCATGCGGACCGGTGGCGGACGACCCGATTCGAGCGTCCCCGGAAGGCTGTCCGGAAAAGTGTAAGCAACCTGACACTTGCATGCAAGCTGAGCCACAGATTCACGACGAATCACGTAAGGAAGGAGCAAGGCGCCGGCAAGGCCGCTCTTGACAAACCGCAGTCATGTGTCATACTGTCATATGACAGTCAGGATATGCTGTTTCAGTTGAATTACAAATCGGGCAAGGCCGTCTACCTGCAACTCGTTGACCAGGTGAAGGCGGCCGCCGCATCCGGTGCGGTCCACGCAGGATCACCGTTGCCGGGGATCCGTCCACTCGCGGAAGAACTGCGCGTCAACCGGAACACGGTCGCCAAGGCGTACTCGGCGCTGGAGAGTCAGGGCGTCATTGAGACCATCGCCGGCAAAGGCTGCTTCGTTCGCGCGAACCATTCGCCATTCAAAAAAGAGGTGCGCCGGAAGCTGCTCGCCGAAACGCTCGACGGTGCAGTCATTCAAGCGCACCACCTGCAAATCGACAAGGCGGACTTCCTGCGTGTCGCCGAGGAGCGCTTCGACGCGCTCGAGCACAAGCGCCACGCGGCGAACTCCTGAATGCTCATGACCCACAACAATCCCGTGATCGAAGTTCGCAACCTGGTCCGCCGCTACGGACGCACCGACGCCGTTGACGGGCTGAGCCTGTCGGTGCCGGCAGGCCGGTGCTACGGGTTTTTCGGCAGGAACGGCGCCGGAAAGACGACGACGATCAAGTGCCTGCTGAACCTGCTGCGGCCGACGAGCGGAGAGGTGCGGGTGTTCGGGATGGATCCCGCGCGCGAGGAAGTCGCCGTCAAGTCGCGCATTTCCTACGTCCCCG
>QHWR01000307.1 GCA_003223835.1 Acidobacteriota bacterium | reverse complement strand
GACAGGTGCAGGCCTATTTGCAGGTGACCGCGCCGTTCGACGGGGTGATCACCGAGCGCAACGTACATCAGGGGACGCTCGTCGGTCCTTCCTCGGGTCCGATGCTTCGCATTCAGGAAGTCTCCAGGTTACGGCTCGTGGTGTATGTCCCCGAAGTCGAGGTCGGCGGCATCAGGTCGGATCAAGACGTGCGATTCACGGTGCCGGCGTTTCCCGGAGAATCGTTTTCCGCGAAAGTACAACGCGTCGGGCATTCACTCGACACGAAGACGCGGTCGATGGCCGTCGAGCTGGACGTGATGAATCGCGACCGCCGGCTGGCGCCTGGGATGTTTGCACAGGTGCTGTGGCCGGCGCGCCGGTCGGCGCCGTCTTTTGTGGTACCCGCGACCGCCGTTGCGACCACGACCGAACGAACGTTTGTCGTGCGAGTCAGGGCAGGCGTGACGGAGTGGGTCGATGTCAAAAAGGGTGCTGCCCTACCGGGCCTCGTCGAAGTGTTCGGTGATCTCAAGAGTGGCGATCAGGTTGCGGTCCGCGGCACCGACGAACTGCGCGCCGGAACGCGCGTGAACACAAAACCGGCCGCCGACGGTCGTTGACGCGCGGTCGAATGACGCGAATGACAGTGCCGGTGAGCCGACGGCCAGTGAGCATCTTCGACAAGAGGCAAATCATGCGAGTGTTGTTCGCAGTCATCGGTGTCGGGCTCGTCTCGATCCAATCTCCATCGGGACAGGAACCGCTCACTCAGGTTCGGGCGATCGAGCTTCCTGGTGTCGAAGGTCGCATCGACCACCTGACGATCGACGCCGCGGCGCAACGGTTGTTCGTCGCGGCCCTTGGGAACAACACGGTGGAGGTGCTCGATGTCAAAGAGGGGCGGCACCTCAAGAGTCTGCCGGGATTTCACGAACCGCAAGGGATCGCGTTCCTTCCGGACCTGAAGCGTGTCGCTGTCGCGAACGGACAGGGTGAAGGCGTGCAGATGATCGATGCAGGTGACTACCGTCTCACCATGTCAGTCCGGCTCGGAGAGGATTCCGACAACGTTCGCTACGATGCCGCCGGCAGGCGACTCTTCGTCGGATTCGGGGGTGGCGCGCTGGCGGCGATCGATCCCGCCGCCGGTCAGGTGCTGGGTCAGGCGAAGCTCGGCGGCCATCCGGAATCGTTTCAGCTCGAGCGCTCTGGCCCTCGGACCTTCGTCAACGTTCCCACGGCCGATCAGATCGCTGTTGTCGATCGAACAACAATGAAAGTGACGGCCACGTGGCCGGTCACGACCGCGAGGTCGAACTTCCCCATGGCGCTCGACGAGGCAAACCATCGCCTGTTCATAGGATGCCGGCGGCCGGCCAAGGTCCTCATCTACGACACGACCACCGGAAAGGAAGTTGGCGCCTTCGATATTGTCGGCGACACCGATGACCTGTGGCACGACGCCACACGGAAACGGTTGTACGTCAGCGGTGGCGAAGGATTCATCGACGTGTTCCAGCAGCAGGACGCGAACCGCTTCGTTCGGGTGGCTCGCGTCACGACTGCCGCCGGCGCTCGCACGTCGCTGTTCGTGCCAGGCCAGAATCGGTTGTACCTCGCGGTCCCACATCGCGGCGGCCAGAAGGCGGAGATTCGCATCTACGAGACTCGCTGAGTTGCGCGCCTTCATGATGCCGTGCGCGTGCGCTGATCTGATTGCTTACGGCATGGTCGCACTATCCGCCGCTCAACAGCCTGACCATCTGGCCGTGGAGTCGCCGGTGGCCAGGGCGCGGCGCACCACTGAGAGCATCCGCATCGACGGTCGGCTGGATGAACCAGCCTGGCAAACCGCGGACTCGATCGGGCCTCTTCGTCAGCGGGAGCCAATCGAGAACAGCGACCCATCGGAGCAGACGTCCGTTCGCGTGCTGTTCGACGATAACGCGCTGTACGTCGCGGTCGTCTGTTACGACCGATCGACAGACGGAATCGTGTCGACACAACTCACGCGAGACGCGAATCTCGATGTGGACGACCGACTCACGATCGTCCTCGATCCGTTTTTCGACCATCGAAACGGCTTCTTCTTTCAGGTAAACCCTGCCGGGGCTCGGTCCGACGGTCAGGTATCGAACAACAGCGAAAGCCTCAGCCGCGACTGGGACGGCATCTGGAACGCGGCGGCGCGGATCTCCGACGAGGGATGGGTTGCCGAAATCGAGATCCCGTTCAAAACGCTCCGCTTCAAATCGGGACAGACCGTCTGGGGGTTCAACATCGAGCGCCAGATCAAACGCCGCCAGGAAACGGACCGGTGGGCAGCGCCTCGCCAGAACATCTGGATTGGAAATCTGGCTGAGGCCGGTCGCCTCGAAGGTCTTGACGGGATCCGCCAAGGACTCGGGTTGGATGTCCGTCCGTATCTCTCCGGCGGGGAAGAGAACAGTGATGGCGAGCTGACGGGCGGTGTCGACATTTTCCAGAACCTCACGCCGAACGTGAATGCCGCGGTCACGGTCAACACAGACTTTGCCGAAACCGAAGCCGACATCCGTCAGGTCAATCTGACGCGGTTTCCACTATTCTTTCCCGAGAAACGGACGTTCTTTCTCGAGGGCGCGGGGGTCTTCGATGTAGCCGGTCTCGCGAACACCACCGACATTCGTCCGTTCTTCAGTCGGCGGGTCGGACTCGTGGAGGGCGTCACCGGCGACAACGTGACGGTGCCGCTGCGTGTCGGCGTCAAGCTGACCGGACGGCAGTCCGACTACAACATCGGCGTCCTCGACGTGGAAACCGGGTCTCGGCCCGATCCTGCGCTGCCAAATGGATTCCTCGATCGCCAGAATCTGTTTGCGGCGCGGGTGAGCCGGAACATCTTCGAGCAGTCGTGGATTGGCGGAATTGTGACGCGTGGTAAGCCGACCGGCAAGGGCGCAAACACCTTGATCGGTGCGGACGCGCGATTCGCAACGTCCACGTTTCGCAAAACCCAGAATCTGTCGCTCGCGCTGTATGCGCTCAGTACCGATGACGAAGCGAGCGGAAGCCGTGCCGGTGCAGGCGGCTTGACGATCGACTATCCGAACGATCGGTGGGACGTGGCGCTCAGCTGGAAGCAGATTGGCGCCAACTTCCAGCCCGGGCTCGGATTCGTGCCGCGCACCGCGATCCGCAAAACCGATCTCAACATTGCATTCCAGCCTCGGCCCGAGCGCTGGGGCATCCGGCAATTCTTCTTCGAGTTCCGTCCCACGTACATCACGAATCTCCAGAATCGCGTCGAGAACTGGCGAATCTTCACCGCGCCGTTCAATACGAGGACCGAATCCGGCGAGCATCTCGAGTGGAATTACATCCCCGAGTTCGAACGTCTCGACGCACCCTTCGAAATCGCGACGGGGGTCGAGATTCCGCCCGGCTCCTACCAGTGGACGCGTTTCCGCGCGGAAGCGAACACCGCGACCAAGCGGGCGTGGGTCGTCGATGCGGCTCTGTGGTGGGGCGGTTTCTACGGCGGAACCCGGCGACAGCTCGAGCTTGGGCTTACGCTGAAACCGAGCACGCATGTCGCGCTATCGATGCAGACCGAACGCAACGACGTCACTCTGCCGCAAGGCTCTTTCTACACGCAGATCCTGACCCTGCGAGCAGATTACAACTTCACGCCAAACGTCTCGTGGGCCAACCTGGCGCAGTACGACAATGCATCGCGGATTGCGGGACTACAAAGTCGGTTTCGCTGGATCCTGCAGCCCGGGAACGACCTGTTCGTCGTGCTCAATCGCGGCTGGTCTCGCACGCTGGACGACCCCCGATTCGAGCCGAGCTTCGATCGCGGAAGGCCTTTGCTGTCGTCACACTTACCGTGGCAGTGCTCGTCGCCGTCGTGTTCGCTGACGCGGTCAATTTCGACAACCTCAAGGCCGGCGCGCCGCCGCCCGGATGGACGGCAACGAAAACCGGCACGGGCGAGCCGAAGTGGACCGTTGAAAAGGACGACACCGCACCCAGCAAGCCGAACGTCCTGAAACAGTCCGGACGGGCCACATATCCCATCTGCATCAAGGACGACACGCACCTCAAGGACGGCTTCGTCGAGGTGAAGTTCAAGCCGGTGTCCGGCAGTGAAGATCAGGCCGGCGGAGTGATGTGGCGCGTCAAGGATGGCAACAACTACTACATCGCTCGCGCGAATGCGCTCGAAGACAACGTCACGATCTACCACACCATCAACGGGCGCCGGACAGAAAAGAAGCGCACGAACATGAAAGTGGCGTCCAATCAGTGGCACACGCTTCACGTCGAGTTCCAGGGGCACCACTTCACCGTCGTCTACGATGGTCACAAGGCCATCGAGTGGGATGATGAGACCTTCAAGGACGCGGGATTTCAGCTACGGCGCGAAGTAATCGCTGGTGGTGAACGTGAGTCTGCGGCTGTTTCTCGGACGGTCGACGTTGCCGATGGCTCCGGGAGAGCGGGACGCGGAGAATGGCAATTCATGCCACAACTGCGGCGAGCCGCCTGGCGGGTCGGTGTTGGGGGTGCGTGCGCCCTGCTAGCGGCGGGGTGTGCGCTGAACCGCGCTCAGGTGAAGAGCCTCCGCGATCCAACTGCCACCCGCATTCAATTCGACGCCGTGGTCGACACCACGATCGCTGCACTGAACGCCATCCCGGCGCACTGCGGCCCGGCCGGGAATCGGCGCGTCCGCGACGAAGAATTCCGTGTCTACCGGATCGTCGGCACCGTCACACGCGTGAAACGTCAGCGTGACCATGACGTTCACCTCGTGCTGGCGGACGCGGCGCATCCAGGCGATCGCGTGGTGGTCGAGGCCGACGATCCCGACTTCCGCAAGAACGCCGCATCGCCGTATCGGGACAAGCTGGCGGCCGCGCGGCAGATGTTCGAGGCGCTCGTCAGCCAATCATCCGGCGGCCGCCTCGATGACCTGAAGGGAACGACCGTCCGCGTCACCGGCGTCGGGTTCTTCGACGTCAAGCATCTGCAGGTCGGGCGGTCTCGCAGCTGCATCGAGTTGCATCCGATGCTTGCAATCGAACGACTGAAATGATCGGAATTACATCGGACACGTCTGATTCAGGATCTCGGAGCGCTTGCGCTTGAACGCCTCCACCCATTCGTCGCTCCGGTGACCCGAACGCAGCTCGAAGCGCGCGACATCGAAGAGATCGTGAAGCTGCGCGTCTGACAGTTGCGCCAGGAGATCCGCCAGGAACTTCCGGCCTCCCTCGCTGATCACCGGATGGTCGAGCGTTCCCGTCATCGACTTGGACATATTTGCCACGCAACGCTTCGGGTCCGACCACACCGGAGTGTCGGACCACTCTTGAAAATTCACGCTGCCGGGCGCATCGCGATTGAATCGGTTCGCGTGCCCGAACGTGAGCCCGACGTCGTCCAGGATCATGAACGGCTGCGGGCAGGTCCCGTTCTCGTCCTTATCGGCCGGCGTGAGACACACAAGCCGCTGCTGCTCGGGCTTGCTGTCGGTATGCTGGAGGACGACAGCGAGCAATCGCAGCGCATCGACGTGTGCGCGCGGCGCGCCGCCGGCGCGTTCATCCACGAGGTCGAGCTCGGGCCATCCCCACCCGGACCCCTCATGGGTCTGGATCGCGCGGCCGGGCATCTTGCGCTCGATGGCCGCCGGAGCGACGATGACCGGCGGATGCCCGTGCTGGGGCGGTCCTCGAAAACCCGCCGGACAACCGCGACACTCGATACGCACGGGGTACATGTGATCGGCGCCAAACCCGAGTGCCCAGAGCAGCCGCGTGGCCGCGACCTCGGCGTAGACCTCGCCGTTCGTTCGGCCGTACTTCACCTTCACGTCGTCATGTTCCCCGAGGGAGCAGGAGAACTTCGGCGAATGGCCTCCCAGGCGCTTGTCGACGTAGTCGCACGAGACCAACGTGTCCGGCGCAAACCCTCCAGGATCCCGAGGACCGGCCCGAAGGTCCATGGAGGCGACGTTGGTCGGCATCCACACCTGGGCACGACGGATGGCGGCCACTCGAAGCGACGGGGAAACTGTTTCAAGTTTTCCCTGATGACCAGCTGAAGCGACGCCGGCGGCACACGCCGTCCAGAAAACGGCGAGGGCCAGGGCTGTGCGACACACGGCAGACAACCGCATAGGCACAGACTAGCAAGAATTCGTCGGTCACGCTCACCAGAGCCGCGACAGCAGGCGAGCTTGGAGGAGGCCGGTTTGGGATATCCCCATGGGCTTTGAGCTGGCGGTCGCGGGCGCCGCCGATGTTGGTCGGCTCTCCCGCTGGCGGCAACTGATCGAGCCTGTGCCGGCGCTACGCGGCTCGAATCTGACGCCGGTCTACCTCGGATACG
>QHWR01000082.1:16431-28606 GCA_003223835.1 Acidobacteriota bacterium | reverse complement strand
TGCTCGCGATCGAAATCTCCCAACCAGGCGGCCCCGAGGTTCTGCGGCCGGTCGAGCGGCCGGTGCCGGAGCCGCGGGCGGGCGAGCTGCTCGTGCGCGTTTCGTTCGCGGGGGTGAACAGACCGGACATCATGCAGCGGCTCGGCAAATATCCGCCGCCGCAGGGCGCGAGCGACATCCCGGGCCTCGAGATCGCCGGAACCGTCGTCGCATCGAACGCGACGGGGTCACGGTTCGAGACAGGCGCGCGCGTGTGCGCGCTCGTTGCGGGCGGAGGCTACGCCGAGTATTGCGCCGTTCCCGACCAGCAATGCCTTCCGATCCCCGGCGGCGTGGACGAGCCGCATGCCGCGGCGATTCCCGAAACGTACTTTACGGTCTGGACGAATTTGTTCGACCGCGCGCACCTGCAGCGCGGCGAGTCCGTCCTGGTCCACGGCGGCACGAGCGGCATCGGCTCGACCGCCATTCAGCTCGCGCGTGCGTTCGGGGCGACGGTGCTGGCCACGGCGGGGTCCGACGAGAAGTGCGCCGTGTGCCGGCGGCTGGGCGCGTCGCGCGCCATCAACTACCACACGGAAGACTTCACCGCGGCGGTCCGCGAGGCGACGAGCGGCCGCGGCGTGGATGTGATCCTCGACATCATCGGCGGCGACTATCTGATGCGCAACGTGGAGTCGCTCGCGATGAACGGACGGCTCGTCCAGATTGGATTGATCGGCGGCGCGAAGGCGGAACTCAATCTCGCGCCGATTCTCCAGAAGCGCCTCACGCTGACGGGATCGACGCTGCGCCCGCGGACCCCCGCCGAGAAGGGCGCGATCGCGCGCGCCCTCGAAGCGCAGGTGTGGCCGCTCCTTGCGGCAGGGACCGTCGGACCGATCGTCGATGCGGTGATCCCGCTGCGCGAGGCCGCGGAGGCGCACCGGCGGCTCGAGTCCGGCACCGTCATCGGCAAGCTCGTGCTCGCGTGCTGACTCGCCCCGTTGTGGCGATTGTGCTGGTCGCCGCGCGATTCCACGCACACGCCGCCACGTGCCTAAGTGGTGTCTTCACAACATTTAGATGTCTCGACGCGTGGCCGATCGCCTCGGCAGCAGCCTTGCAAATTGGGAACCCCAACAGAGGTGCCGGCCGAGGGAAACTTCGGACGGCCGGCGGGACGCCGGTTTGCTGGGGGCTCCGGCGTCCCGCTTGTTTTTTCGGGGGGCTTCGCCCCGCCGAACCCCCCTACACGCTCGCTCGCGGGGACCTCGTAGCCCCGCTCCGCTCGCGTGGCTCACTCGCGACGCTCGTTCGCTTTTTTCACGGGGGCTCTACATATGCTCGGCTCGGTCGGAATGCCGGAACTCATCATCATCATGGTCATCGCGCTGATGGTCTTCGGCCCGCGCCGCCTGCCGGAACTGGGACGAGCGGTCGGCCAGACGATCAACGAATTCAAGAAGGGCGCGAACGATCTGCGCAACACCGTCGAAGAGGAAGTGCGCCGCGAAGAGCAGCGCACGCGCGCGGCGCAGGCCGAACCGACGCCGCCACCCGCCGACGGGACGCAGGGCAGAACCAGCTAGTCGGGTTTCCCGGTCTTCATCCGCTCCTGCACCCGTTTCTCTCCGTAGGCCACGAGCCGCTCGAGCGCCTTGACACGCTCCGAGCGGTCGATGTTCGCCTTGTTCACCGCGGCGCGCAGCACTTCGATCGTCTTGTCGTACGTGCCGGTGTCCACCGGAAACGGCGTCCCGTCCTTTCCGCCGTGTGCGAACGAGAAGCGCGCGGGATCTGCCACGATGGATCTGCCACAGATGAACACAGATCGACGCAGATAAAGATGCATTAAGCAATCATTTCATCTGTGTGAATCTGTGTGAATCTGTGGCAGATCCATCAGTGTGCATCAGTGGCGTGAATCTTCGGCCGCGACGGCCCGCAGCAGCGGCTCCAGGTACGCCCACATGTGGTCCGCAATCAGTCGCGCGCCGGCGGCATTCGGGTGGACGCCGTCGTCGCGGTTGTATTGCTGCATACCGATTACGCCGCTGAGCAGGAATGGCATCAACGGCAGGTGATACTTCGCCGCGAGATCGGGGAACACGTGATGGAACGCGACGGTGTAGTTCCACCCGCGCGTGGGCGGCGTCTCCATGCCGACGAGCAGCACGTGAATGCCGCGCTGTTGGGCCCGCTGAATCATGTCTTCCAGGTTGCCGCGCAGCGTCTCGACGGGCACGCCTCGGAGGCCGTCGTTCGCGCCGACGGCGAGGATCAACACTTCGGTCCCTGGCACCACGGCGCGGTCGAAGCGGCGGCGCACCTCCGATGACGTCTGGCCCGAGACGCCCGCGTTGATGACGTGGAACGGCAGCCCGGCGGCGGCGATCCGCTGCTCGAGCAGGGCCACGACCATCGGCGCCCCGCTTGCGCCGGCCGGCCGCCGCGTGGCCGCATACGAGCGATCGGCGGCGCCGATCAACGCGCCGGTGGCCATCACCCCGACGAGTACGGAGAGTGTCATGCCTTCTGCCTTCACACGTCTAATTCCTGCGCGTCTTCGGCGCGCTCCATGATGAAGCGGAATCGCGCCGACGGATCCTTCCCCATCAGCTCGTTGATGATCCGATCCGTGATGATCTGATCGGCGATGTCGACGCGCAGCAGCCGGCGCGTCCGCGGATTCAGCGTCGTCTCCCACAGGACCTTCGGCATCATCTCGCCCAGCCCCTTGAACCGCGTGATCTCGGGACGGCCGCGGCCGTTCGCGTGTTGCTTCACGAGCCGGTCACGATGCGCGTCGTCGATCGCCCAGTAAGTGTCCTTGCCGATGTCTATCCGGTAGAGCGGCGGCTGGGCGAGGAACACGCGGCCCGACGTGATGAGCTGCGGCATGTGCCGGTAGATGAACGTCATGAGCAGCGTGGCGATGTGGTGGCCGTCCGAATCCGCGTCCGCGAGGATGATCACCTTGCCGTAGCGCAGGCGCGACAGCTCGAAGTTCTTGCCCAGCCCGCACCCGAGCGCGGTGACGAGGTCCGACAGCTCCTTGTTCTCGAGGACCTTCGACAGCGACACGCTCTCGGTGTTCAGCACCTTGCCGCGCAACGGCAGGATCGCCTGGCGGGCACGGTCGCGACCCTGCTTCGCCGATCCTCCGGCCGAATCGCCTTCGACGATGAAGATTTCGCTGTCGTCGCGTCCGGGCGACGTGCAGTCGCTCAGCTTGCCAGGCAGCGTGAGGCGGCTCGACGTCGCCGTCTTGCGCGCCACCTCCTGCTGCGCCGCGCGGCTCGCCTCGCGTGCGCGCGCCGCCAGAATGATCCGCGCGACGATCGATTCGGCAACGGAAATGTTGGTATTCAGCCAGTGCTCCAGCGCGGGGCGCACCTGCGAGTCCACGGCCGACAACACCTCGGGGTTGTTCAGCCGATCCTTCGTCTGTCCCTGGAACTGCGGCTCCTGCACGAAGACGCTCAGCACGGCGACGACCCCTTCACGGATGTCCTCGGCTGTGAGCGTGACGCCCTTGGGCGAGAGGTTGTGGGTCTCGATGAAGTTCCGCACGGCTTTGCCGAGACCGGCGCGGAAGCCGTTCTCGTGGGTGCCGCCCGAGCCGGTGGGGATGCCGTTGACGTAGCTTCGGACGTGTTCGTCGGTTGACTGCGTCCACTGGAGCGCGACGTCCAGGCGCAGTCCGCTCCCGTCGCTTTCGCGCGTGAGCGCGAACGCCGCGTCGTGGACGGGCGTTGCGGTCCGTTCCGCGACGATCTTCTTCAGGTAATCCGCGATGCCCTCGGAATGCTGGAAGACCTGCTTCTTGCCCGCCGCCTCGTTGTCGAACGTGATCCGCAGCCCTTTGTGGAGGTAGCTGGAGATCTCGAGCCGCTCCCTGATCAGATCCCCGTCGAACTCGATCTTTGGAAAAATCGTTGCGTCGGGACGGAAGAACACCGTCGTCCCGCTGCCGCGCGCCGCGCCGATCTTTTTCACCGCGCCGACCGGCGCGCCCTGCTTGAACTTCTGCTCCCACTGCGCGCCGTCGCGCTTCACCGTCGCGACCAGCTCTTTCGACAGCGCATTGACGACGCTCGCGCCGACGCCGTGGAGCCCGCCGGCGGTCTTGTAGTTGGCGTGCTCAAATTTAGCGCCCGCGTGAAGCATCGTGAAGACCACTTCGAGCGCGCTCTTCTTCGTCTTCGCGTGCTTGTCGATAGGAATCCCGCGCCCGTCGTCCGTCACGGTGATCGACGATGCGTCGTCGTGGAGCGTAACGGTGATGTTCGACGCGTAGCCGTTCATCGCCTCGTCCACGGCGTTGTCGAGGATTTCCCAGACGAGGTGATGCAGCCCCGCGCTCCCGACGCCCCCGATGTACATGCCGGGGCGGCGGCGCACAGGCTCGAGGCCTTCGAGGACGGTGATGTCTTTGGCGGTATACGACGCCACTAGGAAATGCTGAATGCCGAATGCTAAATGCGAAAAACGCGTGACGACGACGCGTAGGCGCCTATTTTACCAGTGTTCGCGTCGATCGCTTTTGGCATTTGGCATTTAGCATTTGGCATTGACGAATTTTTTCACGATCGCAATCTGACCCGAGTGATAGGCGTCGTGTTGAACGATGCCGTGGAGCAGCTCGTACAGCGTCACGCCGGTGCCGGCGGCAGGATTGCGCTGGTCTACCGCAGGCTCGAAGAGCCGCTTCTCGGACAGGCCTTTCACCACCTTCACCAGTTCCGCGTGCGCATCGTCCAGCCCGCGAAGCGCCGCGCGCCAGCCTCCCTCGCTCGGCACGCCGACGACGGGCCAGTCCCCCTCGACGGGCTCCCGCGAAAACTGCCCGGTCAGGCGACGGCGCACTTCGTTGCGCCACGCCGTCGCGTGCAGCACCAGCTCCCAGATGCTGTGCGCGTCGCCCGGTGGGCGCGCGGCCGCCTGCGCCGCCGTGACGCCTCGCAGGTTGGTGGTGATCGGAGACCCGTGCCACGGGTCGCCGTCGTGCGCGCGGTCGAGCTGATCGACGATGCGATCGATCTCGGACATGAGCGGACCTATTCGAGGAGCAGCGCGCCCGGATCTTCGATCAGTTCCTTGACGCGCACCAGGAATCGGACGGCTTCCGCGCCGTCCACGATGCGGTGATCGTAGGTGAGCGCGACGTACATCATCGGCCGGACGACGACCTGCCCCGACACCGCGATCGGCCGGTCCTGAATCTTGTGCAGCCCCAGGATCGCGACCTGCGGCGGGTTGAGGATCGGCGTGCTGAGCAGCGAGCCGAACACGCCGCCGTTCGTGATCGTGAACGTGCCGCCTTTCAGATCGGCCAGCGACAACGTGCCGTCTTCCGCGGCTTTCGCGAACTCGCGGATTTTTCGCTCGATGTCGGCGAACGATCGGCGGTCGGCGTCGCGCAGGACGGGGACGACGAGCCCCTCGCGCGCGCCGACGGCGACGCCGATGTCGTAGTAGTGCTTGAGCACGATCTCGTCGCCCTGAAGTTCGGCGTTGATCCGCGGGAACTCGCGCAGCGCGCCGATCGAGGCCTTCACGAAGAACGACGCGATGCCGAGCCCGACGCCGTGCTTCTCCTTGAACGCCTGCTTGTGGCGTTCGCGCAGCGCCATCACCGCGGACATGTCGACCTCGTTGAAGGTCGTCAGCATCGCGGCGGTGCGCTGCGCCTCGACGAGGCGCCGCGCGATCGTCGCGCGCCGCTTCGACATCCGCTCGCGGGTTTCCAATCTTGATCCGGGGGCCCCTTCGCCCCGGTCTGGACTTGATGCGGGGACCCCTTCGCCCCGCTCTGGACTTGATCCGGGGGCCCCTATCCCCCGGACACGCTCCGCGGGGGCCCCTTCGCCCCGCTCCGCGTCTACGTCCGGGTGGCGTACTTCAGCCACGGGCGGCGCCGGGCGTGCGGACGAGGGTCGCGCGGGCTGCGTGCTGCCGCCGTTGCCGCTCGTCTGCGCCGCCTGTTCGACGTCGCGGCGCATGACGCGTCCCGCGTCTCCGGTGCCTCGCACGCGCGCGAGATCCACGTCGTGTTCCTGCGCCGCCTTCCGCGCGGTCGGGGTTGTCCGCGGGCCCGGACCTTTCGGCGGAGCCGCGTCGCGTGACGCCGACGAGGATCGGTCACCGCGAACGGGCGTCGCGGAGGCCGGCGGAGCAACGGCCGCGGGCTGCGCCCCGGCGGCGGCTTCCTCGATGACGCCGAGGACCTCGCCGACCTTGACGTCCTCGCCGTCGCGCCGATCGATGCGGCTCAACACGCCGGCCTTCGGGGCGCCGACTTCGAGATCGATCTTGTCCGTCTCCAGCTCGACGACCGGATCGCCCGCCGACACCGTGTCGCCTTCCTTGCGAAGCCACTTGGCGACACGCGCGTCGACGATCGATTCGCCGACCTCGGGAACGACGATGTTCGCAGACACGAGGCTGCCTCCAAATCAGTTGGTGACTTGGTGAGTTGGTGAGTTGGTGAATTGCTCACCCAACTCACCGATTCACTATTTCACCAATTCACGAATTACCGTGGCGCCGCGCAGCGAGAACGCGGCCTCGATCAGGCCCTGCTGATGCCGGCCGTGACGCGCGGCGGACCCCTCCGCGGGGCTCGCGTTGCGCGGACGCGCGATGTGACGCACGGGGCGCCCGCCCGCGACTTCCGTCAAGTGCGGCCGGATGAAGTCCCACGCGCCCATGTTCTCCGGCTCTTCCTGCACCCACACGATTTCTTGCGCGGACGGATAACCCTCGAGCATGGCGCGCAGATCGCGCATCGGCACCGGATACAACTGTTCCAGGCGGCACACCGCGACCTCGGGTCGCGCCGCGCGCAGCTCGCTCGACACCAGATCCACGTACATCTTTCCGCTGCACAGCACCACGCGCCCGATCGACTCCGCCCGCGCCCGCGCGTCGTCGTCATCGATCGCCATCCGGAAGCGTCCCTCGGCGAGATCGAGCGGCGTCGAGGCGACGAACGGGTGGCGGAGCAGGCCCTTCGGCGTCAGCACGACGAGCGGCAGCGGATCGGTCAGCAACAGCGACGCCTGGCGGCGCAGCAGATGGAAGTACTGCGCGGCCGTCGTGCAGTTCGCGATGCGCATGTTGATGTCGGCGGCGAGCTGCAGGAAGCGCTCGGGCCGCGCGCTCGCGTGGTCGGGCCCCTGCCCTTCCTGCGCGTGCGGCAGCAGGAACACCATCGAAGGCCGCTGTCCCCACTTCACGCGCGCCGACACGACGAACTCGTCGATGATCACCTGCGCGCCGTTGATGAAGTCCCCGTACTGCGCCTCCCAGACGACGAGGCGCGCGGGTTCCTGCACGTTGTAGCCGTACTCGAAGCCGACCGCCGCGTTCTCCGAGAGCGGACTGTTGTGGATCTCGAATGCCGCGCGGGCCTGCGGGATGGTCTGCAGCGGCACGTGGACCGCGCCGGTCTTGACGTCGTGGAACACCGCATGGCGCTGGCTGAACGTCCCGCGCTCGACGTCCTCGCCGGTCAGCCGGATGCTGATCCCATCCGAGAGAATCGACGCGAACGCCAGCTCCTCGGCAGTGGTCCAATCCACCGTCCGCTCGCCCGCCTCGTCGAGCACGTGGATGCGCTTCTCGCGCGATCGTTCCAGTTTCCGATGCAGGTTGAACCCCGGCGGCATCGTCATCAGCGCCGAGTTGAGGCCGCGCAGGTGCTCGAGCGGGACGGCGGTCTGCGCTTTCGCCGCGGCGCCGGGCGGCGCCGCTTCCGGCTGCGGCTCGACGAGATCCTGCTCCGGACGGAGCGCGTCCATCGCGCCCTGCAGCTCGGCGGTACGGCCCCGCATCAGTTCGTCGGGAACGCCCGGGGGAATCTCTCCCCGCTCGACGAGCGTGTGCGCCCAGATGTCCCGCACCGTCGGGTGCGCGGAAATCCTCTGATACATGAGCGGCTGCGTGAAACCCGGCTCGTCTCCCTCGTTGTGCCCATAACGCCGGTAGCCGATCAAATCGATCAGGAAATCGCGCTGGAAGCGCTCGCGATACGCGAACGCCAGCCGCGACGCTTCGACACACGCTTCCGGATCGTCCGCGTTGACGTGGACGATGGGGATCTTGAATCCGCGCGCGAGTCCGCTCGCGTACGACGTGCTGTACGCGTCCTGCGGACCGGTCGTGAATCCGAGCTGATTGTTCGCGATGATGTGGACCGTGCCGCCGGTCTGATAGCCCGGCAGGCGGCTCAGGTTCAGCGTTTCGGCGACGATGCCCTGGCCTGGAAACGATGCGTCGCCGTGAATCAGGATGGGCACGCTGCGGCCCGGATCGAACCGCGGCGCGCCCGCGCTGTCGGTGAGCGTGCCTGCCGCGCGCGCCATGCCTTCGACGATCGGGTCGATGGCCTCGAGATGGCTGGGGTTCGGCGGCATCGAGACGACGAGGTCGACTTGACGGCCGCCTTTGATGGCGCGGTGCGCGCCCGCGTGGTACTTGACGTCGCCGGTCCACGCCATGTCTTCCCGGAAATTCTTCGCCGACAGCGGATCCTTGAACTCCGCCAGGATCTGCTGGTACGGCTTGTTGAGCACGTGCGCCATCAGCCTCGGCCGCCTCGCCGATCACCTCGTCGAGCACCGGCACCAGCATGTCGAGCCCTTCGATCGAGAAGCGCGTCTTGCCGGGGAAGGTGCGGTGCAGGAAACGCTCGAACGCTTCGACCGCGGTCAGGCGATCGAGCAGCGCGACGGGATCGATCGGATCGGCCGGCGATCGGAAACGTCCGAGCTCCGCGGCTTGACGCAGCCAGTCGCGCTCTTCCGGCACGAACACGTGCGCGTAGTCGTACCCCGTCGTCGAGCAGTAGATGCGGCGAAGCGCTTCGATCGCCTCGAGCGCGGTCGCTGCGCCGGCGGCCGCGGGACCTCCCACGAGCGATGCCGGCAGCTTGCGTAGATCGTCGTCGGACACGCTGTGCGTTTCAGCGCGCAGCGACGGATCGCCGACGGGTCTCCCGCCGAGCGGGTCGAGCTGCGCGGCGAGATGGCCGTACCGGCGGATCGATTCAGCCAGCGTGACCGCGCCGACGATCTTCTGAAGCGGGGCGCTCTCGTCGGGAAGATCCTCTGCCGGCGGCGTCCACCGCTCGAAGAGCGCACGCGTCGCGGGATCTACTGATGAGGGATTCTGACGGAAGCGGTCGTACAGCTCGAGGACGTATCCGCGATTGAGACCTGTGAAATCCTGCCACCCCGGCATATCCTTATAATCCTACCGCATGCTCCGGTTCGGCCTGCGCGCCGCAGCGCGTTGCGCAGGCGTGCACGGATCGGCATCATCGTTCCACCGAATGAACGATGTCGTTCCAGATCGCCGGGAGCCGCTGGATGAAGTCGTGCATCGCCGGGACGTGATGGTAGCCCCACCAGATCGACAACAGGATGAACGCGAGCCAGAGCGCGCTGAAGAACTGCCCGACCCAGATCGTGTGAGGCGGCCCGTAGCCGATTACGACCGGCCGCAGCACGCCGGCCACGAGCCCCGTTGCCGCCTGATAGCAGACGATCAGCAGCAGGAACCCGGCCCAGAGTGGCAACCCTTCGGGAAGGGCATATCCAAAGACCGCGTGGGTGGAGCCGAGCGACACGAACGCGAGGACGAGCACCACGACCAGCGCAAGGTTGATTAAGCCCAGGACGGGCGCTGCCACACCCGCCCACACCTGCGTGGCGTACGCGACGTGCTCGGGGACGCCCGGCGCCCACCCGCGCTCCGCCGAGCGCGCCTGACGCCACTGCTGCTTCCATTGACGCCGCTGACGGCGCCAGTGCCGTCTCCATTCCTTGTTCGTCTTGAAATCCGTGTAGTTCCGCTTCGCCTGGTCGATGACTTCCTTCGCGGTGAACGGCCGCCCGTGCGCCGCGGCGCGCTCTTCCGACGTATTCGCGTACGGGACGACGAACATCATGACGCCGTAGACGAGGAGCCAGACGCCTTTCGTCAGGATCGCGAGGATCACGAAGACGATGCGCACGAGCGTGACGTCGACGTTGAGGTACGCGGCGATCCCCTTGCACACGCCGCTCAGCATCGCGCCCTCCCGAATCTGATAGAGACGTTTCGGCGCGTGCCGATCCTTGTCTTTCGGCGGTTCGGTCTTTTCTCCGGCCGCGGTGCCCGTGGCGTCCGCGCCTGCCGCGTCCGCCGCCTCCGCCGCGCCCGTGTCGACCGGGCCCATCTCCCGAATGATCTGATCGACTTCCGCCGACGTCACGACCGTCTTGTGCGACGCCAGAAACTTCTGACACTTCTCGGCGATCGCCTGCTCGAGATCGCTGATGATCTCCGCCTGATCCGGGTTGTCCTTCAGGGCGGCTTCCGCGCGATCGAGATACGCGAGCAAGGCTTCGTATCCGCGCTCTTCGATCTGATACGCGTTGCCGTTGAGGTTGATGCCGATGACTTTCTGCATGGCTACCGTCCAAGCTGATCGATCGTCGTGTTGATGCCGCGCCAGTAGTTGTCGAGTTCCGCGAGCTGCGTCGTCCCCTCGCCGGTGAGCTTGTAGTACTTGCGCGGCGGTCCCGCGTCGGATTCGCGCCACTCGTAGTCCACGAGCCCTTCGCGGCGCATCTTGCTGAGGAGCGGATAGAGCGTGCCTTCCTGCGTGGCGAACTCCGTCGCGCTGAGGCGCTGGAGGATGTCGGCGACGTAGACCTTGTCGGCCGCGATGATTTTGAGGATCAGGAATTCGAGCAGGCCCTTGCGGATCGCGGCGAACTTGACGTTGACGCTCATGGACGCTCAAGCTACCTTTACGAGACAAGGTAGCTGGCAGTTCCCGGGGCGGTTCAACGCACGCGGCCGATCGTGCGGCCGTTATTCGGCGATGGGCGCCGGCGCCTCGGGCATGGAGTAGATGACGCGGGTGAACTGGCCGCGCTGCAGCAGCTCGCGTCCTTTGCCGCCGCGGCCCGTGACTTCGTACTTCGCGGTGCTGATCGTCTGCTCGGCGCCGCGGCTGGTCTCGACCGTGAGGAGATCGCGATCGCCAGAGGACGCGACGAAGCCCAGCACGCGGTCGTCCTTGCCCGTGAGTTTGATGAGAATCACGCCGCGTCCGGGGCCGGACAGGAAGTTGACCTCTTCCGCCTTCGACAGGATCGCGCGCGCGTCGTGTGTCGCGGCGATCAGCACTTCGCCGCCGGTCAGCCGCGCCACCCCGACGACTTCAGCCTTCTCGGGCACGCGTGCGAAGCGGCGTCCGGCCCGAGTGCTCGGCTCGACGAACGGCTCGAGGCTGAAGCGGAGGCTATAGCCGTCGCTCGTGACGGCGACGGCGTGCACGCGCGGCTCGGCCGCCGGGTCTGAAGACCCGGCGCTACGGCTGACGGTGATCGCGCCGGCGACGCGTGGGTCGAGGCCGAGCGCGGATACGATGCGCTCGCCGTCTTTGAACTTGAACAGGCGCTGGATCGGTTCGCCGTACCCGGTGGAGGCGGGGACGTCGGCGAGGCGAGCCGTATACGCGACGCCGAAGTTGCTGAAGAACACGACCGTCGCGCGCGTGCTGCCGGCGAGGACCGCGAGGACCTGATCGCCCTCGCGAAGGCGCGTCGCGGCGACGTCCTTGACTTCCTTCTGCCGCTTGACCCAGCCGTCGCGGGAGACGATCACCACGTTGTCTTCCTCGACGATGAAGTCCTCGGCGGTGTACTCGGCCTCCCCTTCGTCGCTCGAGATCGCCGTGCGCCGCGCGTCCCCGTATTGCTTCTGGATCGCCTCGATTTCCTCGCGCACCATCGACCAACGGTTCTCTTCGTTGCGGAGCAAGCCGCCGATCTGCCGGATCCGCTTCCGCTTCTCCTCCAGCTCCTTGCGGATGATCAGAATCTCGAGGCGCGCGAGGCGATAAATCTTCAGCTCGAGGATCGCGTCGGTCTGTTCCGCGTCGAGCGAGAAGCGCTTGATGATCTGCTGCGCGGCGTCCTGCTTGCCTTCGGACTTGCGCACGATCTTCAGGATTTCGTCGAGCGCGTCGAAGACCTTCTCGAAGCCTTCGAGGATGTGCACGCGCTTCTTCAGCGCCGCCAGCTCGTGCTCCAGCCGCTTCGTGACGACCTCGAGCCGGAAGTGCAGGAAGTAGAAGAGCATCTGGTGCAGGTCCAGACGCTCGGGCCGTCCCACTTCGACGTTCCCCTCCGTC
>QHWR01000082.1:0-16344 GCA_003223835.1 Acidobacteriota bacterium | reverse complement strand
AGCTCGAGGGCGATGCGGACGTCTTCCGTCGAGAGATCCTTCACGTCGAGGAGCGGCGGGAGCTTCCGGCTCAGCGCGACCTCGCCGATCCGTTCCACGAGCGCCGACTTGTTCACCGTGTAGGGGATGCTGGTGATGTAGATCGTCTTGCCGCCGCGGCTGGCGGGACCTTCCTCCCACGTCGCGCGAAGCCGGATGGCGCCCGACCCCGTCTTGTAGATCTCCTTCAGCTCTTCGGGTGAATTCAGGATCTGCCCGCCGGTCGGAAAGTCCGGGCCCTTGACGTACCGGCACAGTTGCACGCTGCTCAGGTCCGGGTTGTCGAGCAGCTTGACGAGCGCGGTGCAGACCTCGGTCAGATTGTGCGGCGGCACGTTCGTCGCCATCCCGACCGCGATGCCGGTCGCCCCGTTGATCAGCAGGTTCGGCATGCGCGACGGCAGCACGACGGGCTCGGTCTTCGTGCCGTCGTAGTTCGGACGGAAGTGAACGGTCGTCTGATCGATCTCGGTGAGCAGCTCGTCGGAGATCCGGGCGAGCCGGCACTCCGTGTAGCGCATCGCCGCGGCGCTGTCGCCGTCGAGCGATCCGAAATTGCCGGAGCCATCCACAACCGGATAGCGCAGCGAGAAGGGCTGCGCCATGCGCACGAGCGTCTCGTACAACGCGGCGTCGCCGTGGGGGTGGTAGCTCCCCATCACGTCGCCGACGACCTTCGCGCACTTTCGGTGCTTCGCGTCGGCGGTCAGGCTCTGCTGCCACATCGTGAACAGGATGCGGCGCTGCACCGGCTTGAGCCCGTCGCGCACGTCCGGCAGCGCGCGCGAGGTGATCACCGACAACGCGTAATTCAGGTATCGCGTCTGCGCCGCTTCGTGGAGCGGGACCGCATCCGGATCCTGCGGTCCGCGCGTCTCGACCCCGACGCCGCCGCCGTCCACGTCGTCGAACAGCGACGCGCCGCGAGGTTTCCTTCGTTTGGCCATCGAGCGTCAAGGATAGCATTCGTGCCAGCGCAGTGGCGGATTGGTCCGCTTGCGAACAGGCGCCTTGCGATATGAGTACGGTATGCCGACGCTACGCTATCTTCACCTCGACGTCTTCACCGACCGCGCGCTCGAGGGAAACCAGCTCGCCGTGTTTCCCGAGCCGCAGGGGCTCACGGCGGACGCCATGCAGGCCATCGCGCGCGAGATGGCGTTCTCGGAATCGACGTTCATCTTTCCGCCCGAACGTGGCGGCGACGTGCGGATGAGGATCTTCACGCCCGGCGAGGAACTCCCGATGGCGGGGCATCCGACCGTGGGCAGCGCGTTTGCGCTGGCGGCGGAAGGACGCATCGATCGGTCACGCGCGGAGTTCGTCTTCGAGCTGGGGATCGGGCCGACGCCCGTCGCCCTCGAATGGAAGGACGGCGCGCTCGACTTCGCATGGATGACGCAGCCGCTGCCCGCCTTCGGCGCGCGTGTGACGGACCGCGCGGCGTTCGCGGCGGCCATCGGCGTCGAGCCGCGCGACCTCGTCGCGGACTTGCCGATCGAAGTGGTGTCCTGCGGAAACCCGTTCCTCTTCGCGCCGCTGGTCACGCGCGACGCCGTCGATCGCGTCTCGATCAATCCGCCCGCCTTCGCGGCATGCTGCCGCGCCGCCGGCGCCGAGACGCACGGCCTGTTCATCTTCTCGCTCGACCGCGCCAACGCCGCCGGCGACGAGACGGTCTACAGCCGGATGCTCGCGCAGGGGCTCGGCATCGCGGAGGATCCGGCCACCGGGAGCGCGAGCGGCCCGCTCGGCGCCTACCTTGCCGCGCACCACGTGCTGGCGCCGGAGCGCACGGCGCAGTTCGTCAGCCTCCAAGGGGTCAGGATGCGGCGTCCCAGCCGGATTCACATCAGCATCGCGCAGGAACACGGCCGCATTACCCGCGTCCGCGTCGGCGGCCGCAGCGTATTGGTGGGCAGGGGGATGCTCGAAGTGTCGTCCGTCCTGCTTTCCCGCCTCAATGCGGCACATTTGCCGCCGGCGTGACACGCCGCCGCGGAATCTGCGGCGATTTTGAGCAAGGCTTCATGGAATCTCGGGCACGACGCTTGCCACCCCTTCCGGCGTGCGAGTCGGGCCGCTGATGCTGGCCGCTCTCCTCTCCGCGAACGGTTCGGCTGCGGGACCGCGTCGCGCCGCGGTAGAGCCGGCAAAGCCAGCCGCATCCATGTCGATCCAGCCGGCGCCGGCGAAGCTCTGGAACGAACGGTCGCTGCGGGTGCCGATCGTGAGACAGGTGATCGCGTATGTCCCGATCCGTCCGGCCGACGGCGTCGTGTTGTTCCTCAGCGGGGACGGCGGCTGGAACAAAGGGGTCGTCGATATGGCCCGCCGCATCGCGGCGGAGGCCATCGTCATCGGCATCTCGTATCCGGCGCTGCGCGCCGCCGCCGGCAAGGCCTCGAAGTGCTGGTATCCCGCGGGCGACCTCGAAGTCATCTCCCGCAGCGCGCAGAAACAGATGCACCTCGCGCAGTACGTTCCGCCTGTGCTGATCGGATATTCGTCGGGCGCAACGCTGGTCTACGGCGCGCTCGCCGCCGCGCCGGCGACGACGTTCGGCGGAGGCATCAGCCTGGGGTTCTGTCCTGACCTTCCTGTGGACCGGTCCGTCTGCCCCGCGAGCGCGTGGCGGCCGACGTACGACGCGAAGACGCACGAAGCGTGGCTCCCGCGCGTCGACGCGCTGCCGCACGAGTGGCGCGTCCTCAACGGCGCCGAGGATCGGGTCTGCGATATCGGCGCGATGCGCCGCTTCGTGGCCGGAATGGCGAACGCCGAGCTCGACGTGATTGAAGGAACAGGGCACGGGTTCGGCCGACCGGTGCGGTGGACCGAGACGTTCGATCGGGCGGTCGAAGCCGTGCTCGCCCGGGCGCGGCCGGCCGCGCCCGCGCCGCGGCCGGCCCCTCCCGGCAGCGGCGACCTCGCGTCATCGCTCGATCGATTGGATCTTCCCCTGACGTACTCGTGGACGGAGCAGCCGGCGGCGTTTCTCGTCTTCTTCTCGGGCGACGGCGGCTGGGCCGCGATCGACGAAGGGATCGCGGATGCCCTCGCCTCGCATCGAATCTCCGTGATCGGCGTCAGCTCGCTGAAGTACTTCTGGCGCGAGAAGACCGCGGCGCAGGTCGCGTCGGACCTGTCGGCGATCGTCTCGCGACTCGAGGCGACGGGCCGTCCGATCTTCGTCGGCGGCTATTCGTTCGGCGCCTCCGTCGTGCCGCTGGCGCTGCAGGCGGGCGGTCCGAGGCGCGCCGCGGCGGGTCTCGTCCTGCTGTCGCCGGACACGAGCGCCAGCTTCGAGATCGATCCGTTGGACTGGATTCGCACCGCCGCCGAGAATCCGGAAACGCAAGTCGCTCCGGCGATCCGGGCGCTCAATCTGCCGACGTTGTGCATCGCCGGCACCGAGGAAGAGAGCGGCGCCTGTCTCGAGCTGCCGGAACGGCCGCCGATCGACGTGCGGCGTCTGCCGGGCTCGCATCACTTCAAGGGGGACTACGCGGGTCTCGGCGACGCCGTCGCGCGATTCATCGAGACGACGATGGTGACGAGAGAGCGAAATCGACAGTGACGTCTCGCCTCAAGCGCGCGGCGCTCGCGCTGCACCGGCGCTTCGGCCGGCTCGAGGGAGCCACGCTGTGGATCCTGGGCTACGCGTCGCGCGTGTGGCCGCCGGTCGCCATCGCGGTCGTGGTGTGGCTGACGTGGGGGGCGCTGCGCGCGATTCACCTGCGCGAAGTGCGGGCGGCGATGCGCGCGTTCGACGCGCGCTGGGTCTGGGCCGCCGCCGGCTTCACGGCGCTGAACCTCGTCGTCATGGGACTGTACGACGTCGTGGCGTTCCGGCAGACGCGGTCGGCGGCGGCCGCGCGGTGGCGCTACGGCGCCGTCGCGTTTGCGTGGAGCAATTTCCTCACGCTCGGACCGCTGGCGGGGCCGGCGATCCGCTTCTGGCTGTACGCGCCGGCGATCGATCGCGCCGCCGATTTGCGCGGCGGCGTCGTCGCGATCTCCATTGCGTTTCTCTCGGGCCTCGCCGGGTGGGTGCTCGGAACCGAAGCCGCGATCCGGGCGGGCGCGGGATTGGGCGTCGCGGCGGCGGCGGCGCTCGCCAGCACGGCGGTGATCTCGATCGCGGCGCGCGCCGTCGCGCGACGCAGCGGCATGCTCTCCGACGCCGGTTTCGACGCCGTTCCTGCGTACGATTTGGTACTGGTCGGTTGGGTCGACTGGCTGCTTGCCGTGGCGGCGTTCATGTGCGTGCTGCGCGCCGCCTCGATCGGCCCCTCCACGGCGGCGCTCCATACGTTCCTCGCGGGACAGCTCGTCGGGCTCGTGAGCCTCGTGCCGGGAGGCTTCGGCAGTGCCGACGCCTACTGGATCGCGCGGCTTTCCGCGCCGGGCGCGACGTCGGCCGCGATTGTCGGCGTCTTCCGATTCGTCTACTACATCCTGCCCTGGGCGATCGCGTCGCTGCTTCTCCTGTCGTGGGCGACGCGGCGGGCGCAGCGGCGCATCGAGCTGGCGCGGCGCGCGATCGCCGGTCTGACGGGCGCGGGCGGACTCCTGATCCTGCTGAGCAGCGCCTCGCCCGCGCTGCACGTTCGCCTGCTGGAACTCGAGCGGTTCGTGCCGCTGCCGATCGTCGAGCTCGGCCAGGTGACGGCGGCCATGGCGGGCCTGCTGCTGCTCGCGCTCGCGCGCGGCCTCGCGCGCGGATATCGCGCGGCGTTCGGCGCGACGATGGCGCTGCTCGCGCTGGCGGCGGTGGCGGCGCTGGCGAAGGGGCTCGATTGGGAAGAGGCGACCGTGCTCGGCGGTCTCGCAATCGCTGCAGCGTCGCACGCGGCGCTGTTCACGCGCCGAAGCCGGGGCGATTGGATCGACGGATCCGACCTCGCGCTCGCCATGGGCGCGGTCGCGGTGTTCGTCGTCTACGGCGCGATCACGCACCGCAGCGGCTTCGCGGCGTTCAGCCGCTGGACCGAGCTCGGCTACCGGCTCGAGGCGAGCCGCTTCGCCAGGACGGCGATCGCGCTCGCGCTCGCCGTGGTGGCCGCGGCGGCGTACGTCGCGATGCGCGTGCCGGTCCGCTTCACACGTCCGTCGGACGAGGAAGTGAATCGCGCGCTCGAGCTGCATGCAGCGATCGGCGGTGGCAGCACCCCGCTGATGGTCGCGAACGGCGACAAGTCCATCTTCACGGCGGGCGATCGGGGATTCTGCCTGTATCGAATCATCGGGCCGTACCTCGTCGTCTTCCCGGATCCGATCGTGCGGCCGCAGGATCGGCGGGAGTTCCTCGACGCGCTGTTCCTCTTTGCCGGCGACGTCGACCGCCGGCCGCTCTTCTATCAGATCTCGCCCGACTGGATCCCTCCGCTCCACGACCGCGGGTACGTGTTCTTCAAGCTGGGCGAGGAAGGCTACATGCCGCTCGCGCGCGTCACGACGGAAGGGCCGGCCGGAAAGATGTATCGCCAAATCCTGCGCCGCGGCGAGCGTGACGGCGTGCGCTTCCGCGTCATGCCGCCGTACGAGGTGGAGCGGCGGCTCGACGAGCTGGAGGCGATCTCGACGGACTGGCTGCACCGCAAGGCGGTGAACGAGCGTCAGTTCTCGATCGGGTTCTTCGACCGCGCGTATCTCGCGCGGTTTCCGTGCGCGGTCGTCGAGACTGCTGACGGATCGATTGTCGCATTCGCGAACGTGCTGCGGGGACCGAGACGCGAGGATTTTTCCGTCGACCTCATGCGCTATCGCAGCGACGGGCCAAAGGTCATGGATTTTCTGTTCGTGTCGCTGTTCCTCCATGCGAAGGAGCAGCGCTATCAACGATTCAATCTCGGGATGGCGCCCCTCGCGAGCGTCGGCCAGACGAAGGGGGCGCATCCGCGCGAGCGGCTCGCGCGGCTGCTGTTCCAGCACGGCGAGCACTGGTACAACTTCCAGGGGCTGCGGTACTTCAAGCAGAAATTCGACCCCGACTGGCAGCCGCGCTACATGTGCTACCAGAGCGCGTGGGAATGGCCGGTCGCGATCGCGTACGTCTCCGCGCTGATCGCCGGCGGGTGGACGAAGATCGTCTCGCCCGCGGCCTCAACGGCGCGGGACAGTCAGGCTCGCGAGCTGGCGGCGACGTGAAATGTCGAACCGGCGTGAGCGCTGAGGAGGATTCTCACATGGTGTGGTCGGATCTGCTCGTTCCGGGTGTTCCGCTCGTCGAAAAGGTCGTCCGGCCGCTGATCGTGTACGCGTTTCTGATCGTGGGGCTGCGGCTCGCGGGCAAACGCGAGCTGGCGCAGCTCAATCCGTTCGACCTGGTCGTCCTGCTGACGATTTCGAACACCGTCCAGAACGCGATCATCGGCAACGACAACTCCGTGACCGGCGGCATCATCGGCGCCGCGACGCTGCTCGCCGTCAACTACGGCGTCGTGCGCTTCCTGTACACGCACGAGCGCATCGACCGCCTCGTGGAGGGGGATTGCGACGTGCTGATCGAAAACGGCGTGATCCGAAAGGACCGGCTCGATCACGAGCTGATTACGATCGCGCAGCTCGAGGCTGCAGCTCACAAACAAGGACTCGATGGCCTCGACGACGTCGAGCGGTGTGTTCTCGAGCCCGGGGGTACATTCGCGTTCAGCGCAAAGAAGCCGACGGTGGAGACGGTGCGGCAAAGCGAGCTGATGGCGCGGCTCGACGCGATTCAGCGGACGTTGAACGAGATTCGTGCCCGCGCCTGAGCCGCGTGCGCGGGCACCGAGGATCTCACCACAGAGATAACAGAGATAACAGAGTTCACGTCTTCTCTGTGTGCTCTGTGTGCTCTGTGGTGGATGTCCTCAAGACGTTTTCTCGTCGTTCCGCGCGATCGTGACGGCGAGCCAGACGGCGCCGCACGCGGCGCCGAGGAAAAACAGCATCGCAAGCCCCGGGTAGCCGAGAATGCGGAAGCTCGTCTCGACGCGCATCAGCAGCGCGGCGCCGAGGATTGCCGCGGCGATCAGCAGGCCGAGCGTGATGCGGTTGGCGACTTTCTGCAGCCCGTCGAGCAGCGACCCCTCGTCGATCATCTCGACGCGGAGTTTCAGCTCCTGGTTCGCGAGGGAGTCGAGGACGCGGTTGATGCGGCCGGGCAGCCGCTCCGCGAACGTCTTCGCCTCGAGCAGGGTCGAGAACGCCGTTGCCGAATTCAGGCTGCGGCGCATCCGCTCGATCATGAGTTCGTTCGCGTTCTGCCGGAGCGACGCCTGCACGTCGAAATCGGGGGCGAGCGTCCGGCCGATCTCGTCGAGGTTCAGCAGCGTCTTGGCAAGGAGCGTCAACTCGTTCGGCAGCCGGACGCCCGCGTCCGCCGACGAGCGCGCGACTTCCAGCATCAGCCGGCCGGTCTGGACTTCGCCGACGGTGGCGCCCTGGTGATCGACGATCACCTGCGCGATGCGCCGCCTGAATGATGACTCGTCGTAGCCGTCGAGGTGCTCGCCCATCTGCAGGGCGAGGTCGGCGGCGCGGTCGGTGTGCATGTCCGCCACCGCGAGCAGAAAGTGCAGCAGCCGATCCTGCAGCTCCGGCGCGAGCACGCTCACCATCCCCAGGTCGAGCAGCCCGATCCGGCCGTCGTCCGTCAGGAGCACGTTGCCCGGATGCGGGTCCGCGTGAAAGACGCCGTCGATGATCACCTGGTGCAGGTACGCGCGGAACAATTCGTCGGCGAGCTCACCCGCGTTCGCGTCCGCCAGCACGACGGGGTTCGCTTTGGTGATTTTGCTTCCCGCGATGTAGTTCATCGTGAGGACGCGCGTGGCGCTCAGGTCTTCGATCGGCTGCGGGATCTGCAGGCGGCGGAAGCGCGCGAGGTTCCGGCCGATCGTGACCATGTTGTGCGCCTCGCGGCGGTAGTCGAGCTCGAGGAGAATCGAGCGGCGCAGCTCGTTGACCATCCGGGCGAAGCCGTACCGCCGGCCGATCTCCGAGTGATGATCGAGGAAGTCGGCGAGCTCCGCCATCGACTCCAGGTCGCGCACGACCTGCTCGCGCACGTTCGGCCGCTGCACCTTGACGGCGACTTCGCGCCCGTCGCGCAGCGCGGCGCGGTGCACCTGGCCGAGCGACGCCGCGGCGATTGGCGTCGCGTCGAACCGCGCGAACGCTTTCGAGATCCGGACGCCAAGCTCTTCCTGAACGATCCGCTCGACGTCGGCGAACGAGAACGGCTCGATCTCGTCCTGCAGCCGCGACAACGCGCGGAGCGCGTCGGGGGGCAGGATGTCGCCGCGCGTGGAGAGCAGCTGCCCGACTTTGATGAACGTCGGGCCAAGATCCTCCAGATCGCGCGCCAGCTCGTCGCCGGCCGTCGACGTCTCTTCGCCTGGCTCATCCGCTCCGGGAATGGCGCTCGAGACGACCAGGTCAGATCGCCCGTATTTCACGAGCAAGGCGGCGATATCGCGGTAGCGCCGCAGATGATCCGGCTTCAGCGACAGACGCACGTCCCCTCCGCGAGCGGAAGAGTGCAAAGGCTGAGCCGACAGGGTTTCGCGGAAGAGCTTTGCGTTCGCGCTACACTGATGCTCGCCGTCCGCATCTGCAGGCGGTACCGGCCTCGACGCGGCGGCAAGCACTGGCTTTAGAGCCGCCTGTCGACTCCGCCGTGTCGGCGGCCGGACTCTCTCTCGACGCTCAAACCGTCATGCCAGAAACTCTCAGCCTTCCCTTGCGCAACGCGCGCGCCTTCATGATGTAGAAGATCACCGGCGTGATGATGAGCACGTGAATGGTGGACGTGACCATTCCGCCGATGATCGGCGCCGCGATCGGCTTCATGATGTCGGACCCGACACCGGTGCTCCACAGGATCGGCACGAGGCCAGCCATCACCACACTGACCGTCATCAGCTTCGGCCGCAATCGCAGAACCGAGCCGGCGATCGTGGCTTCCCGAACGTCCCGTTCGGTGATGTCGCCTCCCTGGCGCAACCGCTTGTCGAGCGCTTCGTGGAGATAGACGACCATCACCACACCGGTTTGGACGGCCACCCCATAGAGCGCGATGTATCCGACCCAGACTGCGACCGAGAAGTTGTAGCCGAGCAGCCACTGCAAGATGACGCCGCCCGTCATCGCGTAGACAACCGAGAGCATCACGATCGTTGCCTCCGACGCCGAGTGGAACGTCATGTACAACAACATGAAGATGATGAAGAACACGAGCGGGACGAGGATTCTGAGCCGCTCCCGGGCACGGACCTGGAACTCGTACTGCCCCGTCCACAGGAGCGTGTATCCCGAAGGCAGCTTCAGTCCCTGCGCAATCGCATTCTTGGCCCGGTCGACGTACCCACCGGTATCGCCTGTTGCCGTATCCACGTAGACGTACCCGGCGAGCTGTCCGTTCTCATCGCGGATCATTGCTGGACCGGGTGACAGCGTGATTTCCGCGAGCTGGCCCAACGGAATCTGGGCGCCCGCCGGCGTCTTCACCAGGACGCGCTCCAGGTCCGGCAGGCTGTCGCGGAAGCCGCGCTCGTACCGGACATTCACCGGATAGCGTTCACGGCCTTCGATGGTCCGTGTGATGTTCTGGCCGCCGATCGCGGATTCGATCACGTCCTGTACGTCGCCGACCATGAGCCCGTGCCGTGCGATCGCTTCGCGATCGATGCGAATGTCCGTGAAGTAACCTTGGGCAACCCGTTCCGCGTAGACACTACGTGTGCCCGGAATGTTCTGCAGGAGTCGTTCGATCTCGCCGCCGATTCGCTGGATCTCGTTCAAATCCGATCCCAGAATCTTGATGCCTACCGGCGTCTTGATGCCCGTCAGGAGCATGTCCAACCGGTTCCGGATCGGTTGGGTCCACACGTTCGGGAAACCCGGAAACTGGAGCTCGCCGTCCATCTCCGTCTGCAGCTGCTCGAGGGTCATCCCGGACCGCCATTGCTCGCGCGGCTTCAAGGTCACCGTCGTATTCACCATGCCCATTGGCGTGTTGTCGGTCGAGGTCGTGCCGCGGCCGACGGTTCCGAACACCCTCTCGACCTCGGGGAATTTCCTCAGCACCTTGTCCTGGACCTGCAGCAGCCTGGTGGCTTCGGTGATCGACAGACCCGGGGGTGATGTCGGCATGTACAACTGCGAGCCTTCGTAAAGCGGCGGCATGAACTCGCTGCCGATCAGGAAGAGCAGCGGAATCGTGAGGGGAACAACCACGAAATTCAGGATGAGCGCGGTCCATTTCCAGCGCAGCGCCAGACGAATAATCGGGTCGTAGATCCACGTGAAGAATCTCGAAATCGGATTCTGCGACGCCGGCTTCAGCCGCTTGCCGCGGATGAGGATCGTCATCAACACAGGCACCAGCGTGATCGACAAGAGGGACGCCACCACCATCACGAACGTCTTCGTAAAGGCCAGCGGCCGGAACATGCGGCCCTCCTGCGCCTCGAGCAAGAAGACCGGGACGAACGAGATGACGATGATCGCCAGGGAGAAAAAGATGGCACGAGCAACCTGTTTCGCCGCGTGAATGATCGGGTCAGGCTGGGCGACGGGGCGCGCATCAACCGTGTGCTCCGGCTCCGAGACGTGACGGTATGCGTTTTCGACCATCACGATCGACGCGTCGACGAGCACACCGATGGCCAGCGCCAACCCGCCGAGCGACATGATGTTGGACGTCACCCCGAGGTAGTACATCGGGATAAACGACGCGAGCACCGCAATGGGGAGGGCCAGGATCGGAACCAGCGCTGAACGGAAGTGAAACAGGAAGATGATGATGACGATTGAGACGACAATCGCTTCCTCGATCAACGTCCGGCGCAGCGTGCCGATCGATTCGTCGATCAGCCATGATCGATCGTAGGTTGGCACGATCTTCATGCCGGGCGGCATCGAATGCTGCACCTCCTGGAGTTTGGCTTTCACCGCGTCGATCACCGTCAAGGCGTTCTCGCCGAATCGCATGACGACGATGCCGCCGACGACTTCGCCTCTGCCATCGAGTTCGGCGACGCCGCGCCGAATATCAGGTCCCAACCGAACCTGTGCGACGTCGCCGACGCGGACCGGCGTGCCCTTCGAATCGGCGCCGAGCGAGACGCGTTCGATGTCCGCCACCGATGTCAGGTAGCCGCGACCCCGGACCATGTACTCGCGGCCGGCAAACTCGAGGAGCCGGCCTTCGACGTCGTTGTTGCTCATCTTGATCGCGCCGACGACGTCCTTGACGCCGAGGTTGTAGGCGGCGAGTTTGTTCGGGTCGAGATTGACCTGGTACTGCTTCACGAACCCACCGATGCTCGCCACTTCGGCGACCCCTGGCACGGACGCGAGCCAGTAGCGGAGATGCCAGTCCTGAAAGCTGCGGAGCTCCGCGAGGTTGTGTCGGCCGCTTTCGTCGACGAGCGCGTATTCGAACACCCAGCCGACCCCCGTCGCATCCGGGCCGATCGCCGGATTCACGCCTTCCGGCAGTTGTCCGCGAATGCCCTGGAGATACTCGACGACGCGGCTCCGCGCCCAGTACATGTCGGTGCCGTCCTGGAAAATGACGTACACGTACGAGATCCCGAAATCCGTGAAGCCGCGGACCGCCTTCACGCGCGGTGTGGAGATCAACGCCGTCACGATGGGATAGGTGATCTGGTCCTCGATGAGATCCGGGCTGCGGCCCGTCCACTCGGTGGAGACAATCACTTGCACGTCGGAGATGTCAGGGACCGCGTCGAGCGGCGTCTTTGTCATCGCCCAGATGCCCCAGACCGTGACGATGACGGTAGCGGTGAACACGAGGAACCGATTCGATGCACACCAGTCGATGATTCGTTCAATCATTTATTACTCCGCATGGGGCCCCACCCCCACGCGCTTGCCGTCGCTGACGCGCCGGATCTTGTTACTCACGCGTTTCCGGTTTCCGATGCGACTCCGCGCAGGGCTGATGTCCACTCACTCTAGCGAGCGACCACTGGCAGCTGCCTGGTTCCGAGGCGCTGCCCTCCTCGTGTCACGATCACGGTGGCGTCCCACCGGCCGGCCATCATCACTTGCCCTGTCCCGCGGTAGACGCCCTTGCCGGCCGGCGACAGCTTCGCTTCACTTCGCATCGCCGGCATGTTCATCGTCGGCATGGCCGGCATGAAGAACTGCACGCTCACCTCTGCGTCGTCGATCGGCTTGCTGCTCGCGTCCTTGACTGTCACTTCGAGCTGGTTCTCGCCCGTCTTGGGAGGATCGGGCACGGTTCGAACCGTGATCTGCGCGCCAGCCGATGGGGCTGCTGCGGGTGACGCCGGAGCCGCTTCGTACCCTTGAAGCGCCGCGCGAAGCTGACTCTCCGAGTCCAGGAAGAACGCCGCACCCGTGGCGACCTGTTCCCCGTCTTCGAGACCTTCAAGGATTTCGACCGAATCGCCAGCGCGGCGTCCGACCTTGACCCTCCGCGGCTCGAAGATCCCATCGCCGTGCGCGACAAACACGATTTGCTCCTGGCCGGAGTCGAGGACTGCATTCGTGGGAACACTGAGGGCCATGCCGGCGCCGGCACGAAGTTCGGCGTTCACGTACATGCCCGGCTTGAGTCGGCCACCTCGATTGGCGAGCTCGAACCGGACTTTGTTCGTCCGCGTCTTCTCGTCGAGATACGGATAGACGTAAATTAGGCGACCCGTGAAGCGCTCGCCGGGATAGGCGTCGACCGTGATCGTTGCCGTCGCGCCAGGCCGGACCGCGGACAGCTCGCGTTCATACACATCGGCTTCCACCCACACGACCGAGAGGTCGGCGACGCGATAGAGACTCTGTCCCGGCATGACGTGGAGTCCCTTCAGCGCCTGTTTCTCGATCACGAATCCGGAGACCGGCGACCGGAACGTCACGACCTCCAACGCTTGCCGCTTCTCTTCGAGGGTGCGAATTTCCCCTGCGGGCAGATCCCACAACGCGAGTCGCTGTCGCGCGGCCGCGACGAGCTGATCCGCACGCTCGCGCGCGTCTGCGATCACGGAGCTCTGTAGCTGGTCGCGGGTCTTGAGGGCCAGCAGATATTCCTGCTGTGTCGCCAGCAGGTCGGGGCTGTACAGGCTGAACACCGGCTGTCCCTTTTGAATCGGCTGCCCGGTGTAGTCGACGTAAAGATCGCGAATCCATCCTTCCACCCTGAGGTTGATATCTGCCTGGCGGGTTTCGTCGTACCGGACGACGCCGACGGTCCGCACACTCTGCTGGATGGGTTCATGCGTGACGCGGACTGTTTTGACGCCAATGAGCTGCTGCCGGCGCGCATCGATCGTGATAGGCCCGCGGGGCGTTCCGGCTGGTGCCGTGGTCGCGGGTTGCGCAACCGGCGCCGGCATGTTTGGCATCGTTTGGTGCGCTGCGGCACGCGCGCGGCTGCTGCGACTGCGAAGGGCGTACACGCCTGCCGCCACGAGGAGCAGGACGATGATGAGCGCAACGACGAGATAGATCAGGCGTCTCATCTTCCTGTCTCCTGAACGGTGACCGCGGCGGTCGTACCTGGCGGCAGATCACCCCCGACCGCGCGTTCGAGATCCGCGAGCGCCTGGTTGAAGTCACTCAACGCGCGAAAGTAGTCCAGGCGCGCGTCGAGCAGCATCCGCTCGGTGTCGATCAGTGCCTGAAAATCGACCCGGTCCGTCTGGTACGCCACGCGCGACACTTCGAGCGTCTGGTGCACCTGCGGCAGGATCGTCGTGCGCAGCAGCGCGGCCCGCTCCTGGGCGGCCTTGGCGCGCACGTACGCCTCCTGCACGGCGAGGCGTACCCTGTTCTCCATCGCGCGAGCGCGAGCTTTCGCCGCTTCGACGGCGGCGGTCTGTTCTGCGACGCGCGCATCGATCTTTCCGCGCGACCATGGCGCCTTGGGCCAGGTGATCGCGATGCTGCCCAGCCAGGCGTCCGTCATACGCAACTCGGGCCTGCAGTCACGGCGCGCCACCGCAAGCACAGCCTCGGCACGTCCGGTTTCGAGGCGCACGCGTTGCAGTTCGGGCTGCCGCTCGATGGCGATTCGCTGCAGGTCGGCTGTCACCGGCAACAACGTCTGTTCTCGCGGGTCGACGAGCGGACCGATGGCGGTCTCTGGCGCGCGATCGAGGAGGACATTCAGGCGCGCCGTCGCGATGTTCGCCTGTTCATCGAACATCACGATGTCGTCGTGCAGCTTCGACAGCTCCGCCACCGGCTTCAACACGTCCTGCTGCGAGATGCGGCCAGTCGTGTACTTCGCCTGTGAGATATCCGCAATCTCGCGGAGCAGATCCACGCTTTCCAGGTGCACGTCGATCGCCTTCCGCGCGATGAACAGCGTCGCGTAGGCTTGCTTGATCTCGTTCACGATTTGCCGCGCCCGCACCGTGACGTCGTTCTCCGCCAGGGCAATGTCTTTTTCCGCGACGGCTGCCCGCAGGTCACGCTTCCCACGGCCGGGAAACTCCTGGCTGACCATGAACATGTACATGTTCGTGTTTGCGGGATTGATCGAGTTGATTGGCCACTGCCAGATCTGCCCTTCAGCCATCGGCGGGTTCAGCGCCCGCTCTTGTGCTGGCCGGTGGCGCATCACCTCGATCTGTCGCCGGAGAGCCACGAGATCAGGGTTCTTTTGAGTCGCCTCCTGGAGCAGGTCCGTCAGGGTGACCGGCGGCCCCTCGTAATGGCGATACTGCTGCGCATGCGGCGCGGCACCGGGGGTTGGAATCTGACCGCTCGCGGCTGACTCGCCACGGATCGCACCCGTCAGGATGGCGAACGCCAATACAACTTTCGTCCTCATGAAAAACCTCTCACCGTGACGCCACGGAACGGCTCATCGCAACCCTGAATGGTTCGGGTTCAAAAGGCGCGTCGGTCGGCGCGCGTCAATCGCGGCGACACGACACCATCCGCGCGCACTTGCGCGCGAATACACGACGAGCGTGAGTGGCTAGACGAGGAAGACGGAGAGAAGGAGATGTCGCGGAACGGGACTGACGCCAATCGGGACGGAAGCTCGCCAGACGTCGCGTAGCGGAGCAAGGTCCGGCAGCACAACCGAGGCTGGCGTCGACACCAGCGCAAGCGTGACGGACGAGAAGAGATGCGAGGAGCTTGAGGGGGTCGACGGCGAACGTTCCGAATGGGCGCAGCAGGTATCGGCTTGCGTCTGCGTCACCCTCTCGTGGGTTGCCGATCTGGTCTGAGAGTGCATCGGACACTGATCTTGTTGCGCGCAACAGGCCATGCGCGCTTCCGCCGTGCTCTGCCAGCCTGCACACTGTGACCAGGCACTCAACGGCAGAGCGATCAAAACCACGGCAGCGGCAACACGCGTAATCAGCGACCGCACGACCCTAGGATGCGGGACTTTCTGCACAGAGTCAAACAAGCACGGAAGACGGCCATTTTTCGACCAGCTCAACGATGGAACGATGTGGCGTCCCGCTTGCTTCGACTTCCGCATGGCTCAAACCGTCGGCGACTTTCTGATCGAGCGGCTCTCCGGCTGGGGTGTGACGCGCGTGTACGGCTACCCCGGCGACGGCATCAACGGCATCATGGGCGCCCTCGAGCGCGCGGCCGATCGCATGCGCTTCATCCAGGTGCGCCATGAGGAGATGGCGGCGTTCATGGCATGCGCGCACGCCAAGTTCACCGGCGAGGTCGGCGTGTGCCTCGCGACGTCGGGTCCCGGCGCGATTCACCTGCTCAACGGCCTCTACGACGCGAAGATGGATCACCAGCCGGTCGTCGCGATCGTCGGCCAGTCGCCACGCGCCGCGATCGGCGGCGAGTATCAGCAGGAGGTAGACCTGCTGTCGCTCTTCAAGGACGTCGCGCACGAGTACGTCCACATGGCGACGACCCCGGAGCAGGTGCGACACCTCGTGGACCGCGCGATGCGCATCGCGCGGGCGGAGCGCACGGTCACGTGCATCATCTTTCCGAACGACGTGCAGGAACTGGACGCCGTGGCCGAGCCGCCGCGCAAGCACGGGACCGTGCATTCGGGCATCGGCTTCTCCGCCCCGCGCGTCGTCCCCTACGACGCCGACCTGCAGCGCGCGGCCGACGTCCTCAACGCCGGCGAGCGCGTCGCGATGCTGGTCGGCGCGGGCGCGCTGCACGCGACCGATGACATTGTCGAGGTCGCCGACATCCTGGGCGCGGGCGTCGCGAAGGCGCTGCTCGGCAAAGCGGCGGTGCCCGACGATTACCCGTTCGTGACCGGTCCGATCGGTCTGCTGGGATCGAAACCCAGCTGGGAGATGATGCAGGGCTGCGACA
>QHWR01000081.1 GCA_003223835.1 Acidobacteriota bacterium | reverse complement strand
GCGTTCGGCCTGATTCACTGGTGGGCGCGGCTCGGATCGAAGGCGCCGTCGCTCGTCAACTTCGTCACGCAGACGAAAGGGCTGTCGTCACTCGCCAAGCTGATCGCGGGGATGCCACAGGCGCGGCGCATTCCCACCTTCGCGGCGCAGCCGTTTACCGACTGGTTCGCCCGGCGTCGTCGGTACGCGCGCTCAAGCGGCGCGCGCTTGGGCGCGCGTCGTCCGAGCACGTTCAGCGCCCCTGGCACCAGCACGTCCAGCCCCCGTAGCTCCGTTAGCACGAGCACCAGTAGCACCGGTAGCACCGTTCTTCTGTGGCCCGACACGTTCAACAACCACTTTCATCCGGAGACCGCGATTGCGGCGATGGAGTTGCTCGAGTCGGCGGGCTTCGAGGTGATCGTCCCGCGGCGTCCCGTCTGCTGCGGGCGGCCGCTGTACGACTACGGCCTCCTGCCGCTCGCGAAGAAGATGCTCTTCAGCGTGATCGACACGATCCGCGACGAGGTCCGCGCGGGCGTCCCCGTCATCGTCCTCGAGCCGAGCTGCGCGGCGGTGTTCCGCGACGAGATGCAGAACATGCTGCCGCACGATGAAGACGCAAAGCGGCTCGGCGCGCAGGTGTCGCTCCTCGGCGAATTCGTGCAGGCGCATCGTGAGCGCTTCGACCTGCCGTCGCTGTCCGGGCGGGTACTCTTCCACGGACACTGCCATCAGAAATCCATCTTCGACGTCAGCGGCGATAAAGCGCTGCTCGAATCGATGGGCGCGATCGTGGATGCGCCGGACACAGGGTGTTGCGGAATGGCGGGATCGTTCGGGTTCGAGGCCGGACACCAGGAGATTTCACGAAAGATCGGCGAGCGCGTCCTGCTCCCTGCCGTGCGTGCGGCCGCGCCGGAGACGATCGTCGTCGCCGACGGCTTCAGCTGCCGCGAACAGATCGCGCAGATGAGCCGCCGTCGCGCCGTTCACCTCGCACAGGCTCTCCGCGCCGCGCAGACGAACGCGAGCGGCATCGACCGCTCCGAGTTGACGTTGACGATCGACCACGCCGCGGAAACCGCCGTGCGCCTGCCCGCCTACGCCGCCGCGGCGCTGATCGGAATCGGCAGCATCCTGGCGATCGCCGGCTTGAGGCGGGAACGATGAGAATCGGGGAATTCGTGAATTGGTGAGGTGGTGAATTATTTCCTGTTCTCGAAACCGGCAACGTACTAATTCACCAACTCACGAATTCACCAACTCACCAATTGCTCTCGTTGATCGTGACCGGCCCATTGACCGTCGATATCGTCACCGTCGTCTGGCCGGTGCCGAGCCGCACGATTCTGGCGCCGTCGTCAATGTCGCGATCGCGGCAGGCGCCGGCGCGGCAGTTCCATGGCGAGTGGCGCGACGATGAGACCTCGACGCCGGATTGATAGCCGCGAGGCACACGGACGGAGAGCGGGCCGTTGTGCGCGCGCGCGTCGAGACGCCCGTCCCATCGCGAACCCGACAGCTCGACCGAAATCGGGCCGTTCGCCGTCTCCACGTCGAAGCGGCCGCGCCGCCCCCGCACGCTGATTGGCCCATTCTGCGCGCGCGCGGTGATATCGCCCGACGCGTCGTCGATGCCGATCGGCCCGTTCGCGGCGCGCGCGTCGATCCGACCCGACACGCCGTCGATCCCGATCGGCCCGTTCGACGTCTCGACCGAGATGTCGACGTTGTCGGGCGCCTGGACCACGAACTGCACGTTCCAGTTGCCGCTCGACGGTCCGTCGGCGCTGATGCGCCGGCCGGAAACGACGAACCGCACTTCGTCCGCGCGCTGCTGTGCTTCCGCGAACGTCGACCCCGACGCCGCGATGCACGCGGTAATCGAGTACTCACGGCCGCCGCCGCGCTCGATTCGAGCGCCGCCGTTCGAGGGTGGCCGCACGTCGAGACGCCCCGCGGCCGGTACGCTCATCCGCCGCACGGCGTATGCGGTTTCGTATCCGGTCCAGATCGAATGGTTGCGGCTGCAATCGGCCGCCTCGAGGTCAACCGTCCTGCCCTGACCGTCGCGGCCGTCCGGGACGGCCGGCGTGACGAAAGCGATGGAAGAAAGCAGAGCGAACGCTAACCGGTGCATAGACGTGCCCCCTAGAGGTTGGACGGCCCACGCGGCAGACGGTTGACAAGGGGACCTGCGGCCCGAGCGAGCCGCGAGCAAGAAAAAGGGCGTCCGGGTGAAACCGGACGCCCTCGGTCCTCGGAGAACGATCCTCGGTCTACTTGATGAACAGCATCTCGCGGTACGTCGGGAACGGCCACAGGTCGTGCGGGACGATGCTCTCCAGAGCGTCCCCCGTCTCACGCAGCGTGGTCATCGCCGGAATCACCTTGTCGCGGAAGTACTTCGCGTGCTTCAGCGGCTCGCCGTTGGACTCGTGTTCCAGCAGCTTCTGGAGGTGATCGACGCGCACCTTCAGCTCTTCGGAGAGGCCGACGAGTTCCTCGAGCGACCGCCGCGCTTCCTTGGCGTTCGCGCCGGCCGCCTTCACTGCGGAGACGCTCTCGGCGACCTCCGCCTGATACCGGATGGCCGCCGGCAGGATATAGCGGTTCGCCATCAGCACCGCGAGCTGCGCTTCGACGTTGACGGTCTTGTTGTACTGCTCCAGCGCCACTTCGTAGCGCGCCTTCAGTTCGCGGTCGTTGAGGACGCCGTATCTGGAGAACGCCTTCACCACGTCCGGCTTGAGCGCCTCGCCGAACGCGTCAACGGACGTCCGGTGGTTCAGCAGGCCGCGCTTGCCGGCTTCTTTCTGCCACTCGTCCGAATAATTGTTGCCGTTGAAGATGATCCGTTTGTTCTCCTTGATCAGCTTCGACAGGAGCAGCTTGACCGCCGCCTGCAGCTTCTTGCCTTCCTTCAAGCCCTTCTCGAGCTCCACGGCGCAGTACTCGAGCGATTCGGTCACCGCGACGTTCAGCGCGATGTTCGGCCAGGCGATGCTCTGATTGGCCGACACGGCGCGGAACTCGAACTTGTTGCCGGTGAACGCGAACGGGCTCGTGCGGTTGCGATCGCCGGCGTCGCGCGGAAGCTTCGGCAGCACGGTGACGCCGATGTCGAGCACGCCCCCCTGTTTCGTCGTCTTCGCGCTGCCCGCCTTCTCGATCTGCTGGAAGATGTCGGTCAGCATGTCGCCGAGGAACACCGAGATGATCGCGGGCGGCGCTTCGTTCGCGCCGAGACGGTGATCGTTGCCCGCGCTCGCGATGCTGAACCGCAGCAGACCCTGGTTCTTGTTCACCGCCCGCAGCACCGCGCCGCAGAACACCAGGAACTGCATGTTGTCGTGCGGCGTCTCGCCGGGGTTCAGCAGGTTGTTGCCGAAATCGTCGCTCATGCTCCAGTTCAGGTGCTTGCCGGAGCCGTTGACGCCCGCGAACGGCTTCTCGTGCAAGAGGCACGCGAGCCCGTACTTCGGCGCGATCCGCCGCATCATCTCCATCGTCATCATCTGATGGTCGGTCGCGACGTTCGCGTTCTCGAAAATCGGCGCGACCTCGTACTGGCTTGGAGCGACTTCGTTGTGCCGCGTCTTCACCGGCACGCCGACCTTGTACAGCTCGCGCTCGGTGTCCATCATGAACGCGAGCACGCGGTCGGGGATCGACCCGAAGTAGTGGTCCTCCATCTCCTGACCCTTCGGCGGCTTCGCGCCGAAGAGCGTCCTGCCCGCGTTAATCAGGTCGGGACGGTTGAAGTAGAACTCGCGGTCGATGAGGAAGTATTCCTGCTCGGGGCCGCACGTCGTGACGACCCGCTGCGCCTTGGAGCCGAACAGGCGCAGGATTCGGACGGCCTGTTTGGAGATCGCTTCCATCGATCGCAGGAGCGGCGTTTTCTTGTCGAGCGCCTCGCCCGTCCAGCTCACGAACGCGGTCGGAATCACGAGTGTCGTGCCCTGCGGGGTCACGAGGAGCCAGGGCGGGCTGGTCGGATCCCACGCGGTATAGCCGCGCGCCTCGAACGTCGAGCGCATGCCGCCCGACGGGAAGCTCGACGCGTCCGGCTCGCCCTTGACGAGCTCCTTGCCGCTGAACTCGGCGACGGCCCGTCCATCCGGCGTCGGATTCAAGAAGGCGTCGTGCTTCTCGGCGGTGATGCCGGTCATCGGCTGGAACCAATGCGTGTAGTGCGTGGCGCCGTGCTCGACCGCCCAGTCCTTCAGCGCGCTGGCGACGATGTCGGCGATCGAAGGGTCCAGGGATTCACCCTGCGCGATCGATCGACGGAGCGCGCGATACACGTCCTTCGGCAGCCGCGCGCGCTGCGCCTCTTCGTTGAAGGTCAGCGATCCAAAATCTTCCGTCGCTTTTTTCGCCGTGGTGGCGGCGGAGGAGCGGACGGTCATGTCCCAGTGATTGATGCTGCGGATGGCTTCGCCGGATGAGCCCATTGCGGTGCGTCCTTTCTGGTCCCGGAAAAAAGGTAGGATGGCGACTATGTGGCTGCCTCAGGCGTTTCATTATGCGCAAGACTGCGCGGATCGGCAAGGCCATTCTTCGATGGCCGAGCTGGTATATACTTCACAATGTGAAATTCAGTCGAACGCTCTACGGCGCCGCGCCGCTCGGTGACTTCGAACAACTCGTGCTGCTCGCGCTCTTCCGCCTCGGGAACGGCGCGTACGGCGCCGCGATCCGCCGCGAGATCGAAACGCGCACCGGCCGGCGCCTCCTGCCGAGCGTCGTCTACGTCACGCTGCAGCGTCTCGAAGAAAAGCGGCTGGTCTGCTCGTACATCGGCAATCCCACCCCCGAGCGCGGCGGCCGCCGCCGGAAGCATTTCCTGATGGACGACGAGGGCCAGCGCGCGCTCGCGCGCGCGTACGTGACGTTCGAAGCGATGACCGAAGGCCTGAAGGACGAGCTGACCTCGCTCGCCACCGGCTCCCCCTCGCCGCGCGCTTGACGCGCCGGGCGCGCAGGTCGCGCGCGCCGTCCTCAGCGATTCTCGAGCACGCGGTGCGGCACATACGGCGCCTCGAGGCGGCGGCACTCGTCGTCGCTGAGCGTGAGTTCGAGGGCCGCTACCGCATCGTCGAGCTGCTCGAGCTTCGACGCGCCGACGATCGGCGCCGTGACGCCGGGCTGGCGCAGCAGCCATGCGAGCGCGACCTGCGCCGGCTTGACGCCTTTCTCGCAGGCGACTGCGACGACGGCGTCCGCGACGGCGAAGTCGGCATCGGCGTAATACATCTGCTGCGCGTACTGATCCGTCTTCGCGCGCATCGTCTGATCGCCGGCGCGACGGTTCCCCGCGAGGAACCCGCGCGCCAGCGGACTCCATGGAATCACGCCGATCCCTTCCTCGCGGCAGAGCGGCAGCATCTCGCGCTCTTCCTCGCGATACACGAGGTTGTAGTGGTTCTGCATCGAGACGAACCGCGTCCAGCCTCGGCGATCCGCGATGTAGAGCGCCTTCGCGAACTGCCACGACGACATGCTCGACGCGCCGAGATATCGCGCCTTCCCGCTCCGCACGATGTCGTCCAGGGCCCGCAGCGTTTCCTCGATCGGCGTTTCCGGGTCCCAGCGATGAATCTGATAGAGATCGACGTAGTCGGTGCCGAGCCGGCGCAGGCTGTTGTCGATCGACGTCATCAGATGCTTCCGCGACAGCCCCCGATCGTTGGGATCGCTGCTCATCGGAAAGTACGCCTTCGTGGCGACGACGACCCGATCGCGCGAGGCGAAGTCGCGCAGCGTCCGGCCGACGACCTCCTCGCTCACGCCAAGCGAGTACATGTCGGCGGTGTCGAAGAAGTTGATGCCGTGCTCGAGCGCACGCCGGATGAACGGCCGGGACGCCTCCTCGGCAAGCACCCACGGGCGCCATCCGGGATCGCCGTACGTCATCGTCCCCAGACAAAGGCGAGAGACCTTCAGTCCCGACCGGCCCAACGAGACATACTGCATACGCGATTTCTGCAATTAACCCCGGTCCGCCCACCACGCCCACGGCAGGATGACGGCGATCCCGGCGAGCGCCGTCACGCCAAGCGCGGTGACGTTCGGTGGCGGCGGACCGAAGATCGATCCGAGGTAGAGCGCGAACAGGACGGCCAGCAGCGCCCACAGCGACGCCCGCGGACGCTTCGTGCGCGCGTACACGGCGATGCCGGCCGCGAACATCGTCGTCTCGACCGCGATCGTCCACGCCGGGGAATTCCACAGTCCGAATCCGAGATACGGCCCGCGCGGCAGGACGGGCACGTCCGGCGTGTGCGCGACGACGTCGAGCACCCAGTGGCTGACGACGCCGAGAAAGAGGAGCGGCGCCGCGCCGCGGCGGCCCATCAGCAGGGCCCATCCGCCGGCGAACAGCAGGCCCCACGCGACCGCACCGGCGAGGCTGTGCGAGATCGGGTAATCGATGAAGACCAGACGCAGAAACGGATTCGCCTGCGGCGCGATGCGCACGTGCTCGACGCCGGCGAGGATCAACACGGGCCACACCGTGTCGAGCCACTGCGCCGCCAGAAACCAGACGGCGAGCGACACGGTCGGCGTGAGGCGCTTGGCCGCCAGCCCCACGGCAAAATGCCCGATGAACATCCGGAGATTCTGACATAGTACGGACTCGGTTCACGGTTCACGGTTCACTGTTCCCAATGCTTCGCCGCATTCTTCACATCGACATGGACGCGTTCTACGCGTCCGTGGAGCAGCGCGACGATCCGCGCCTTCGCGGACGTCCCGTCGCCGTCGGCGGAGATCCCGACAAGCGCGGCGTCGTGGCGGCCGCGAGTTACGAAGCGCGCGCGTACGGCGTCCGCTCGGCGATTCCCATGTCGCGCGCGGTGCGGCTCTGTCCCGGCCTGGTGATCGTTCATCCGGACTTTCATCGCTATCGCGCCGCGTCGCAGGCGGTTTTCGCGCTCTTTCGCGCCGTCACGGCGCTCGTCGAGCCGCTCTCGCTCGACGAGGCGTACCTCGACGTGACCGAGAACGCGTGGGGGGAGCCGCTCGGGCGCGCCGTCGCGCAGCGGCTCAAGAAAGAGATCCGCGACGCGACCGGCCTGACCGCCTCGGCCGGCGTCGCCCCGAACAAGTTCCTCGCGAAGATCGCGTCCGCGTGGAAAAAACCGGACGGTCTCACCGTCATCGCGCCCGAACGCGTCGAGCATTTCCTGCAGAAGCTGCCGGTTGACGCGTTGTGGGGCGTCGGACCGGTGACCGCGGGACGGCTGCGCGAGCGCGGCATCGAGCGGCTCGTCGACGTGCGGACCACGGATCCCACGATTCTGCACGACGCGGTGGGCAGCCTGGCCGAGTGGCTGCAGCAGCTCGCCGCCGGCATCGACGACCGCCCGGTCGAGCCGAACCGCGCGACGAAGTCGTCGGGCACGGAGAACACGTACTCGCAGGATCTGACGGACATCGCCGAGATGCGATCGGAGATCGACGAGATGGCGCGCGACGGCGCCGCGTGGCTCGCGCGGAAGGACATCCTCTGCCGGACCGTCACGATCAAGGTGCGGTACTCCGATTTCACGACGATCACCCGCAGCCACAGCAGCCCGCCGACGAGAGACGCCGACGAGCTCGCCGGACGCGCGATCGCGCTGCTCGGCCGTACGGACGCCTCGACGCGCGCCGTCCGCCTCCTCGGCGTCAGCGTCCAGAACCTCGTCGATCCGGCGGCGCCGACGGACGAGCCGGCACTGCCGTTCGACGGCGGCCGCTCGGACAGTTGACACATCGTGCGAGGGTCGGCATTCTCCCGGCGATGACCGACGAGACGAAACACGCCGCGCAGGCGCGTGCGCTGCTCGACAGCGAAGAAGGGTTCCGGCTGCTGATCGAGAGCGTCCGCGAGTACGCCATCTTCATGCTCGATTCGGGCGGGTATGTCGCTTCGTGGAACGCCGGCGCGGAACGGATCAAGGGATATCGCGCCCACGAGATCATCGGGCGGCACTTCTCGACGTTCTACGCCGCCGAGGATCTCGCCGCCGCGAAGCCCGCGCGGCACCTCGAGATCGCGCGGGAGCAGGGCCGCGTCGAAGACGAGGGCTGGCGTCTGCGCAAAGACGGCGGGCGGTTCTGGGCGAACGTCGTGATTACCGCCCTTCGCGACGCGCAGGGAAACATCCGCGGGTTCGCGAAGTTGACGAGGGACCTGACGGACCAGCGCGCGCGCGAAGAAGCGGAAGGGCGCGCCGCCCTCGCCAGCGAAGCGAGCCGGCTGAAAGACGACTTCCTCGCCATCGTCTCGCACGAGCTGCGCACGCCCCTCAACGTGATCCAGGGACAAGCCACGCGGCTGCGCGCGGGCAACCTCTCGCACGAGGACCAGGAGCGCGCCTGGGCATCGCTGCACCGGAACCTGCAGCTCCAGACGCGCATCATCGAGGACCTGCTCGACGTCTCGCGCATCGTGAGCGGCAAACTGGCGCTCCGCCGCGAGCGCGTGGACGTGCTCTCGCTGGTGAAGGAAGCGGTGGACGAGGTTCAGACCGCCGCGGCGGCGAAAGACGTCACGGTCACGAAGGAATACGAGCCGACCGACGCGCGCGTCATGGGCGATCCGCTGCGGCTGCGGCAGATCGTCGCGAACCTGCTGTCGAACGCCGTGAAGTTCACGCCGTCGGGAGGGCGCGTCGCGGTGGCGTGCCGCCGCGTGAACGACGAGATCCTCCTGCAGGTGTCGGACACCGGCGTCGGGATCGCGTCCGAATTGCTGGGGACGCTGTTCGAGCGGTTCACGCAGGGAGACTCGAGCGTCCGGCGCGAATCCGGCGGCCTTGGCCTGGGCCTCGCCATCGCGCGCGAGCTCACGACGAGGCACGGCGGATCGATCGAGGCCATCAGCGGCGGAAAGGGGCAGGGCGCGACCTTCGCCATGCGGCTGCCGATCGCGGCGGAGAGCTGATCAGGCCTGGCCCGGCTCGGGCGCGGGTTCCTTCGCCGCGCGGCTGCGGCGCGGCCTGGATGCCGATTTTCGCGGACGTGGCGCGGGGGTTCCCGCGCCCGCGCGGCGCCGGCGAGACGGCTTGCGCCCGCCGGGCGGTTCCGCGTCGGGCGGCGCGGCCTCGACGTCCACCACCGGCGGCGTCGGCTCGATCTCCTGCACGACGTCGCCGTCCACCACCTCGGGCTCGGGGCCGGAGATCGATTCGACGATGTCGACGTCGGTCATCCCGGCAACGGCCGGTTCCGCCTGCGACTGCTCGGCGGACGCGGCCGCCTGCTGCATCACGTTCCCGCCGAACACACGCATCACGCCCTGCCGGTCTCGTTCGATCCGGAAGAGGCCTTCGCGCTGACTCGCGCGCAGCAGATCGACGAGCGTCGCGAACCCGAACCGGCGTTCGTCGAACGACGGATCGACGCCGCGCAGGAACTGCTTGACCTGCCGCACGTACATCGGCCACCGCGGCGGGTTCGGCGCGGTCTGGAACAAGCGGCGCACTTCCTTGATCCCGTCCGCGACACGCATTTCCCCCTGCGCGTGTTGCGGCTCGGCGCGACGGCCGGACGCCGCCTGCGCGGGCGGCGTGGACGGCGACCCGTTGTCGCCGGCGATCGCGCGGTGGCCGTGCTCGTTCAGCTCGACGAGGACGTTGCGGCCGCTCTCGCGCAGCGACACGAAGCCGGCCCGCGCGAGCTTCTCCGCGAAATCGCGGAACGAGCCGACGCCGTAGGTGCGTTCCGAAAACGTGGAGTCGAGCTGCAGCAGCGTGCTCTTGAGCAGGCCGAGCTGCGGCGAGACTTCACGGTCGCTCAGCACCTTGAGCGCGCGGCGCACGAGCGGAAACGCCTGCTCGATCGGCGCTTGCGCGACCTGGGCGGACGGACGCCCGCGCTCCGATCGCCGGCCGGCGCCCGCGAGGTTCTCGTACGCGATGAACTCGTGACAGTTGCGCTGCATCACGCCGCTCGTGAACGCGCGGCCGCCCACGACGAAGATCTGCTTGTCGTACTGCTTCAGTTTTTCGACGAGTGTGATGAAGTCGCTGTCGCCCCCGACGATCACGTAGGCGTTGATGTGGGGATGCGTGAACGCCATCTCGAGCGCGTCGAGCGCCAGGTTGATGTCGGCGCCGTTCTTGTCGCCGCCGGGCGTCAGGTTGCGCTGGACCAGTTTGGCCGCGTGCTGTGTGAGGGAGCGGCTGTAGTCGCCGGCCCGGGTCCAGTCACCATAGGCGATCTTCGAGACGACCTCGCCGCGCTCCTTGAGCGCCTCGAGGACGATTCCGATGTCGAACTGCGCATTCAGCGTGCTCTTGACGCCGATCTCGATGTTGTCGAAGTCGATGAAAACGGCAATTTTCAAGCGTGTATCAGGCAAAACTCTTCAGTAACCCTTCCGGTCCATGGACCATCCATCATTATCCTCCGTCGGGGGCCTGCTTCACCAGCCGAACGTGAATCAGGCCGATCGGGGTGGTCGGCGCCTCGCCGGTGACGCGCGCCTTCTCGCGCGCGCGGGACCGTCGCCCGCGCGCCAGTCGGGACGATGGTGGTTGATGCCGTCGCGAATGAGATCGTCTCGCCGGCGACTCTAGACAACTATTATTGTCCGTGCAATTATATTTGTCCATGACTCGTGCCGATCTGGCCGTCATCGAGGACCTGTCCCAGGCGGCGGTGCTGCTGGACCCGCTGCGACTGCGAATCATGACGGCGGCGCGCGAACCGGTGTCGGCCGCCGACATCGCTCGATCGCTCCGGCTGCCGCGGCAGAAGGTCAACTATCACGTGCGGCAACTCGCGCGCGCGAAGCTGCTGCGGCGCGCCGGGCAGGCACGGCGGAGGAACCTGGTCGAACAGCGGTACGTGGCGAGCGCGGCGGCTTACGTTCTGTCGCCGGCGCTGCTCGGACCGATGGCCGTCGGCGACGGGCCGGCCGCCGGAGGATTCAGCGCTCCGCGGCTGGTTGCGCTCGCCGCGCGCGCGCAGGCGGACGTCAGCCGCGCGATCGCGGAGGCGTCGACGCGCGGGCTGCGTCTGGCGGCGACGGCCGTCGCGACCGACGTGCACTTCGACACCGCGGATGCACGGCGGGCGTTCGCCGATGCTTTGCACGCCGCCGTCACCGACGTCGTCTCTCGATTCGGCGCCGCCCGCCGCGAATCGACCCGTCCGTACCGCCTGCTGGTCGCCTGCTACCCGCTCGTGTGAGCCTGTCCCCGATTCCCAGAATCGGTGGCAGCCGGAAGACAGCGTGCTGAGGGCTGGGTGCAGAGAGAGGGTGCTGGGGACGGCAGTGCACCGTGCACGTGCGTTCGCAGCACCTGCATTCGCAGCACGCCCTCTCAGCACTCGGCCCCCAGCACCGGCAGCCGCCGTGCTACGCTCCCCGCATGGCGACACAGAACTATGCGAGCCATCCGCATCGGCCGACGCTGACGATCGTGGGCTACGCGTTCTGGGGGGTGGCGGTGGTTGGACTGGCGCTGCGGTATTTCGGCATGGGCGGGCGGCTTGCGTTCGCCGCCGGCCTCGGCGGCCTGCTCCTGGCCGTGGTCACGTTGCTGGTGATGAGCCGCCGGTACACGACGGCGCTTCAGGATCGCATCATCAGGTTGGAAATGCGGACCCGCTGCGGGCCGCTGCTGACGGCCGACCAGCAGCGCCAGTTCGCGCAGCTCTCGAAGCCGCAGCTCGTCGCGCTCCGGTTCGCGTCCGACGCCGAGCTGCCGTCCGTCCTCGACCGCGCCGTGCGCGAGAATCTCTCCGCCGACGACATCAAGCGCGCCATCAAAAACTGGCAGCCGGATTCGGATCGAACATAGTCAGTCCCTGGTCCCTCGTCCCTCGTCCCGGGTCCCTCGTCCCGGGTCCCTCGTTCCGGGTCACGACGTGGTGCGCAGGTTCCAGTCGTGGTGACATGAGACACAGGACCAGGGACGAGGGACTCCGCGCGCTACTCGTAATGCAGCGCTGTGACAGGATCCAGCCGTGACGCGCGGACGGCGGGGTACAGGCCGAACACAATGCCGATCACGACCGAGACGCCGAACGCGAGGACGATGGAGGAGGTCGTGACGATCGTGGACCAGCCGGCGAGGAAGCCGATGAGTTGCGACAGGCCGACGCCGAGCAGGATCCCCGCGACGCCGCCCGACAGGGAAATGATGGTCGTCTCGATCAGGAACTGACGGACGACGTCCCGCTGGCGCGCGCCGATGGCGCGGCGCACGCCGATCTCGCGCGTGCGCTCGAGCACGCTCGCGAGCATGATGTTCATGATCCCGATCCCGCCGACGAGCAGCGAGATCGACGCGATCGCCACCATCACCATCTCGAAGATTCGCTGGGTCCGGCGCTGCTCGGCGAGCAGCTCGGCCGGCGACACGATCGTGAAGTCCCCGGCGTTCCGGTGCGCCACTTCGAGAATGCCGCGCAGCAGCGAGGCCGCCGCGGGCACGTCGGAGCCCTGCTGCATCTGCAGGTAGACGCCGTCGATCTCGTCCTTCTGGGAGCTCTGTCCGTCCTCGAGGCGGAAGATCGACGCGTAGAGCGGGACGTAAATGAGGTTGTTGCGATCCTGCGCCGGCAGCCCCGCGACGTCCGACTGCACCGTGAGCTGCGGCCCCGCGACGCCGACGACGCGGAACCACTGCTCGTTCACCTTGACGTACTGACCGACGGGATCGTCCGCGCCGAACAACGTCGCCGACGCCGCCTCGCCGAGGACGGCGACAGGGGCCGCCGCGACGGTTTCCGCGTCGGTGAAGAACCGGCCGGACGCGAGCTGGAGGTTTCCGATCCGCACGTACGACGGCGACACGCCGTAGACGACCGGCATGTCGCCGCCGACGGGGCGCGGCAGCATCTTCGACGGCGTGAAGCGCTTCCGCGCGCTGACGGCGGAAATCCGCTCCAGATTCGCCTGAATGACGCGGACGTCCTGGAACGTCAGGCCCGGGGAAATCTTGCGGACCTTCTGCAGCGTCTGGTAATCGGAGGCTTCGCGCGCCTCGACGATCAGGTTGCGCACGCCGAGCTGCTCGATGAAGGCCATCACTTCCTGCTGCGCGCCGGCGCCGATCGACAGCATCGCCACCACCGCCGCGACGCCGAAGAGGTTCTCGAGGCCGAGGCGGAACTCCGGCAGGAAGTCGGTGGACCAGAGATGCCCGCGCGCGTCGATGAGGCTCATTTGGACGCCCCGCCGCCGGTCGACGGCAGCGGCGCCGCCGAGGCCGACTTGGATCGGCGCCGCGCGATGTCCGGATCGACGAGCGCGATGACGTCACCGTCCTTCAGGCCCGTCATGACGGTACGGCTCTCGGTCCGGTTCGTGACTTTGATCTCACGCTGCTGAAAGCCGTCGCCGACTTTCAGGAACACGAAGCTCTTGCCGTTCTTGTCGAAGACGGCTTGTCGCGGCACATGCAGGACGTCGTTCAGCTCCCGCCCCGCGATCTCGAGCCGCGCGGACGAACCGGCGCGGAACCGCGGATCGACCTTGTCGAACTGGAACGCGACGTCGAACTGCCGCGTCGAGTTCGACTCCCAGAAATTCCCGCGCGAGGCGAGGCCGGCCAGCGCGCCCACACGCGCGACGAACGTTTCCCCCGGCAGCGCATCGATTTGGACTTTCGCCGCCTCGCCGGTCTGCAGGTTGTCGCGATCCAACTCGTTGATCTTCGCGCGCAGCTCCATCCGCCCGTTCTCGATGACGTCGGCGATCGGCCGGCCCGAGTTGGCGGAATCTCCCTGCCGGTATTCGGGGATGATCATTCCCGGAAAACCGAACATCAACGCGTCGCGATTTTCCTTGACCAGCACGACGCCGTCCATGGGGGCCTTGAGCACGAGGCTGTCGATCTGCGTCTTCGCGCGCTGGATGGCGAGCAGCGCCTTGTGGCGCGCTTCTTCCTGCACCGCCAGCGCCGCCTGGTTCGTCGCCGAGCGCGCCTTGACGTCCTGCTCGAGCTGCTCCAGCCGCCGCTTCGCTTCCTCGAGCGAGAGCACGTTCTTCTGCGCGTCGATCGCGCCGACGAACTCATTCGCCGCGATGTCGAGCTCCGCGCGCCGCACGTCGTACCGGGCCGTCAGCAGGTCGACCTGATCCTGCGCCGCCTGCACGGCGCTGTCCGATTTGGCCTTGACGATCTGCTGGTCGGCCTCGGCGAGGTCCGACTTCGCCTGTTCGAGCACGTACTGCTGATCCGCCGGGTCGAACTCCACGACGACGTCGTCTTTTTTGACCGAGGTTCCCGTCGGCCGGAGCGACACGATACGGAGCAGACCGCCCGCCGGCGGCGACACGAGCGTCGCGCTCCGGCCGGCGCGCAGATCCCCCGTTGCGTACACCGTCAGCTTCAGCGTCCCCTTGACGACGCTCGTCGTCGGAATCTCCAGGCGCGACGCCGGGAGGGAAGGCACCGCGACCGCGAGCGTCGCGCCAATCGCCAGCACCGCGACGGCGGCGACCGGCCACGCGACGCGCCGCCACTTCATGACGGCCTCGCTACCCGCGCCGCTGCGGCGTCGACGGGGCTCATTTGGACGCCCCGCCGGTTGAGGGCAGCGGCCCCGCCGACGTCGACTTGGACCGGCGCCGTGCGATGTCCGGATCGACGAGCGCGACGACGTCACCGTCTTTCAGGCCCGTGATGACGGTGCGGCTCTCCGTCCGGTTCGTGACTTTGATCTCGCGCTGCTGAAAGGTCTCGCCGGCTTTCAGGAACACGAAGCTCTTGCCGTTCTTGTCGAAGACGGCCTGTCGCGGCACGTACAGAACGTCTTTCAGCTCCCGCCCCGCGATCTCGAGCCGCGCGGACGAACCGGCGCGGAACCGCGGATCGACCTTGTCGAACTGGAACGCGACGTCGAACTGCCGCGTGGAATTCGACTCCCAGAAATTCCCGCGCGAGGCGAGGCCGGCCAGCGTGCCGACCCGCGCGATGAACGTTTCGCCGGGCAGCATGTCGATCTGCACCTTCGCCGCCTCGCCGGTCTGCAGGTTGTCGCGATCGATCTCGTTGATCTTCGCGCGCAGCTCCATCCGTCCGTCTTCGATGACGTCGGCGATCGAACGTCCGGAAAACGCGGAG
>QHWR01000080.1:13420-14284 GCA_003223835.1 Acidobacteriota bacterium | reverse complement strand
CACGGATCACACGGACGGGCACGGACCATTAGGATCCGATCGGCCACGGATCACACGGACGGGCACGGACCATTAGGATCCGATCGGCCACGCGTGCACCACGGCCCAATCAGGATTCGTGAACTGGCTCCAACCGGTGACGTTCGAGTTCCGTGTTGCTCAGCGTCATCCGTGGCTGAATTGTTCGTGTGTTGGTCCGTGTAATCCGTGGCCAAATTCAATCTGTGTTCATCCGTGTGAATCTGTGGCCGATCTGGTCTGCGTGCATCCGTGGCTGAAGAAGTGTCCGTGGCCGAACGCGGCCGTGCGCTCCGTGGCCTAGCGTTGAACCCGCCCCGAGGCGTCCCCCTTCGCCAGCGCATCGACCTCGGCAACGGACGTGCGATTGAAATCGCCCGGAATCGTCTGCTGCAGCGCGCTCGCGGCCACCGCAAAGCGCAGCGCGGCGTCGGGTCCGCGGCCCGTGACGAGCGAGTAAATCAGGCCGGCGGCGAAGCTGTCGCCGCCGCCGATGCGATCGACGAGGCGGACGTCGTAGCGCTGGCTTTCATGGAACGTCGACGAGGCGGCGTCCCAGAGGACGCCGCTCCACCCGTTGTCGCTCGCGGAGACGCTTTCGCGCAGCGTGACCGCGACGAGCTGCGGACCGAAATCCCGGCTCACACGCATCGCCGCGTCGCGATACGCGGATCGATCCAGCGATCCGCCGGTGACGGTCGCGCCGTGCACCTCGACGCCGAGCACCGACTGGAGGTCTTCTTCGTTGGCCACGACGGCGTTCACGCCGCGCATCAGCGGCTTCATCGTCTGCTGCGCCTGCGCTTCGGTCCAGAGCTTCTTCCGGTAATTCAAATCGACGCTGAC
>QHWR01000080.1:0-13360 GCA_003223835.1 Acidobacteriota bacterium | reverse complement strand
CGCCCCGCATGATCTCGTCCCACGCGATCGCGTCCGGTTCGATCTCGCTGATCGCGGAATGCGCCCGATCGTAGATGACCGTTGACGCGCGCTGGCTGGCGCCCGTCTCGGCGAAGTAGATGCCGAGGCGGCTGCCCCCGCGGACGATCCGATCCGTGCGGACCCCTTCGGCGCGCAGCGCGCGAACGGCGGCGTCGCCGATCGCATGCGACGGCAGGCGCGTGACGTAGACGCTGTCCAGCCCGAACTGCGCGAGGCTGACGGCGACGTTCGCTTCGCCGCCGCCGAAGGTCGCCGACAGCAGCGGCGACTGGAACAGACGCTCGAACCCGGGCGGGCTGAGCCGGAGCATGATCTCGCCGAAGGTGACGACTCTCGCGGTCACTTCTTCGCTCGCGCGGCCGCGACACCGGCAATGATCCGTTTCGCGTTCGCGGTGATGACTTCGTAGCGGCCGCTCTCGATCGCCGCCGCATCGAGGAGCGCCGAGCCGACGCCGACCGCCGCGGCGCCCGCGCGGATCCAGTCGCCCGCGTTGTCGAGGCTGACGCCGCCGGTCGGCATCAGCTTCACCTGCGGGAGCGGCGCACGCACGTCCTTGATGAACTGCGGTCCGAGCGCCGTCGCGGGAAACACCTTGATGATGTCGGCGCCGCCGTCGTGCGCCGCGAGGATCTCGGTCGGCGAGAAGCAGCCGGGCATCGCGGGGACGTCGCGATCCAGGCACGCGCGCACGACCTCGGGCCTGAACACCGGGCTCACGACGAACCGCGCGCCCGCGTCGATCACCGCGGCCGCGGTCGCGGCGTCCGTGACGGTCCCGGCGCCGAGCAGGAACTCGCCCGACAACGTCGGCGCCAGCTGTCGGATCAGATCGACGGCGCCCGGCACCGTCATCGTCACCTCGAGCGCGCGGACGCCGCCTTCGGCGAGCGCGTCGACGACGGCGCGGAGGCGCGCGGCATCCTTCAGCCGGATGACCGCGACGACGCCGTGCGCTTCGATCGTGCGGACCGTGGTGGTGCGTGCGGCCGTCACGTCAGGCGTTGGCGGCGTCGTGGATCCAGCGATGGTCGGGGTCTTCGTGCAGCGCGAGCTTCCGAATCGCTCCCGCCATTCCCCACAGGTAGTAGAGGCGGTACCCGGGCGGCGACGACACCGGATGGTAACCGTACGGCAGCAGCACCGCGTCGCCGTCCTTGACCGCGTGCGTCACGCACTCGCCGTCGCGCGTGTAAAGCATCTGCTGGCCGAAGCCCTGCGGCGGGTCCACGCGGTAGTGATAGATCTCCTCGAGCGTCGGCTCGCCGTCGCGCCCGTCATGTTTGTGCGGCGGGTAGCTGCTCCAGTGTCCCGCCGGATTGAACGTCTCGCCGACCATCAGGCGCTTCGCGTGGGTGTCGGTGACGAAGATGTTGTGGATTTCGCGCGCGTAGGTGCCGCGGCCGCGCGCCTGCGGATCGATGTCCGCCGGCCGAACGATCGCGGGCCGGCCTCCACCTTCCGCCGGCGTCGCGATGAGCACCGCCTCGAGCGGCGTCGTGGCCGTCACGCGCAGCTCGACGCCGGGTGGGAGATACAGCGCCGTCGCCTTCTCGTCGAACACGTTGCTGCGGCTGATGTCCCAGCGCTCGTCCCCCGCGGCAAACGTGCCGCGGCCGTTCTGGAGGACGACGGCGGTTTCCTCGGTTGGTGACGAGTAGCGCTCGGACGTGCCGGGTTTCAGAAAGAGGCGCCAGCTCGTCAACTCGCGCGCGCCCCTGTCGCCTCTGCGCTGCAGGAGTTGAAGACCCTGATTTCGTGGGACGCGGAACAGTGTGTCCGTCAGCATGATGTGTCCAGCCGGTCGTTGTTCACGAGCAGGCCTGAAATGAAAGGCCTGCGCTACGGTACCGTTCGCAGCGCTTCCGCCCTTCGTAGCGCAGGGCTTCAGCCCTGCTCGCGATCGGGCGGTGCCTATGATAGCGCGGCGGTCATCGGGGTGAAAAAGCCGCGCATATATAATCCCTGCGAGCGCATGGGTTCGACCCTCTTCGACCTCACCGGCAGAACCGCCGTCGTTGTCGGCGGCACCAGCGGCATCGGGCGGATGCTCGCGCTCGGCCTCGCCGATGCCGGAGCGGACGTCGTCGCCACGGCGCGCCGCCAGCCGCTCGTCGATGAAATGGCGCGCGAGATCGAAGCGCGCGGCCGCCGGACGCTTCGCGCCACGTCTGACGTCGGCGATCGCGGGTCGCTCGACGCGCTCCGCGACGCCGTGCTGAAGGCGCTCGGCCGCGTGGACATCGTCGTCTGCGCCGCCGGGATTACCAAGCGCGTGCCGACGCTCGACATGGACGAGGCGGACTGGCAGAAAATTCTGGACGTCAACCTGACGGGCACGCTGCGGGCGTATCGTGCGTTCGCGCCCGCGATGATCGAGCGGAAGAGCGGACGCCTGATCGGCATCTGCTCGCTGTCGTCGTACGTTGGTCTCTTCGAGGTCGCCGCCTACAGCGCGAGCAAGTCGGGCGTCGCGGGGCTCACGCGGGCGCTGGCGGTCGAGTGGGCACGCTACAACGTCACCGTGAACGCGATCGCGCCGGGCGTCTTCCGGACCGAGTTGAACGCGAAGCTGCTCGACGGCCCGCGCGGCCAGGAATTCCTGATGCGGACCCCGATGAAACGTTTCGGCAAACTCGAAGAGCTCGTCGGCGCGGCCGTGTATCTCGCGTCCGATGCCGCCGCGTTCGTCACGGGCCAGCTGATCGCCGTGGACGGCGGGTTCCTCGCGAGCGGAGTGAATCAGTGAGAGCGGCCCTCGTGATCAGCGAACGCGACAACGTCGCCACCGCGCTCGAGGCGCTCGAAACCGGGCAGCGTCTCGATCTTGCGGGCACGACGTTGATGGTTCAGTCGCCGGTTCCTCGCGGACACAAGATCGCCCTGCGTCCGATACGTTCGGGCGAAGCCGTCATCAAGTACGGGAGCCCGATCGGGACGGCCATCGCCGACATTCCCCAGGGCACGCACGTGCACACGCACAACGTCGCGAGCGATCGCGGCCGCGGCGACCGCGTCCCGCGCGCCGACGCGCGTGAAGAGCCGCGGATTGCCGAACCTCCCGATGAGGCGACGCCGCCGCCGCAGGGAAACCGGAGATGACGATGACCGGTGCGCGAACGTTTCTCGGCTATCGCCGTCCGGACGGCCGCGTCGGAGTCCGGAATCACGTGCTCGTCGTTCCCACCGTCATCTGTTCCGCGGTCGTCGCGGAGCGAATTGCCGCGGCGGCCCAGCCGCTCGGCGCGGCGCTTCCGCACCTCGCGGGCTGCGGTCAAATCGGCCCGGACCTGCACGTCACGCACGAGACGCTCGCGGCCTACTGTCAACATCCGAACGTGGGCGCCGTGCTCGTCGTTGCGCTCGGCTGCGAGCAGGTGGTGGCGCAGTACCTCGCGGAATCCGCGCGAACGGCGGGGAAGCCGGCCGAGATTATCGCCATCCAGGGTGAAGGAGGGACGCTGCGGGCGACGTCTCGTGGAACGGAGATCGCCCAGCGCCTTGCCGCGGACCTCGCGCGCGCCGAACGCGAAGCCTGCGACGTGACGTCGCTCATCCTGTCGGTCAAGTGCGGGGGGTCGGATTACACGTCGGGCCTCGCGTCGAATCCCGCGCTCGGCCGGGTCGCGGACCGCCTCGTGGATCTCGGCGGCGCGGCGGTGCTCGGCGAGATCGCCGAGATCATGGGCGCGGAGCATCTGCTGGCCGCGCGCGCGACCGCGCCTGAAACAGCGACGCGGCTGCTGCGCGTGATCAATCGCGTCGAGAGCGAGGCGATGGCGCTCGGGCTCGACATCCGCGGCACGCAACCCTCCCCCGGGAACATTCGCGGCGGACTGACGACGATCGAAGAGAAGTCGCTCGGGGCGACGCACAAAGGTGGCGAGCACACGCCGCTCGCCGACGTCGTCCCGTACGCGGGCCGCATCACGCGGAAAGGGCTGACGGTGATGGATACGCCGGGTCTCGACGTCGAGTCGGTGACCGGGATGGTCGGGGGCGGCGCGCAGGCGGTGGTGTTCACGACCGGCCTCGGGACGCCGACGGGCAACCCGATCGCGCCGGTCATCAAGATCACCGGCAATACGCGCACCGCGCAGTCGATGCGCGACAATATCGACCTCGACGTCAGCGGGGTGCTCGACGACACGGAGACACTCGACGAGGCGGCGGCGCGCATCTTCGACGAAGTGATCGCCGTCTGTTCCGGCAAGCTGGCCGCCGCCGAACGGCTCGGACACCGCGAGTTCGCGATTCATCGCAGAAACCCGACGATCTGAGGTCATTGCCGATGGCGATCACGTCCCCGTCCCGCGGATCCGGCTCGCCGGTGGCCGCCGGCCGCGACGTCGGCTCGATTCGATGGGTGATCTGCTCGCTCCTCTTTCTGGCGACGACGATCAACTACGTCGATCGGCAGGTCATCGGCCTGCTGAAGCCGACGCTTCAGCAGCAGTTCGGCTGGACGGAAGTGGACTACGCGGACATCGTGTTCGCATTCCAGCTCGCGTACGCCATCGGCCTGGTTCTGGCCGGCCGCGTGATCGACCGAATCGGGACGAAGCTCGGATTCGCGCTGGCGCTGCTGTTGTGGAGTGTCGCGGCGGTGGCGCACGCATGGGCGACCGCGATCGGACCGATCTTCGCGCCGCTCTTCGCCGCCGTCGGGCTGGCGTACTCGGTGTCGGTGATCGGGTTCATCGTCGTGCGGTTCCTGCTCGGGCTCGGCGAGGCCGGCAACTTTCCCGCGTCGATCAAGACGATCGCGGAGTGGTTTCCCAAGCGCGAGCGGGCGCTCGCGACGGGCATCTTCAATTCCGGGACGAATATCGGCGCGATCGTCACGCCGCTCGTCGTGCCCTGGCTGACCTATACGTACGGATGGCCGGCCGCGTTCGTCGCCACCGGTGCGCTCGGACTTCTCTGGCTGCTCCTCTGGTGGCCGCTGTACAACACGCCGACGAAGCACAGCCGCGTCGGTCCCGCGGAGCTCGCGTACATTCAGAGCGATCCTCCCGACCCGGTCGTGCGCGTGCCGTGGCTCGCGCTGATGCCCTATCGACAGACGTGGGCGTTCGCGGTCGCGAAGTTCGGCACCGATCCGATCTGGTGGCTCTACCTTTTCTGGATTCCCGACTTTCTGTACAAGACGTACGGCATCGATCTGAAATCGCTCGCGCTGCCGTTGATCGTGATTTATCAGATGGCCACCGTCGGGAGCGTCGGCGGCGGCTGGTTGTCGTCGTCGCTGCTGCGGCGCGGCTGGACGGCGAACCGCGCGCGGAAGACGGCCATGCTGATCTGCGCGCTGGCGGTCGTGCCGATTGCTTTTGCGGCCAACGCCCGTCACGAGTGGGTGGCCGTGTGCCTCGTCGGCCTCGCGGCGGCGGCGCACCAGGGCTGGTCCGCCAACGTGTTCACGCTCGCGTCCGACATGTTTCCGCGCAAGGCCGTCGGATCCGTGGTCGGGTTCGGCGGCATGTGGGGCGCGATCGGCGGGATGCTGATCGCCAAAGTGACGGGCTACCTGCTGCAGGCCACCGGCAGTTACGTTCCCGTATTCCTGATCGCGGCGTCCGCCTATCTCGTGACGCTCGCGGTTGTGCACGCCCTCGTGCCGCGGCTCGAGCCGGCGGCGCTGCCGGAGCGCTGATGCCGCCCTTCGTCGGCGAGGGATCGTCCGCGGCGTCGCTCGGCGTCAACGAGTTCCGCAGAATTGCGGCGGCCGCGCTGGCCGCGATTCCGGCGGGGGCGCGCGTCCTCGCGATCGTGTCCGACCGCACGCGCGACGACAACACGGACCTGCTGTTCCCGGTCGTGTCGCAGGAGCTGGCGCGCCGGGGCGCGAAGCAGCTCGACGCGCTCGTCGCGCAGGGCACGCATCCGCCGATGCGCGACGAGCACAAGCGCGAGAAGATCGGCGCCGGCCTCGCGGAGATTCCGCTCCTCGGACAGATTTTCGATCACCATTGGGATCGCCCGGGCGAGCTGACCACGATCGGGACGCTCGCCGGAAGCGACGTCCGGGCGCTCACGGGCGGCCTGATCGACGAGCCGGTGCCGGTGACCGTGAACGCGCGGCTCGCCCCCGGCGTCTACGACGCGGTGCTCGTGATCGGCGCCACCCTGCCGCACGAGGTCGCCGGCTTCGCGGGGGGCGCGAAGTATTTCTTTCCGGGCGTCGCCGGCCCCGAGCTGACGCATCGCACGCACTGGCTCGGCGCGCTCGCGACGATCGAGCGCGTCATCGGGCGCGTCGAGACGCCGACGCGGCGCATGATCGAAGCGGCCGCGGGCTTCATCTCCGCGCCGGTCGTCGCGTTCACGTCGGTGAGCACGCGTCACAACGGCGCGCAGCGGACGCATGCGCTCTTCGCGGGGGACATCCGCGACACGGTGCGGCGCGCCGCCGCCGTCAGCGGACAGGTCCACGTCCGCTACACCGGCCGCCGCTACCGGCGCGTCGTCGCGCTGCTCGACAAGCATTACGACGAGTTGTGGGTGGGCGGCAAGGCGAGCTACAAGCTGGGCAGCATCGTCGAGACGGGCGGCGAGCTGATCATCTACGCGCCGCACCTCACGCAGATCTCCGCGACGCACGGCCGTCTGATCGAGAAGTACGGGTACGCGCCGCTCGAACAGGTGCGGGAGATGGTGGAGCGGTCGGACGAACTGCGCGCGAATCTGTGCATCGCGGCGCATCTGGCGCACGTCAGTTTCGCCGGTCACCGAGACGCGCTCGGCAACATCGGCCCGCGCTATCGCATCACGATGGCGACCGGCATCAGCGAGGAGATCTGCCGCAAGGTCAATCTCGGGTTCCTCGATTACCGCACGTTCGACGTGAAGACCTACCAGAGCGATCCCGACACGCTCATCGTCGAAGACGCGGGGAGGGATCTGTATCTCGTGGAGCCGAATTGAACGCCGCCGCGCGCGGCTTCAGCGCCGGATCACGAGCAGGCCTGAAGGCCTGCGCTACGAAATCTGGCGCCCGTTCGATGAGCGATGCGCGGTGATCCGCTCGATGGTCGTGGCGCAGGCCTTCAGGCCTGCTCGTGATGGGCGTTGAAGGCCCGCGCGACGAAATCTGGCGCCCGTTCAATGAACAATGCGCGGTGATCCGCTCGATGGGCGTAGCGCAGGCCTTCAGGCCTGCTCGTGATCGCGTTGAAGGCCCGCGCGACGAAATCTGGCGCCCGTTCAATGAGCGATGCGCGGTGATCCGGCTCGATGGGCGTAGCGCAGGCCTTCAGGCCTGCTCGTGATCGCGCGGGCGTTACATCGCCGCGCTCCGGGTTGCAACGGGACGCGAGCGGCCGAACGCGAACAGGCGGTCGAGGCCGGCAAGTCGTTCGGTCCGGAAGGCCAGCAGGGTCAGCACCGCGGCGAGCTCGATCAGATTCTTGTTCACGAGCAGGTACGCCCCTTCGGTCTGCGGCTGCGGCAGGCCGGCGAGCGGCGGCGCCGAGACGTAGAAGAGCGTCAGGAACAGCAGCGCGCCGACGCACCCGATTCGCGTCAGGAGTCCCAGCATCAGCGACAAGCCGACGAGCGTCAGGCCGATCGGGACCGCGACGTCGACCGCGTGCGCCAGGCTGGCCGAGTGCGCCAGACGATGGAAGACGCCGGCGAACGGGCCGGTCGCCGCATTCAGATAGCCCGCCGCGCTCCAGCCCGCGACCGGCCGTCCCGCGCGCGTCCACCCGGGCAGCATCAGCTTGTAATACCCCTCGTAGAAGAAATGCCACCCGATCAAGATGCGCATGACGACGAGCGATGCCGCCTGAAATCCCGACAGCCGATCCATCGTGCGATCCTCCGAGAAATGCTGAATGCTGAATGCCGAAAGCGTTCAGAGTGTCAGTCCCAGCTGTTTCGTGACGTACTCCCGGTTCGCGACCGCAGCCGCCTTCGGTGTTTCCGGTTCCATCGCGCGGTCCAGCTCGACGATCGCCCAACCGTTGAACCCGCCATCGCGGAGCGCCGACACGCAGCCTTTCACATTCACCCGCCCGCGGCCGAGCGCGACCCACCGGTAGCCGGGCGCCGCCGCCGTCTTCTCCACGTCCTTCAGGTGCACCACGCGAATGCGATCGCGATAGCGTCGAATCGCCGCGACAGGATCGCCGCCCCCCTGCTGGTAATGCGCGATGTCGAACAGCAGCGCGACCGATTTCGGATCCGCCGCGTTCAGGATCGCGTCGATCTCCTCCGGCTGTTCTCCGAGGCTGTTCATGTGATGGTGATAGACCAGCGGCACGCCGATCGCCGCCGTCCGTCGACCCAGCTCCGTCATCAGACGGCCCAGCCGCGTGTAGTCCTCCGCGACGATCGCGCGTCCCTTCGGGCGCTCGTCGATCACTTGCAGGTACTCGCCGCCGACGCTCTTCACGAATTGCGCGTGGCTCGTGTGCAACTCGAGTTGACGTTCGTCGGCGGCCGGATCGATGCTCAGGTTTCCGCTCGAGAGCACCGCCATCTTCAAATGATGATGGACGAGCAGATCGCGCAGCGTCTCCGGGTGCGCGCCGAACTTGTCCACGGCGGTCGATCTGAGCTGGATGGCCTTGAAGCCGACGGCCGCGATCTCTTCGATGGCCTGCTCGTCCTGGCCGCCCCATGTGATGGCGGCGTAGCCGAGACGGATTGTATCTGCGGGCGCGACGTGCGTCAGGGGCGCTGCGGCAGCGATGACGTGTGCGCCGACCGCGCCGACGCCGGCCAGAAAGCTGCGCCTCGAGATTTCAGACATGTGTGGACTCCACGACGCGCGCGGAACGAGGCAGCATGGCGATCGCCGCCGCGCCGGCGAGCGCAATCGCGATGAGCACGACGAAGCCGGTCCGGTACGAGCCGGTGACGTCGCGAAGGCGGCCGATCAACATCGGCGCCGTCGCCTCCGCGACGCCGTCCGCCGTCAGCACGACGCCGAGCAGCCGTCCGAGCACCTGCAGGCCGAACAGCTCGGCCGCGATGAGCGGAATGATCAGGTACTCTCCGCCGAGGCCGAGACCGAAGATCGCCGCGAAGGCATAGAGCGCGCCGCGCGAATGGCCGAAGAACAGCAGCGGAATCGCCGATGCGATGAGCAGGTAGATCAGCAGCATCACGTATTTCTTCGGCCAATGATCCGCAAGCCAGCCGATGAACAGCCGCCCGGCAATGCTGAACGTGAGCACGAGCGACGCAATCCGCAGCGCATCCGCCTGCGGCTGGTGAAGGTCGAGGCTCAAATACAACTTGAGGTGTTGATTCGTCCCGCCGACCGCTCCAATCGAACACATGCTGCCGATCGCGAGCAGGTAGAACGCCGGACTGCGAAAGATGCCGCTGGCGGACGGCATCGCCGCCGCCGCCGGACGCGTTGGACGATCCGGCGGCTCCTCGGGGACGGCCCATGCAAGCGGCAGCGCGAGCACGATGATCAGGATGCCAAGGCCCTGGAGCGCGCCGCGCCACCCGAACGCCGGAACGAAATAACCGGTGAGGATCGGCACGAGCGCGCCCCCGGCTCCGATCCCGAGATACGCGAAGCCCATGACCTTGCCGCGTCCCTTGTCGAACCACCGCGAGAGCAGCACCTGGTTCGGCAACGGCCCGCCGCATACGTAACCGAGCGCGTTGAACAGATAAAAGAGGTAGAACATCCACAGCGCCGTCATGTGCGCGAGGCCGACGAGCGCGGCGCCGGCCATGACGATGCCCGCCATCATCAGCCGCCGCGGGCCGAAGCGATCGACGATCCATCCCGCCGCAAAGCCGAACAGCGGTCCGACGACGAGCTTGCTGAGCGCGTTGCCGGATGTGACTCTCGTCCGCGACCAGCCGAACTCCGTCACCATGAAGTCGTAGTAGAGCGGAAGCCCGTACAGCGCGAGACCCACGATCGCAAACAGCGCGACGAACGACGTGACGGCGACCTGCGTGCGGCGAGCGTCGGGAAGCATCGTGCGCGTTACTCGCAGAGGAAGAGACGCGCCGAGTGCGGGCGCATGTCGCTGACCGTGAGGTGCGTGGTTTCGACGACGTCCCCCGTCCAGAAATCCGTCGCGCGCCGGATCTGCCGGCCCACGAATGGTTGCGACACCGTCCGCGTCGTCTCGTCCCAGTTGAAGAAGCACGCGGCCAGACGTCCATCGGGCAGCTTCATCACGCCCTCGTCCAGGCGATCGTCGGCGAACGTGGCGGCGACGCCGGTCGGCGGCACGAGCTTCTTCAGCATCGCGAGCCGCGGCTCCGGGATCGACGTGAGGTCGTCGCCGGACAACAGCATCCCTCCCGTCGCGTAGATCGCGGTCGCGTGAAACTGGAATTCGTCATCGGTCAGGTCGCCGGTGAGGACGACCGCGTCCGGATCGTTCCACCACAGCCGGCCGTTCTGCCAGTTGCGCAGCAGGTTCTGACGTGCGGTGGACGAGACGCGGTCCCAGCTGCGTTTGATGTCGTTCGAGCTGCGCGAGCCGTGAATCAATCCCAGCGACGGCCAGATTGGATGGTTGCAGCCGAGGATGAAGCTCTCGCCGGCGCCGCGCCGGATCGCCTCCATGCCCCGCCGGTACGCCTCGACGCGCGTGGCCTTCGGATCGTGGAAGCGGCCGCCGTGAATGGCGCCCCAGAAATTCGCATCGAGCTTGAAATACGTGCAGCCCCACTCCTGGCGCATCGTGCGGAACACGAGCTCGAAGTGCTGCTGCACCTCCGGGTGCGTGCCGTCGAGCACGTACCACGGACCGCGGCGCCATCCGCCGAACGTCACGAGATCCGATCGGAGCGGCGCGCCGCCCGCGTCCTTGACGAACCAGTCGCGATGCTGCTCGAAGACGTGCGATTTCTCTTCGGCGACGAACGGGGCGACCCAGATCGCCGGCTGGAAACCGCGCGCCCGGATTTCCTGGAGCACGCGGCGCACGTCCCCGCCGAACGCGGCGCCCGTCTCGAGCCAGTCACCCATCGCCGGCTGATAGCCGTCGTCGATCTGGACGTACGTGAGCCCGGGAATCTTCCGGGCGATGACGTCGAGGTTGTCGAGCACCTGCTGCGCGGTGACACGCGGACCGAAGCAGTACCACGAGCACCATCCCGTCGGCGGTTTCGGCGTCGTGAGCGGCGCATGATTCTCGACGAGCCGCGTCGCCGCGACGTCGAGCAGCGCCTGGCGCCCGCCGGACGGCCCAACGCAGAATTCTTCGAGCGCCCAGCTTTCGCCGGGCGCGAGCATCAGCCCCTCGGTGTCGATGACCACATGCAGCGACTCGGGGCCGCGGAGCCTGAAGAGGCCGCTGAACCGGCGGCACGAGGTGAAGGCCAGCAGCCATTGACGGCCGGCGTCGATCGTCAGCAGGCCGTAGAACGTCTTGGTTCCCGCGGCCTCCGGCAACTTGTAATGCTTCGCGTCGGTATAGGACCCGAGGTCCTTCGGCTCCTCCAGCGTGCCGCCCGACTGGCTCAGCATCTGAAACCCCTCGCCGTAAATCCGCGACGATGCCGGGAACATCAGCGTCACGTCGAACAGCACGACCTCTTTGATTGCGATCGGCGCCCGTCCCCGATTCGTCACGCGCGAGCGGCAGGTGTAGCCGGTCCAGTCGCGCGTCAGCTCGATCCTGGAGACGTCGCCGTCGCCCGCAGGCACGACGAAGCCGCGTGCATCCTTGATGTTCGGGAGATCGGCGGAGCTCACGCGCCACGCGCCGGTCCCGCGAACGTTAACGGTGAGCGCGATCGCGCTCGCGAGCAGCTCGCGGCGCGTCAGGCCGTCGATCACGATAATGTTCCTCCCCGGCATCGCGCAGCCGCGACGCGGCCTGTTCGGCCGTCAGATCGCGCTGCGGCGTCCCCAGCATCTCGAACCCGACGAGAAATTTCCTGACCGTCGCCGACCGCAGCAGCGGCGGATAGAAGTGCGCGTGCAGGTGCCACTCGTCGTGCGGCGCCCGGTCGAACGGACGCTGATGAAAACCCATCGAGTATGGAAACGACGTCTCGAACAGATTGTCGTAGCGCGTCGTCAGCCGCTTGAGCACGTCCGCCAGACCGTCCCGCTCGGCCGTCGCCAGCGCGTCCAGTCCCGACAGATGCCGCTTCGCGACGACGAGCGTTTCAAACGGCCAGACCGCCCAGAACGGCACGAGCGCCACGAACGCGTCGTTCTCGCAGACGACCCGTTCGCGCGAACGATCTTCGAGCGCCAGGTAATCGCACAGCAGGCACGTATGGTGCGCCGCGCGATACGCCCGCAACGAGCCTTGCTCGCGCGCCGGCTCGTTCGGAATGGACGCGGTCGCCCAGATCTGGCAATGCGGGTGCGGATTGCTCGCGCCCATCGCGGCGCCGCGATTCTCGAAGATTTGCACGTACTCGACCGATGGCTCGCGCCCGAGAGTTTCGATCTCCTCGATCCAGACGTCGACGACGGCACGGAGAGCGGCGACGTCCATCCGCGACAGCGTCAGGTCGTGCCGCGGCGAGAAGCACACGACGCGGCAGCGGCCCGGCTCGGTACGCGCGACCAGCAGATGTCGGTCGTCCACGTCGAACGCGAGCGGCGGCGCGGGCTGGAGCGCCGCGAAATCGTTGTCGAAGACGAACGTGGACGTGTAATCGGGGTTCGTGATCCCGCCCGCGCGCGACGAACCGGGACAGAGGTAACACGCCGGATCGCGCGCCGGCACCACCTCATCGTCGACACGTTCGATCTGTCCCTGCCACGGCCGCCGCGTCCGGTGTGGCGACACCAGCACCCAGTCGCCGGCAAGCGGATTCCAGCGGACGTGCGGATGCTCGCTGATCCGCCCGAGGAGATCGAATGCGTTCACGATCCGGATCCGGAGCGCCGTGGAGGGCCGCTGGATTCAGCCGCCGGCGTCAGGCGGACGATAAAGCCGCCGCCGGCGCGCAGGTCGATCGTCAACGTGTCGCCCGGCGTGACGGCGCCGCGCTCGACACGGACGGCGGCCGCGTTGTCGGGATCGTCGCGCACGAAGGACGCCGCGTAGCGGCCCGGCGTCAGGAACTTCGCGGGTACCGTGATCGTGCGCGCTGTGGCCCCGTTCAGTACCGCGACGAACCACTCGCGGCCGTGGCGCCGCGCAAAGGCGGCAACCTCGCCGATTTCGCTCGGCGGCAGCACGATGGTCTCGTCCCACACCGCGGGGATGCTCTTGATGATTTCGACCGCGGGATTGTCGATCAGGCTTCGCGGATGACCGCCGTACACCAGCAGCGGCGACGTGAACACCGCCGCTGACGAAATCTGATGCGCCCACGACGTCTCCTTGCGCCGGTCGCCGAGGACGACGGGCGTGAAGTCGGCGGG
>QHWR01000309.1:931-4843 GCA_003223835.1 Acidobacteriota bacterium | reverse complement strand
CGGCGTCGCGCTCGTCGTCCTCCTCATCACGTGGGCGCGGCTGCCGGCGTTCGTCGCGCTCGCGGCGGGGTCGTTTGTCGTCGGCCTGGCCGCCGGGATGCCTCTCGGCGACATTCCTCGCGCGTTCCAGCAGGGCGTGGGAGACACGCTCGGCTTCACGGCGATCGTCATCGGCCTGGGCACGATCATCGGGAAACTGCTGGCGGAATCGGGCGGCGCCGTCGTCGTCTCGCGTGCGTTGATTGCGGCGCTCGGCAGCCGGCGTCTCGACTGGGCGCTGCTCGCGTCGGCGTTCGTGATTGGATTGCCGGTGTTCTTTCAGGTCGGTCTCGTGCTGCTCGCGCCGGTGCTCTTCACGCTGACGCGCCGGACCGCGGCGCGCGCGGACGGCGCTCCGCTCCTCCGTTTCGGCATTCCGCTGCTCGCCGGCCTTTCGGCGGCGCACGGCCTCGTGCCGCCGCATCCGGGTCCGCTCGCGGCGATCGAGCGGCTCGGCGCCGACACGGGACGGACGCTGTTCTACTCGCTGATCGTCGCGGCGCCGATTGCCATCGTGGCCGGACCGCTGTTCGGACGCGCGATCAGCCGGCGCGTCCGCGTCGAGGCGGGCGCGGTCGCGGATCAGTTGACGGGCGCCAGCGCCGCGGCGCGGGCGCCGTCGCTCGCCGTCACGCTCGTGACGATTCTCGTTCCGGTCCTGCTGATGCTGATCGCGGCGCTCGCGCAGGCGACGGCGCCGAACACGACGGCCGGCCGCGCGATCCAATTCGCGGGAAGTCCGGTCGTCGCCATGTTGATCGCCACGCTCCTTTCTCTGTACACGTTCGGGCACGCGTGCGGTTTCGATCGCGGACGCCTGCTGCGGTTCGCGGAGGATTCGCTGCTGCCGATCGCGGGCGTGCTCCTCGTCGTCGGCGCGGGCGGCGGATTCGGCCGCGTCCTCGACGCCGCGGGCGCCGGCGCCGCGATCGCGCGCGCGGCGGGCGGCCAGCACATGCCGCCGCTCGTCCTCGGCTGGTGCATCGCGGCGATGCTGCGGCTGTCGGTCGGCTCCGCGACGGTCGCCGTCGTGACGGCGGCAAGCATCCTGGCGCCGATCGCCGCCGCCGCGCCGCACGCCAATCGGGACCTGCTGGTCGTGTCGATCGGCGCGGGCTCGCTCATCGCGTCGCACGTCAACGACGGCGGCTTCTGGCTCGTGAAGGAGTACTTCAACATGACCGTCGGGCAAACGCTCACGACGTGGACGATCATGGAGACGATCCTGTCCGTCGCGGGACTCGCGGGCGTGCTCCTCCTGAATGCGATGGTGAGTTGATCGTGCTGATCCTCGACGCGCACCTCGACCTCGCGATGAACGCGATCGAATGGAACCGCGATCTCACCCGCCCGATCGACGAGATCCGCGCGCGCGAACGCGATCGCACGGACAAACCGGATCGCGGCCGCGGGACGGTGTCGTTCGACGAGATGCGGCGAGGCGGCGTCGGCCTGTGCGTCGCGACGCAGATCGCCCGCCACGTCGCGCGGGACAATCCGCTGGAAGGATGGCACTCGCCCGAGCAGGCGTGGGCGATGACACAGGGTCAGCTCGCGTGGTATCGCGCGATGGAAGATCGCGGCGAGCTGGTGCAGATCCGGGATCGCGAGGGGCTGAACGGTCACGTCGCGCGGGATCTTCCGCCTAAAGGCGGAAGCCACGCGCCCCCGAGAGAGAATGCGGGCGCTTCGAAAGAGAATTCGTGGCTTCCGCCTTCAGGCGGAAGAGCCCCGATTGGCTACATTCTCAGTCTGGAAGGTGCCGACTCGCTCGTGACGCTGCACCATTTGGAACGCGCGTACGCGGACGGCCTGCGCGCCGTCGGCCCCGCGCACTACGGTCCGGGGGTCTACGCGCAGGGGACGAATGCGTGCGGCGGGATGGGGACGCGCGGCCATGAGCTGCTGCGCGAGATGGAGCGCCTCGGCGTCATCCTCGACGTCACGCACCTGTGCGACGAGAGCTTCCGCGACGCTCTGGATCGCTTCCGCGGCGCGGTGTGGGCGAGCCACTCGAACTGCCGCGCGCTCGTGCCACACGGGCGTCAATTCTCCGACGACCAGCTGCGCGAGCTCGTGGAACGCGACGCCGTCATCGGTGTCGCGCTCGACGCGTGGATGTTGATCCCGGGATGGGTACGCGGAGAGACGACGCCTGAAGGCGCCGGTCTGACATTGGACGCCGTCATCGATCACATCGACCACATCTGCCAGATCGCGGGCAACGCACGCCACTGCGGCATCGGTTCGGATCTCGACGGCGCGTTCGGGCGCGAGCAGTGTCCGGCGGACGTCACGACGATCGCGGATCTCGCGACGATCCCCGCGCTGCTCGCCCGACGCGGCTACAGCGACGAAGATGTGACGCAGATCGCGCACGGCAACTTCGTGCGGTTCCTCGACGACGCCTGGACATAGCGGTGCTGAGGGCTGGGTGCAGGGAGAGGGTGCTGAGGACGGCAGTGCACCGTGCACGTGGCTTCGCAGCACTCCCTCCCAGCACTCAGCCCCCGGCACGGAGAAGAGCGCAGCCGTAGCGCTCAGCTTCAGCTGCGTGATCCACGATCTGCGATCGGTGATCCGGGAATCTGGGAGGTGGCGCCCGCCTGGAGACAGCGCCGGACGGTGGTGATGAGTTCATCCGGCGCGACCGGCTTCCGGAGCACGCAGAACACGGGAACGTGCGTAAGGTCCGCCGTCGAGCCGGTGACGATCACGACGGGGATCTGGCGAGTCAGCGCCGACCCGGCGATTTCCTGCTGGACCGCGAGCCCATCCACGGCCGGCAGGCCAAGGTCGAGCACGACGAGGTCGGGCGGCCGTTCTTCGATTTTGTAAAGCGCCTGCAGTCCGTCGCCCGCCTCCTCGACGTGGAATCCCTCGACAGCGAGCGCCAGGCGAAACATCCGGCGCACATCGACATCGTCCTCGACGAGAAGGACAACGATCTGCCGTTTCGGTGACGTTGTCGACATACAGTCGCCACACGCGTGTAACGCCGGCGGACGCGGCAAGAGGGATCCGGGCTGGACAGCCGAGGCCGATGCAAACAGGATACCGAATTGTGGATGGAATTGAGCCGTTAATTCATGCGGTTGACGGACACGTACAGCGGCGCGACCCCGAGCACAAACAGCATCGGATAGGTGCCGAAGCCCGAGCGGCTGATCGCCTCGAAGTATGCCTGCTCGCCCGGCCGGAGCGTGAATTCGACGGTTTTCCAGACGAGCGTATTGCTGACGCGCAGGCGATGCGGTCCCGCTTCCAAGTCGCGCGTGACGGAATCGCCGAACAGCAGCGTGGCGACCCGCTCGCTGTCAACCGAGACGATGAGGTGGCGCTGTTTGATGTCCCGCTCGGACGTGCGGGTGACCGTCAGCGAAGCGGGCAGCGAGTCCTCCAGCTCGTCCCACTTTGGCGACCGTTCCATCACCGTCTCGAGAACGGCGGCCATCGTCACAGCCTGGCCCGACCTCCTCCGGACGGCGAAACGGATCGCCTCAAGCGTTTCGCGCGTCACGGGCCGTCGCCGGACGATGAGCTGTTTGCGTTCGGGAGAAAGCGATGATCTCCGTAGCGCAGCCCTTTTCAGGGCTGCTCGTGATCGACGGCGGTCGCCCAGATCACGAGCAGGTCCAAGGACCTGCGCTACGAGGGTGGGCGGTCGGCAGGCTCTCTAAGCAACTTCACCAACACCAGCAACAACACGACGACGGCAAGCGCCAGCAGGACCCAGAACGTGCGCGGGGAGACGAGGGCGCCGCTGACGGCGGGAGCGGGAGCCTCCGATCCCACCGCGACGTCGCTCGCGGGGGCGCTCAGGACGCGCGACGCGAGGAGCGCGATGTCGTACGTGGGCGCCGCCAGGTCGTC
>QHWR01000309.1:0-898 GCA_003223835.1 Acidobacteriota bacterium | reverse complement strand
CGGTACAGCGGCAGCAACAGGCGCACGCCGGAAATCGGCAGCGCGCCGTTCGTCCCTTCGTCCACCGTCAACGTCAAGTCGGCCGACGTCGTGTAGCGCAGCGGCAGCGCGAGTTCGGGGGCCGTGCTGGCGGGATCGCTGTGCTGCCAGTCGCGCGTCGCGAGCACGTCGAACCACGGCTCGCGATGCAATCGATCGACCGGTCGTTCGATGCCGGCCTGCACGCGGCGCTGGAAGACGCGCGCGGTCGTCGTGAGCACGATCGTCGCGTCCGGCAAGCGGGATTCCGGCAGGTGGATCCGGTACACCGAGATGACGGACCCCGGCGCCGCCTGCAGCGCTCTCGCCGATCCCGACGCCGGTTCGGCCTTCAGATTCAGCGTCAACGGTTCGGCCCGCTGTTCGATCACGTACGGAATCTGGCGCGCCGAAGGATCGACGATTCGAACGTCGGCGAAACGGCGCAGCGGGCCGGCGCTGTGCGCGAGCGCGGCGGCATCGAGGGACACCGCGGCGAGGCCGGCCGCCCCCTCGTCGATCGCGCGCGCGTAGCGAAACGGCGCCGTGTCGATCGGCGCGCCGGCGAGCGACGGCAGCGCGGGCGGCAGCGGCGCGACGTCACGCGGCGGTCCGGCCCAGCGTGCTTCCGGGAGCCTGTCGATCCTGATGGATTGCCGCGCCGCCTCGAGGTCGTACGCGACTCGCGTCCCGCGATTGCCGTAGCGGGCAACCGTCGGGCCGCGCGCTTCGAAGTAAATCCACGGCAGCTCCGCGAGGACCCCCGAAATGCCTCGCACGTCGAGCGGAGGATTGCTGCCGTCGTCGATCTCGAGATCCAGCTCCGCCTGCGACGGCTGTTGAATCGACATGTGCAGCGACGCGGTCGCTTCGTCGCGGA
>QHWR01000079.1 GCA_003223835.1 Acidobacteriota bacterium | reverse complement strand
GCGACGATGCGAACTTCTCGTACGTCGCGGCGTGGGAATTCAAGGGCGTCGGCAGAGAGCCGGCGCTGCACAGGGAGCCGCTCGAGTTCGAATACGTGCATCCGTCGCAACGGAGCTACAAGTGACGGCGTCCATGCGGCGTCGACACCCGTGCGCTGGGCGCCGCCATCATTGGCTCCGGCTCCGCGGCTTCGCTGCACTTCACTCCGCCTCCGCAAACGATGGCGACGCCTTAGCGCGCTCTTCGCTGTCACTGTGTCAGCGGTCTTTCGGCATTGAGCATTCGGCATTCAGCATTGTTACTTGTAGCTCCGTTGCGACGGATGCACGTATTCGAACTCGAGCGGCTCCTTGTGCAGCGCCGGCTCTCTGCCGAGGCCCTTGAATTCCCACGCCGCCACGTACGAGAAGTTCGCATCGTCGCGCAGGGCTTCCCCCTCTGACGTCTGGCTCTCTTCGCGGAAATGTCCGCCGCACGATTCCTTGCGATGCAGCGCGTCGAGCGTGAGCACCTCGGCGAATTCGAGGTAGTCCGCGACGCGGCCGGCGTACTCGAGGTTCTTGTTCAGATTGTTCGGCTCGCCCGGCACGGAGACGTTCTGCCAGAATTCGTCGCGCAGCCTGGGGATTTCCTCGAGCGCGTGGCGCAGGCTCCGCTCGTTGCGCGACATCCCCACGTTGTCCCACAACAACTGGCCGAGGCGCCGGTGGAGCTGACGCGGCGTTTCCGTCCCCTTGACGGCGAGGAGCGTGTCGATCCGCGCCTGTACGGCCGACTGCGCTTCCTTGAATGCGTCGTCATCGGCCGAAATCGCGGGAAACGTGCTGCCGGCGATGTAGTGCGCGAGCGTGTACGGGATCACGAAGTAGCCGTCGCAGAGACCCTGCATCAACGCGCTCGCGCCGAGCCGGTTGGCGCCATGGTCGGAGAAGTTCGCTTCGCCGAGGACGTGCAGTCCCGGCAGGTTGCTCATCAGGTTGTAGTCAACCCACAAGCCGCCCATCGTGTAATGGATCGCCGGGTAGATCCGCATCGGCACCTGGTACGGATCCTCGTCCGTGATCTTCTTGTACATGTCGAACAGGTTGCTGTAGCGCATCCGGATGACGTCTCTGCCGAGCCGTTTGATCGCGTCGGTGAAATCCAGGTACACCGCGAGGCCGCTGTCGCCGACGCCGCGTCCCTCGTCGCAGACGACTTTGGCGTTGCGCGACGCGACGTCGCGCGGCACCAGGTTGCCGAAGCTCGGATACTTCCGCTCGAGGTAGTAATCGCGTTCCCCGTCCGGAATCTGCTGCGGCGGACGCGTGTCGCCCGCCTTTTTCGGCACCCAGACGCGGCCGTCGTTCCGGAGGCTCTCCGACATCAGCGTGAGCTTCGACTGATGCGTGCCCGAAACGGGGATGCAGGTCGGATGAATCTGCGTGTAGCAGGGATTCGCGAAAAAGGCGCCGCGCTTGTGCGCGCGCCACGCCGCGGTCACGTTCGAATTGACGGCGTTCGTCGACAGGTAATACGCCGTCCCGTAGCCGCCGGTGCAGAGCAGCACCGCGTGCGCGACGTGCCGCTCCAGCTCGCCGGTCGTCAGGTTGCGGCAGACGATCCCGCGGGCCTGGCCGTTGAGGATCACGAGATCGAGCATCTCGCGGTCGGCCTGACGCATCATCGATTGATACGCGCCGAGCAGGAGCTGCTGACCCGTCTGGCCGCGCGCGTAGAACGTGCGCGACACCTGCGCGCCGCCGAACGATCGGTTGTCGAGCAGCCCGCCGTACTCGCGCGCGAACGGCACGCCCTGCGCCACGCACTGATCGATGATGTTGACGCTCAGCTGCGCCAGCCGGAAGACGTTCGCTTCGCGCGACCGGTAGTCCCCGCCTTTGATCGTGTCGTAGAACAGCCGCTGGATGCTGTCGCCGTCGTTCTGATAGTTCTTTGCCGCGTTGATGCCCCCCTGCGCGGCGATGCTGTGCGCGCGGCGCGGGCTGTCGTGGATGCAGAAGCTCCTGACGTTGTAGCCCAGCTCGCCGAGCGACGACGCGGCGGAAGCGCCGGCGAGCCCGGTCCCGACGACGATCACGGAGAACTTGCGGCGGTTCGCCGGGTTCACCAGCCTCGATTCGAAACGGTGACGGTCCCATTTTTCGGCGAGCGGTCCGCTGGGTGTCTTCGAGTCGAGCGTCATCGTTATCTCGTGAGGTAAACCCAGACAGGGATGACGGCGAACCCCGCGCCGATCAGGACCGCCAGGATCGCGCCCCAGATCAGGAGCCGGCGCGTGTACAGCGGATGGTCGGCGCCGATCGACTGGAACGCGCTCGAGATGCCGTGGCGCAGGTGCAGCCCGACCAGCGCCATGCAGACGACGTAAACCGCGACCCACACGGGCGACGTGAACACTTCGGTCTCCAGACGATACAGATCGCGGACCGGCGGGTCGCCGATGGTGTACCACGCACCGAACTTGAACTGCTTGAGGTGAATCAGGACGAAGAGGAACAGCGACAGGCCGCTGTAGATCATCGTGGACGAAGCGATGGTCTTCCGGCTCGTGTGGCCCGCCCACGCCTTCTTCTCGTAGCGGACGGGCCGTGCGGCCTGATTCGAGATCCACATCCGCACCGTCTTGTAGACATGAATCAGGAAAATGACCGCGAGGCCGATCTCCGCGGGCACGATCAGCGGATTCGAGATCAGTGTGTGCGAGTACTCGTTGAACGTGTTCTGTCCGGCGAAGATCAGCAGGTTTCCCGCGAGGTGGAGAATCAAATAGAAAACGAGCAGCAGTCCCGTCGCGCCGATGAGGAGCTTCGTGCCGACCGACGATGAGAACACACGACGAAGAGTAGACATCGACTGCTTCGATCCGATCAATTCTAGTTCGCGGCTTTCGACACGCGCAATCCGGCGGCTTGATCGACTTCGCTTCCCCGGCACATGATGGACAGGTTGCGCCCGCGATGAAAATCCACGAGTACCAAGCCAAGGCCATCCTTGCGAAACACGGCGTGCCCGTGCCTCGAGGGGAAGTCGTGTTCACGGCCGCCGACGCCGCCGCCGTCGCGCGCCGTCTCGGACCGCCCGTCGTGGTGAAGGCGCAGATCCACGCCGGCGGCCGCGGCAAGGGCGGCGGCGTCAAGGTCGTGAAGACCGCGGAAGAGGCCGAGCAGGTCGCGCAGAAGATGCTCGGGATGACGCTCGTCACCTACCAGACCGGACCGCACGGCCAGAAAGTTCAGCGCGTTCTCGTCGAGCAGGGTCTCGCGATCAGGCGCGAGCTGTATCTCGGGCTCGTGCTCGATCGCTCGACGGAGCGTCCGGTGCTGATGGTCAGCCCCGACGGCGGCGTCGAGATCGAAAAGGTCGCCGCCGAAACGCCCGAGCGCATTTTCAAGGAGCACGTCCATCCCGGCGTCGGGCTCGCGTCGTATCAGACGCGCAAGCTCGCGTTCGCGCTCGGGCTCGAGGGCCCGCAGATCGCCCAGGCGGGCAAGTTCATGGGCGCGATCTCCGACGCGTTCAGGGGCACCGACGCGTCGCTCATCGAGATCAACCCGCTCATCGTCACCGGGGAAGGCACGCTCCTGGCGCTCGACGCCAAGATGAATTTCGACGACAACGCGCTGTACCGGCATCCGGACATCAAGGAGCTGCGCGATTTGTCGGAGGAGGATCCGCTCGAAGTCGAAGCGTCGAAGTACTCGCTCAACTACATCAAGCTCGATGGGACCATCGGGTGCATGGTGAACGGCGCGGGCCTCGCGATGGCGACGATGGACATCATCAAGCTCGCCGGCGGCGAGCCGGCGAACTTCCTCGACGTCGGCGGCGGCGCGAACGCCGACCAAATCAGGAACGCGTTCCGGATCCTGATGTCCGACAAGAACGTGAAGGCGGTACTCATCAACATTTTCGGCGGCATCCTGCGCTGTGACGTGCTCGCCGAAGGCGTGATTGCCGCCGTGAAGGAGCTGGGCGTGCGGGTCCCGATCGTCATTCGCATGGAAGGCACGAACGTCGAGAAGGGCAAGCAGATGCTCAAGGAGAGCGGCCTGAACTTCACGACGGCGGACGCGATGGGGGAAGCGGCGGAAAAAGTCGTGAAGCTCGGGAAACAGGAAACTTCCGCCTGAAGGCGGAAGCCACGGGTTTTCGATTCGGATTTGTGGGATTGGGAGTTTGTGGGATTGGGAGTTTGTGGCTTCCGCCTTCAGGCGGAAGAGACATATGGCTGTATTAATCGACCGGACCACCCGCCTCCTCGTGCAGGGGCTCACGGGCCGCGAGGGCACGTTTCACGCCAAGCAGGCGGCCGCGTACGGGACCACGGTTGTCGGCGGCGTCACGCCCGGCAAGGGCGGGACGACGCATGAAGGGTGGCCGGTCTTCAACACCGTCGCCGACGCCGTGCGGCAGACGGGTGCGAACGCGTCGGTCATCTTCGTTCCTCCACCGGCCGCGGCGGACGCGATCCTCGAGGCCGCCGACGCCGGCCTCGCGCTGGCGGTGTGCATTACCGAGGGGATTCCGATTCTCGACATGATGCGCGTCTTCGCCGTCATTCGCGGCGGCCCGACGCGGGTCATCGGCCCGAACTGTCCCGGCGTCATCACCGCGGGCCAGGCGAAGGCGGGCATCATCCCGGGCCACATCTGCAAGCCGGGACGGGTCGGGATCGTGTCGAAGAGCGGCACGCTGACCTACGAAGCGATCCATCAGCTCACCAGGCTCGGCCTCGGCCAGACGACGTGTATCGGGATCGGCGGCGACCCGCTGATCGGCACGAGCTTCATCGACGCGCTGTCGCTCTTCGCGGCGGATCCGGAGACGGAGGCGGTCGCGATGATCGGCGAGATCGGCGGCACCGCCGAAGAGGAAGCGGCCGCCTGGATTCAGAAGAATTTCAAGAAGCCCGTCGTCGGCTTCATCGCCGGGCAGACGGCGCCGCCGGGACGCCGGATGGGCCACGCCGGCGCCATCATTGCCGGGGGGAAGGGGACCGCGGCCGAGAAGATGGAGGCGCTCGAGACGGCCGGGGTTCACGTCGTGAAGAGCCCGGCCGAGATCGGCGCCGCGGTCAAAACCGCGCTCCGTTCCTGACAGGATCGCCATCTCCTCCGGTTCGTGACGTCCGGAGGCGCCCTGTGCGAGCGGCGTGCCGTGGGCGTATAATCTAGAGTGATCGGGACTTCTCGTCGAAATCCCCACTTATCCGCAGAGGGACTCATGGCATCCAGCGACCTCGCGGTCCAGGACGCGGCGGCGCAGCCCGCCACCACCCGGCGCGTGGTGAACGACTTTTCCATCCAGATCGCGACGGTGAACGGCTCCGGGAGTCAGACCGCCAACCTCGTCCTCCTCCGGTCGATCTTCCAGATGGGCGTGCCGGTGTCCGGCAAGAACATGTTCCCGTCGAACATCGCGGGCCTGCCGACGTGGTACACCGTCCGGGCGAACAAGGACGGGTACGTCGCGCGCAAGAAGGAAGTCGATTTCCTCGTGGCGATGAACCCGGAGACGGGGAAGGAAGACGTGCTGTCGCTCGAGCCCGGGACGGCCGTCCTGTACGACGAGCCGCTGAAGCTCAACGCGCTGCGAAGCGATCTCATTTTCTATCCGGTGCCGTTCGACAGGCTCGTCGCGACCGTCTGCACCGACGCGAAGCTGCGCCGTCTCGTGAAGAACATGATTTACGACGGCGTCCTGTCGAAGCTCCTCGGCATCGAGATGAGCGAAATGGAGAAGGCCCTTCGCAAGCAGTTCGGCAAGAAAGCCAAGGCCGCCGAGTTGAACCTGGGCGCGCTCCACGCCGGCTTCGCGCACGCCGAGCAGCATTTGATCAAGCAGGATCCGTACTTCGTCGAGCGCATGAACAAGACGCAGGGGATGATCCTGATCGAAGGGAACGCCGCCGCCGCCCTTGGCGCCATGCTGGCGGGCGTCACCGTCGTCGCGTGGTATCCGATCACGCCCTCGTCTTCGCTGCCCGAGACGCTCATCGGGTACATGAAGAAGTACCGCATCGACAAGGCGACCGGGAAGGCGACGTATGCGATCGTGCAGGCGGAGGACGAGATCGCGTCCATCGGCATGGTGATTGGCGCCGGCTGGGCGGGCGCGCGCGCGATGTCGTCGACGGCGGGTCCCGGCATCTCCCTGATGAGCGAGTTCGCGGGACTGGCGTATTACGCGGAGGTCCCCGGCGTCATCTTCAACATCCAGCGGGTCGGGCCGTCCACGGGGCTGCCCACGCGCACCGCGCAAGGGGACATCATCAAGACGGCGCTCTCGTCGCACGGCGACACGAAGCACATCTTGCTGATCCCGGCGTCCGTCGAAGAGTGCTACACGATGGCGATGGACGCCTTCGATCTCGCCGAGCGGTTCCAGACGCTCGTGTACGTCATGAGCGACCTGGATCTCGGGATGAACACGTGGATGTCCACGGCGTTCACGTACCCCGACAAGCCGCTCGATCGGGGAAAGGTGCTGGACGCCGAGACATTGAAGCGCCTCGGCTCCGCGTGGGGACGCTACGCGGACGTGGACGGGGACGGCATTCCGTACCGCACGGTGCCGATGGACGGCATGCCCGCGTATTTCACCCGCGGCTCGGGTCACAACGAGAAGGGGCAATACAGCGAGCGGCCGGACGATTACCAGAACAACGTCGATCGGCTGGCGCGGAAATTCGAGACGGCGAAGAAGTTCGTGCCGCGACCGGACGTCGACGAGACGCCGGGCGCCGAGATCGGCATCATCGCCTACGGCACGAGCCATTGGGCGGTGGACGAGAGCCGCCATCAGCTCGATCGCGAAACCGGCACGAAGACGTCGTACCTGCGGCTCCGCTCGTATCCGTTCACGGACGACGTCGAGGCGTTCATTCGCCGCTACCCGCGTGTGTACGTCGTCGAGCAGAATCGCGACGCGCAGCTCCGCGGATTACTGAAGCTCGATCTGTCGACGGAGCTCCTCGGGCGGCTGCGCAGCGTGCTCCACTACAACGGCCTGCCGATCGACGCGCGCTCGGTGACCGACGAGATCCTGGTGCAGGAAGGGAAGAAGGCGCGAGAGAGCGTCCGGAAGACGGTGGTTTCGGGCCTCGCCGCGGGCGCGGGGGAATGAGGCAGAAGGCAGGAGACGGCAGAGCGACGCAAGCGAGCGCCGGAGGCAAGCCGCCGCAGGCGGCCGCGAGCGCGCAGCGAGGGTGGGGATGGTCAGGGGCCCCGCCCGAGCGGAGTAAATAATGGACAAGAAAACAAATCGCCTCGGCCTCGAAGTTCAGCCGTATCGCGGCGGCAAGACGACGCTGTGTGCGGGGTGCGGCCACAACGCGATCTCGGAGCGCATCATCGACGCGTTCTTCGAGATGGGCGTGGACCCGTCCCAGGTCATCAAGCTGTCCGGGATCGGCTGTTCGAGCAAGAGCCCCGCGTACTTCCTCGGCGGGTCGCACGGGTTCAACGCCGTCCACGGGCGCATGCCGTCGGTGGGGACGGGGGCGATGCTCGCGAATCGCAAGCTGATCGCGATCGGCGTCAGCGGCGACGGCGATACGGGCGCGATCGGGATCGGCCAGTTCGTGCACCTGATGCGCCGCAACGTCCCGATGATCTACATCATCGAGGACAACGGCTGCTACGGCCTGACGAAGGGGCAGTTCTCGCCGACGGCGGACCTCGGATCCACGCTGAAGACGGGTCAGGCCAACGACCTGCCGCCGCTCGATACGTGCGCGCTCGCCATTCAGCTCGGCGCGTCGTTCGTCGCGCGGTCGTTTTCCGGCGACAAGAAGCAGCTCCTCTCGATCCTCAAGGCCTCGCTCGGCCACCGCGGCACGTGCATGATCGACGTCATTTCACCGTGCACGACCTTCAACGATCACGAAGGCTCCACGAAGAGCTACGCGTACGCGAAGGACCACGACGAGCGGCTCGGCGACATCAGCTTCGTGCCGTTCTTCGAGGACATCGCCATCGAGTACGACCCCGGCACGACCAGGCAGGTCGTGCTGCACGACGGCTCGAAGTTGTACCTGAAGAAGGTAGCGGAGGATTACAACCCGACCGACAAGCTCGCCGCCGTCCGGCTGCTGCACGAGACCGTGCAGCGCGGCGAGTTTGCGACCGGCGTCCTCTATGTGGAGCCCGACAAGGACGACTTCATCTCGCTGATGAATCTCGTGGACGAGCCGCTCGCGTTCCTGAAGCCGGACATGGTCCGCCCGGGGCCGGAAGCGCTCGACGAAATCATGGAATCGCTGCGATGAAAGCGCTGACGGCGGTCGTCATCGCGCTGGCGATCGCCGCGCCCGCCGCGGCGCAGAAGCGCGGCCTGACGCCCGAGGACGTCTACAACGTCCGCGACGTCCGGGATCCGCAGCGGTCCCCGGACGGCAAATGGGTGGCGTTCGTCGTCTCGCGCGCGATCAAGGACACCGACAAGAACGACTCGGACGTGTGGATGGCGAGCTGGGACGGCACGCAGGAAATCCAGCTCACGTCCACGCCGGACGACGAGTCGACGCCGCGGTGGAGTCCCGACAACAAGTACCTCGGATTCCTGTCGTCGAGACAAGGCGCCAAAGCGAAACAACTCTGGATCCTGAATCGCGCCGGCGGCGAAGCGGTCAAGGTCAGCGACGTGAAGGGGGGCATCGCCGACTACGCGTGGTCGCCCGACGGCAAGCGGATTGTGTTCGTGGTCAACGAAAAGGATCCGAGCGATCCGCCGGACGAAGACGACAAGAACGCCGGCGACAAGAAGAAGACGCCGCCGCCGATCGTCGTGGACCGCTATCACTTCAAGCAGGACATCGATGGCTACCTGCGCGGCGAGCGTAGCCACCTTTACCTGTTCGACGTCGCGACGAAGAAGGCCGAGATCCTCACGCCGGGAACGTTCGACGACGAGCTGCCGGCCTGGTCGCCGGACGGCACCAGGATCGCGTTCGTCAGCAAACGCGGGACCGGCGATCTCGATCGCACGGAGAACACGGACGTGTTCGTGATCGACGCGAAGCCGGGCGCCGAGCCGCGGCAGCTCACGACGTCCAAAGCCGGCGACGGCGGCCGCCTGGCATGGAGTCCCGATGGACGCGAGATCGCCTACATCACCGGCGAGGAGCTGAAGTACTCCGCGTACACGCAGGGCCGGCTGGCGGTGGTGGCCGCCGCCGGTGGACAGCCGCGGATCCTCGCGCGATCGCTCGACCGGCCCGTGCGGAGTCCGGTGTGGTCACCCGACGGCGCCTGGATCGCGGTGCTCGTCGCCGACGATCGATCGACGTACGTGGAAGCGGTCAGCGTCGAGGCGGACACGATCGAGAAGGTTACGGGGCGGGGCGTCGTATCGGCGATCTCGGGCTGCGGCGCAGACGGGTACGCGGTGCTCGCGTCGGGCGACGCGGAAGCGCCGGAGATCGCCGCGCTGGAGCACGGCCGCCTGCGCCGCCTGTCGCACCAGAACGACGCGTTGCTCGCGCAGGTTCAGCTCGGGACGACCGAGGAGTTCACCTCGACGTCGAAGGACGGCACCGAGGTCCATGGGCTGATCACGAAGCCGGCGAATTACGAGGCCGGACGGAAGTATCCGACGCTGCTGCGCATCCACGGCGGACCGAACGGGCAGGACGAGCACGCGCTCAGCTTCGAGCGCGAGCTCTTCGCCGCCGGCGGCTACGTTGTCGTCGCGGTGAACTATCGCGGGGGCAACGGCCGCGGGAGCGCGTATCAGAAAGCGATCTTCGCCGACTGGGGCAACAAGGAAGTCGTGGACCTGCTCGGCGCGATGGATTACGCGCAGAAGATCGGGCTCGCGGATCCGGATCGGCTCGGCATCGGCGGCTGGAGCTACGGCGGCATCCTGACCGATTACACGATCGCGACCGACGGCCGCTTCAAGGCCGCGATCAGCGGCGCCGGAAGCGCGCTGCAGCTCACGATGTACGGCGTGGACGAGTACATCACGCAGTACGAGAACGAGCTGGGCCCGCCGTGGAAGTCACAGGATCTCTGGATCAAGCTTTCGTATCCGTTCTTCCACGCCGATCGGATCCACACGCCGACGCTCTTCCTCGGCGGCGCGGACGACTTCAACGTGCCGCTCGTCGGCAGCGAGCAGATGTACCAGGCGCTGCGCAGCCTGGGGGTCGACACGCAGCTCGTGATCTACCCCGGTCAGTTCCACGGTCTGACGACGCCGAGCTACAAGGTCGATCGGCTCAAGCGCTATCTGGCGTGGTACGACAAGTATCTGAAGCCGCGGAAACAGAGTACCGAGGACCGTTGACCCATCCGTCATCCGCCATCCCCTTTTGACGCATTTCTAACGGTCCCTTTGACGGCCTCCTGACAGCTCTTCTGTACAACCGTCGCGTCCCTTAACTGCGGCGCCGGCCGACTTCCCGGCCGGGTGAGGAGGACGCAATGGTCCGGCAGTACTTCCGATTGGGCGTCGGCGTGTGCGCGCTGCTGTGGAGCAGCGCCGCGAACGCCCAGAACTTCACGCGACAGGATTACGGCGACAACGGGACGAACGCGGCGCACGCGTTCGTCATCGACCTGAACGGCGACGGCAAGATGGACGTCGTGCTCGGCGGCCACAACCAGAAGATCGCCGTCATGCTGAACCAGGGTGGCGGCGTCTTCAGCGGCCCGACGGTGATCGGCGGCGCGTTCTTCGGCCTCGACGCCGAAGCGGGCGACATCAACGGCGATGGCATTCCGGATCTGGTCTCGGTCGACGGGTTCCGTATGTGGACCGCCATCGGCAACGGCACTGGCGGCTTCACCCCCGGCTTCAATCAGATCCTGACGCAGAGCGGCAATCCAAACCGCGTTCACCTGGCGGACGTCAACGGCGACGGGATTCTCGACGTGGTCGCCGGCGACACGCAATTCGCGGTCATCGTGGCGCTCGGCAATGCGAACGGCACGTTCCAGGCACCGCGGCGGTACGGCACGACCGGGCAGACCTACGACATCAAGCTCACCGACCTCAACAACGACGGTTTTCCCGACATCGTGCTCGCCCAGGCGAGCAACGGTCTCGTCCAGCTGATGTTGAACGACGGCGCCGGCAACTTTTCGTCGAGCGCGACTTACGGCGAGCCGTTTCCCCGGACCGTGGCGGTCGGCGACTTCAACAACGACGGCAAGGCGGACGTGATCATCGGGAGCTCGCCCGGGTCGATCCCGAAGATCTTCGTCCGCTTCGGCAACGGCGACGGCACGCTCGGCGCGGAGACGCAGCTGGTCACGTGGTTCGACGCGTGGAGCGGCGCCGCGGGCCAGATCTCGGGCAACGGCAACACGGATGCGGTGCTGGCGGGCGAGGTGCTGGTCAACAACCACTGGGTGAACTCGGTGCTGGTGCTGCGCGGCGACGGCGCGGGCGGCTTCACGAACCAGGGCACGTTCCCGGTCAACAACATCAGCGACGGCGTCGCGATCGGGCAGTTGAACGACGACACGCTCAGCGACATCGTCGCGCCCGGCGGCGGCGCGGTGTCGTTCCTGTTCCGCCAGCCGGTCCCGCCGATCGCCAATGCGGGTCCGGATCAGAACGTCATCGCGGACACGCTCGGCTTCGCAACCGTGACGCTCGACGGGTCCGGATCGTCCGATCCGGAGGGGGGAACGCTGACGTACGCGTGGAGCGACGGCGGCGGCCCGATCGCGACCGGCGTCGGCCCGACCGTCACGCTGCATGGCTTCGGGGTGCATACGATCACGCTCACGGTGACCAGCAGCAACAACGCCACCGCGAGCGACAGCGTACAGATCGGCCTCAACGTGCCGACGGGCGGCGTTGGACCGCAGGGCCCTCCCGGACCGAAAGGCGACAAGGGAGATAAAGGCGACAAGGGCGACAAGGGCGACAAGGGTGATACCGGTGCGACCGGCGCGCAGGGCCAGCAAGGTGTTCAGGGGGACAAGGGCGACAAAGGCGACAAAGGCGACAAGGGTGATCCCGGTGCAACCGGCGCTCAGGGCCAGCAAGGCGTTCAGGGCGAGAAGGGCGAGAAGGGCGAGAAAGGCGACAAGGGTGATACGGGTGCGACCGGCGCGCAGGGTCAGCAAGGCATTCAGGGCGATAAAGGCGACAAGGGCGATAAAGGCGACACCGGCGCGCCGGGTGCGCAGGGCATCCAGGGCGTCAAGGGCGACAAAGGGGACAAGGGGGACACCGGTCCGCAGGGCGCCCCGGGACCGGGATGGCCGGCGGGATCGATCATCATGATGGAGCCCGGCAGCACGGCGCCGCCCGGATTCGTGCTGATCGGCACGTTCCATCAGTTCAAGGCGGCTGACGGGGTCACGCTCGCGAAGGACGTCAATCTATACATGAAGGTGCAATAGCGCGCACGACTGGTGCGGGCCGCGCGGCGATCCGCGCGGCCCGTGTCGTCATGGCGGCCGGGGGCGGCGGCGGATGGCGCTGGATGCGGTATATTCTTCACCTCATCTCCCAGACGCCATCGGTGACCCTTCGGCTGACGTTGTTCGGCGCCGTCGACGCTCGTTCGAGCGCGGGCGAGGTCCTGCCGCTGCCGACGCGCAAGGCGCAGGCGCTCGTCGCCTACCTCGCGGTGCACGGTCCCGCGTCGACCCGCGATTCGCTGGCGGCGCTCCTCTGGGGCGACTCCGGCGAAGATCAGGCGCGCCAAAGCCTCCGTCAGGCGCTCTTCAGTCTCCGAAAGGTGTTCGATCGGGCCGCGCCCGCCGCGCTGGTGCCGCACGGCGATTCGTTCCAGCTCAATCGCGCCGTGGTCGAGTGTGACGTCTGGGAGTTCGACGCGGCGACACGCGATGGCTCGCCGGCGGCGCTCGCCCGGGCGGTCGCGCTCTATCGCGGCGATCTGCTCGACGGGCTCTCGATCGACGAGGCGCCGTTCGAGGAGTGGCTCGCGTCTGAGCGCTCGCGGCTCCGCGAGGACGCGATTGCCGCGCACGTGCGCCTGCTCGCGCATCTCCGCGCGCATGGCTCGATCGACGAGGCGCTCCGGATCGCGCAGCGGCTCGTCGCGATCAATCCTCTGCTCGAGGCGGGACACCGCGCCCTGATGGAGTCGTACGAAGCCGCGGGCCGGCCCGCCGACGCGCTGCGTCAATACGACACGTGCGCCGAGATACTGCGGCGCGAGCTGCGCGTGGCGCCGGAACCGGCGACGGCCGCCCTCCACGACGCCATCCGCCGCCGGCGGAGCGACGCGGGGCGCGCGCGCGTGCTCGTGGTGGAGGACGAGGACGCCACGCGCGAGTTGATCGTCGCGCTGCTGACCGACGCCGGCTACGACGCGGTTGCCGCCGACGACGGCGATGCGGCGCTGCTGCGGCTGGGCGCCGGTCCGTTCGATCTGATCGTCGCGGACATCGACATGCCCACGCTGGACGGCGTGACGCTGCTCGAGGTCGTGGCGCGGCGGGGACTGCGCACGCCCGTCATCCTGGTCACGGCGTTGACGGATGACACGCTCGAGCAGCGCGGCTTCGCGCTCGGCGCGGCCGACTACATGCGAAAGCCGGTGGACGCCGGCGTGCTGCGCGCGCGCGTGCGCAACGCGCTGCAGCGGTTCGCCGTCATCGCGTGGCTCGCCGTCGCGCTCGGCGCGCAGGTGTTCGCCGCGCCCGCGGACGTCTCGCCCGCGCGCCCCGCCGGCTTCGACCAGACCGTGTGGCGCGTGGAAGACGGGCTCCCCAGCAACGTCGTCACGTCGATCGTCCAGTCCCGCGAGGGGTATGTGTGGATTGGCACGTTCGGCGGAGCGGTGCGCTTCGACGGCGTGCGGTTCACGCCCGTGACGTTCGCGTCGGGCGCGGAGAACCGCATCTCCCGCCTGTTCGCGGATCGTGCGGGCGCGGTGTGGGCGATCAACGAGGCGCGCCGTCTGTTCCGCTGGCGCAGCGGCGTCGTGACGGCGTACGGCGAGGCGGAGGGTCTGCCGCGCGCGCCGGTAAACGACATCGGCGAGGACGGCCGCGGCCGGTTGTGGCTCGCCACCGGCGCCGGTCTGTGCGAGCTGAGAGACGGCGGCTGCCGCGCGGTGGATGCCGGGCTGGCCGCGCCGAACGTCGACGTCGTATTCGCGGCGCCGGACGGCGCCATCTACGCCGGCGCCGGCGAGTGGCTCGTCGTTGTGAACGAGGGTCGTGTTCGGACCGAGCGGATGCCCGGCGGCCGCGAGATCACGGCGCTCGCGCAGACGCGCGACGGCGTTTTGTGGGTCGGGACGAACGGCGGCGGCCTCTATCGCGTTACCTCCGCCGGCATCGAAGACGACACGCGCCGATCCGGCGTGCTCGATCAACGGGTCGCCGCGCTCGTCACCGCGCGCGACGGCACGCTGTGGATCGGCATGTCGGGGCGGGGCCTGGTGCGGCTCGAGGACGGCGTCTACCGGACGTACGGCGCCGCCGATGGGTTGTCCGATGCGTTCGTGCGGACGGTGTTCCAGGATGCCGAAGAGAACGTCTGGGTTGGCACGAATGCCGGCGGCATCGACCGCCTTCGCGCGCACCTCGTGACCGTGTTCACGACCGCCGATGGGTTGACCGGGAACCCGATTCTGGCGTTGTTCGAAGACCGCCGGCATCAGTTCTGGGTGGGCACGAACTGTCAGGCGCTCGACACGTGGCGCGACGGACGCTTCGCGCGCGTCCCCGCGTTCGTCGGCTGCCCGTTTTCGATCGCCGACGATCGCGACGGCAACCTGTGGCTCGGGACCCACGGCGAAGGGGCCATCCGGTTGTCGGGCGGCCGCGCGACGGCGTTCACGCCGGCGACCGGCCTCGCGGGCCGCGATGTCTGGACGATTGCCGAAGACGCGGACGGCGCGCTGTGGTTCGGCGGCGACGGGCTCACGCGCATGGCCGGCGGACGGCTGCAGGCGTTCGCGGCGCGCGACGGCTTCACCGCGCGCGATGTCCGCGTCATCCGCCCGTCGCGTTCCGGCGTGTGGATCGGCACATACGGCGACGGCCTCGTCCATTACGCCGGCGGCCGCTTCACGTCGATCACCACCCGCGAGGGGTTGTCGAGCAACGACGTCCGGTCCGTCCACGAAGATGCCGACGGCGTCGTGTGGGCCGGCACGTACGGCGGCGGCCTGAATCGGATCGCCGGCGGACG
>QHWR01000308.1 GCA_003223835.1 Acidobacteriota bacterium | reverse complement strand
GCTCCTGCACGACGCGCGCGTCGAGCGTGAACGCGTAGGTGAAGCGCGAGCGACCGTTCGCGTACGCGCGGATCGCCTCGGGTCCCTGCTGCAGATCGGGCACGACGACGAGCCGGGCGAAATTCTGGCCGTCCTGATAGCGCGCGACCGCCGCGGCGCGCAGCCCCTTCGCGGACTCGACCCATGCCGCCAGCTTCCCGGAATATCCGCGCTCAAAAAATACGTGACCATCCGCGTATGTCGTCGCGTTCGGATCCGTGAGGAGTTCTCCGATCAGTCCCTGATCGTTTTCGACGGGCAGAAATCCGCGGTTCGCCGCGGAACCGTGCGAACGCGACGCCGTGCCGCCGGCGAGCACATGCACGCGCGCAGCGATCGTTCCGGCGACGGTGAGGTCGAGGCCGTCGTACGCGGCGTCGAGGCCGCTCGGATTCGTCAGCTCGTATCGATCCTGGCCGAACGTCGCGGGCAGCCGATCGTAAACGGGAAGCATCTGATCGTCTTCCGGCCCCAGCAGATCGAGACCGGGATCGAAGATGCGCCGTACGCTGTAGCCCGAGAGCGGCACGCCCGTGTTGACGACCGCGACGAGGTGCCGCTCGCGCCGCGCGATGCCGGCGAAGCGGATATTCCACGCGGAGGCCGCGCGCCATTCGACGCCGAGCAGGAACTCGTCGGTGCGCGGACGCTCGAGCGACGGGTCGATCGACGACAGTCCGCCGCTCGCGCCCGGACCGGCCCGCGCGAGGAGCGCGCCGAATTCGCTCGCTTGCGCGCGTCCGTCACCGTTGGCATCCGTCCATCGGAAGACGTTCGCCTGCGCCGCGGCGGGATCTCCGTAAGCCAGCGCGGTGAGCGGGAGCTGATGGTCGTAGCGGCTGTAGCTGCCGAAGACCGACCACCGCGCGGCAGCGGTGGCCCACCTGGCGGAGACGCGTGGCGCAAGCGTCTGCCACCGAACGCTCGTGCCATCCGCGCCGCCCGCGCGCACAATCTCGGCACGCACGCCGGCGTCGATCGTGAATCGATCGGACACGGCGACGCGATCCGCGACGAACGCCGCGGCCGCCGTTTCCGCCGGATGTATCGCCGCGCGGGCGGGCGAGTAGACCCACGCGCGCGCCGGGATCCCGTTCACACGTTCGCCGATGGGACCCGACCCCGGCGACGTCAGGTCGCCGCCAGTCCGGGTGACGCTCGCGCCCGCGCGGACCGCGTGCCGCCCGCGGTCGAATCCGCTGACGTCGGGCGCCACGCCGGCGGACATGGTCGTTCGCGTGCGCGTGCCCATGTCGTCGATCGCGAGCGCGGGCACCGGGCCGTCGCGGAGACGTTCGACCGTCCCGTTCGGCGCGTCCGCGGCGACGGATGCGGCGCGCAACGACTGGACGCCTGCGTCGATCCACCACGCGGCGCCGGCGTGCCGGTGCCACTGCGCCTGCGCGACGACGTATCGATCGCGCTCGAGGGCGGACCGGTCGGCGAGCCGCGCGCGCGCGCCGTAGACCTGCCTCGTCCGCTGCGCGGACGTCATCAGCGACAAGCGCTGCGCGTCGGACGGCGCCGCCGTCGCCGTTCCGGCGATCGACGTGACGTCGCCCGGCAGCTCGACCTCATCGCCGCGCTCCGTGTGGGCGGAACGCAGCGCCGTGCCGGAGACCATCACGCCCGCGCGCCCTTCCGCGATGGGGCCTCCGGCGGTGACGGTCAGCATTCTCCACGACGCGAGCGCGGCGATCGGAGATGGTTGACGCGCGTTCGTCGAGCGAAACGATGAAGGCGTCACGCCGCCGTCCGCGTCGCCGCGCCATCGGCCGCCGGCTTCGCGCGGAAACAACGTCAGCGACGGTCCCGGGGCCGCGACCTCGACGGGAGCCGATGCCGACGTCACGGTGACGGCTTCCAACATGCCCAAGTCGGGATACCACAACGGCCTGCCGCCCGACGTGACGTCGGTCACGTCGAGGCCGCCGATGCGAAACGTCGTCTGCGTCCATGAATTGCCGTGGGCGCCAACGAGCGCGCGCTCTGCGGCGAGGACGCCGCCGCTGTCAAGAGCGTCCGCGAACGTGAGTGGTTCGGCGGTGTCCACGATGGTCCAAAGGTTGACGCTGGACGCAAACGTCTGCAGCGCGGCACGACCGAACGTCGACATGTACTCGATCGGCGTGCGAGACGCGACCGCCACGGCGGAGGCCGCGTCAACGGCGGCGGGCACGACTGTCACGCGGACGATGATGTCTTCACCGGGACCGGCGGTGAGGAGGGCGCTGCCGTCCGCCGACTCGGCGCCGTGCGTTTGGATGCGATACGGTCCGGGTGGAAGGTGCGCGAACGTGACCGTGTCCGTCACGCGCGCGGATCGGACCCAGCGCTGCGCGGGTGGATCGACGCGTGTCAACGTGATGACGATCGGCGGGAAGCCCGCCGTGCTACCGGCGAACCGGATGCGGACGATCGCGGTGTCGGGCTGCGCGCGGGCGGTGGTGGCGCAGACCAGCAGAAGGGCAGCGGCGGCGATCACGCGCGAGGACAACGAGCGCTCCAGCGCCGATCATAGCTTTTGCGCGGATGCGATCGCGTCGAGCTGCTGGAGATGGTTGAGATCGTGACCCGCCATCGTCTCGACCAGCGTCTGGAACGTCATCGTGCCGCGCTCGGGGTGCGTGACGGGCCGCGCGAGGTCTTCGTCGCACACGTTTCGCAGCAGCGCGAGGTTCCAGTTGCGCACGGTCGTGAACACGTCGAGCGCCGCGCCGATCTGGTAGCCGGGGTATGGCGACGCCCAGCGGTTCTGATCGTACGGTTGAATCGTATGATGCGGCTCGGCGAGCGCCTGCCGGAGCCGGAAGGCGAAGACCACCTCGGTGTCGGCCAAATGACACATGATGTCGCGTGCGCTCCATTTGCCGGGCGCCGGCGGCCGCTCGGCCTCCGACGGATGGAGCACCCGCGTAATCTCCTCGAGCCGCAGCGACGTTGACGCAAGGATGACGGTGGGATCGCGTCCGGCCAGATACGCTGCGTACGGATTCATGGATCGGACCTTTCGCGGATTGGACCTGCACGCGTGATTGTTCAACGGGTTTGACGCGCGAGCCTCTCGCCTGGTTGCCAGCCGGCGGTCTCGACCGGACCGCGTCAGTGGACCGTGAACGTGACGCTGCGGATGATTTGGGCGCCGGCGATCCGATCTTTGACGGTGATCTCGAGGCGGTACTCGCCCGCCGCAAAGGCGCGCAACGGCACCGCCTGACCGGACTGGAGCTGATGGCCTGCCGCGAGGTCGAAGGTGGTCGGCAGCGTCTGGGCGTTCAGCGGTTGCGGGTTCGTCCGGTTGAAGTACCGCTCGGAGCCGTCCGGTTGCCGGCGATAGAACGCGTAGTCCACGACGACATCGGGCTTGCCCGTCGATTTCGACACCGCTGGGTTGTAGATCAGCAGAAAGGTGCTGATCTCTTCCGCCGTCGAGAACGAGGGCACGGTCAGCGGATGAATCTCCATCGAGCCCAGGGCGAAGGGACGGGTCGCCTGTTCGGCCGGCGTGAGCGGCTTCGGCAGCGGGTCGATCGCGGTCGCGAGCATGATGCTGCTCGTGTTGAACTCACCGTTCCAGAAGGCCGGTACGGTGATCGGCGTCCTGGTGACGCCGGGGCCGGCGGGATCCGCCTGCGCCACCAGCGTCCGGATCGCGTCGCGCGACGCCGTTCCTTCGATCGGGCCGAACGCGGCGGTGAAGAGGTACTCGCCCGGCGGG
>QHWR01000302.1:6347-6805 GCA_003223835.1 Acidobacteriota bacterium | reverse complement strand
CATTTCAGTTATTCCTGCCTCAGCGCCTGCATCGGATCCACCGTCGCCGCGCGGCGCGCGGGGACGTACGCGGCGACGAGCGCGATCGCGATCATCGCCGCCGCGGCGAAGGCGATCGCCCACGAGCTCGCGAGCGGCAGGTGCTCCATCACGCTCGACGCGAAGCGCCTGCTCCACAGCGCGACCGGCGCCCCGACGATCAACCCGACGCACACGACGGCAAACGCGCTCTTCAGCACCATCACGGTAACGTCGGTCCGCGTCGCGCCGAGCGCCATGCGGACGCCGATCTCGTTGACGCGGCGCGCGACGGAGTACGCCAGCAGCCCGTACAACCCGATCGCGACGAGGAGCGCACCAACGCCTCCGAAGAACTCCGCCAGCGCCGCGATGATCCGTTCCGGCGCGAGCGACGCATCCACCTGGTCGGCCAGCGTCCTCACCTTCGCGACGGCGAC
>QHWR01000302.1:2362-6331 GCA_003223835.1 Acidobacteriota bacterium | reverse complement strand
GGCGGCGGGGGGCACGGTCGTGCGCAGCGCGACCTGCTGCGAGACGCCGCGCGCATCCTGGAATGCGTTGAGATAGATCGTCCGAGGCGCCGGCTCGTGCAGGTCCGAGTATTTCGCGTCGACGGCCATGCCGACGATCTCGTACGGCCGGTCCTGCCCCTCGAATGTCACGTGCTTGCCGAGAGGGCTGCCGTCGCCGAAGTAGTAGCGCGCCATCGCGCGATTCACGATTGCCACGCGCGGACGCCGCTCGTCCTCGAAGAACTGGAAGTCGCGCCCCGCAATCAGCGTCGTGCCGAGCGTCTCGAAGTACTTCGGCCCCACCCAGTTCAGCATCACGCGGCGACGCTGTTCCGTATCCTCCTGAAATCCTTCCACGCGGACGAACCGGCTCGCCGCCCCGCCCTCGATCGGCGTGACGGCGCCGAGGGCGACCGAACGGACGCCGGGGATCGCGGCGAGTTGCTCGAGCAAGCCACGGTACATGCCGGACAGCTGCACGCGCTCGTAGCCGCTGTGCGACGGATCGAGCGTGACGATCAGCACGCCGTCGCGTCTGAACCCGAGGTCGACGTTCCTGAGATTGTAGAGATGGCCCACGAAGAGAGCCGCGGCGCTCAAGAGCACCACCGACAGAGCGACCTGCGCGACAATCAGGCTCTGACCGAAGAGACGCCGCGACTTCGTGTCGCCCGCGCCTGCGCCCTGCCGCAGCGATGACAGCGGCGCCGAGGCAAAGGCGGCCCACGCGGGCGCTATCCCGAACAGCACACCGGTCAGGAGCGCCACGCCCGCCGTGAACAACAACACGTCCAGGTCCGGCGTCGCGTGGATTTGCAGGGACTGACCGTGCGTCATCCTGACGTCGATCGGCCACATGCGGACGAGGGCGTCGGCGCCGACATACGCGAGGCCGACGCCCAGCACGCCCGCGATGACCGACAGGAGCAGCGATTCCGTCAACACCTGCCGCAACACCCGCAGCCGGCCGGCGCCGAGCGCGACGCGCATCGCCATCTCCCGCTGCCGCGAGGCGCCGCGCGCCAGCAACAGCCCGGCGACGTTCGTGCAGGCGATCAGCAGGAGGACGGCGACAACGGCCATCAGTATCCGCAGGGGACGCGCGAACAGATCGCGCAAGGCCGAGAAGCCCGCGCTCGCGGGCTCCACTTCGATCTGGGCCTGACGCCAGAGCGGATCGTGGCTCGCCGCGGCGATCTCCTCGACCCTCGGCCGATCGAGCACGCGCATTTCCGCCGCCGCCTGCTCGAGCGAGACGCCGGGCTTCAGGCGCGCCATCAACCCCAATCCCAGCCGCCCGCCGAACTGGACGCCGTGCTGCTGAGCGATGCGCGCCATCGCGGCGGGGACCCAGAGATCCGGCGTCACGCCGACCTGGAGGCCGGCGAACTCGCGCGGGGTCACGCCGACCACGGTCGTCGGCACGCCGCCCAGCACGAGTTGACGCCCCAGGATCGACGGGTCCCGGTTGAACCGGCGGATCCAATACGACCAGCTCACTACCGCGACGGCGCCATCGCTCGCCGCGCGCATGTCGTCCTGCGGGTCGAGCACGCGCCCCACCGCCGCGCGCACGCCGAGCGCCGCGAAGAAGTTCGGCGTCACGTATTGCGCGTCCGCGCTTTCGGCGTCGAGGCTGTTGCCCGTCACCTGGAATCGAACCGGCGACAGGCCGATGACGTCGGAGAACACGTGGTTCTGATCGCGAAACCGCTCGTACACGCTCGACGAGAAGCCGTTCATCCGCGGCTCGCCAGGATACCTGCTCAGCAGCTCCACGAGCCGGCCTGGTTCCCGGACGGGAAGATCCCGAAGCATCAGCGCGTTGATGACGCTGAAGATGGCGGTGTTCGCGCCGATGCCGAGCGCGAGCGAGACGACGGCGACCGCGGTGAACCCGGGGCTGCGGCGCAACATCCGAAGGCCGTAGCGGACGTCCTGCCAGAACGTCTCGAGCGCGCGTCCGGACCAGACGTCGCGCGTCACCTCCTTGATCAATGTGCGGTTGCCGAACTCGCGGAACGACGCCCGTCTCGCCGTCTCCGGACTCTCGCCCCGTTCGATCCGGTCGCGTGCCGCCATGTCGAGGTGGCCCTGAATCTCTTCGTCGAGCTCGCTGTCACGGCGCCTGCGAGAACGCCACGGCCGGATGCGCATGTCTGCCGCTCCTGTTGCTCCTGTTGGACGGCCGTAGACACTCTACACCCTTGGCCGAAGAGAGGTCTACGGTATCGTGTGTCCGCCGCCGGCGAACGGATGAGGGAGATGTTCGGTGACTCTGGAGTCGAATTGGTGGGAGCAGTTCTTCGAGGGCGTGGCGGTCGACCTGTGGCTCCAGGCGGTGTCGCCGGAGCAAACGGAGCGAGAGGCGGACGCCCTCGCGCGGATGCTCGCGGTCCCGGCGGGAGGCGAGGTCCTGGACGTCCCGTGCGGCGCCGGCCGGTTGTCGCTCGCGCTCGCGAACCGCGGCTACCGCATGACGGGCGTGGACTGGTCCGCTGAATTCCTGGACCACGCACGCGCCCGCGATGCCGGGAACCGCGTGACGTGGGAACGGCGTGACATGCGCGACCTGCCATGGCCCGCGCGGTTCGACGGCGCGTTCTGCGTCGGCAACAGCTTCGGTTATCTGGACGACGAAGGGAACGTGGCGTTCGTGCGCGCCGTCGCGTCGGCGTTGAAACCGGGCGCGCGGTTCGTGCTCGAGACGCCGATGATCCTGGAGAACCTGCTCGGGCATCTGCAGGACCGTCCGTGGTGGAAGGTCGGCGACACGCACCTGCTGGTCGTGAACGCGTACGATGCCACCCGGGGCCGCCTCCACATCGAGTACACGTTCGTGTCGAACGGCCGGGTGGAAGTCCGGCGCGGCTCGCACCGCGCCTATACCTATCGGCAGCTCGTGGAACTGATCGAAGCGGCGGGCTTCACCGTCGAGACGGATTCGCCGTGGACGCGCGACGCGAAGATGATCTCGTTCATCGCGACGCGTCGGTGATCGGCCCGCGTCAAGCATGCCTGGCGTGCCGGCCTGGCACGCGAGGGAATTCGTGACTTAGAATGGCGCCCCATGAAGATGCTCTCCACGCTCTCGCTCGCCTTCTGGATCGCCATGCATGCGTTCGGCTCCACGGCCGCGGATCGGCAGCCGCCGCAGCGGACGCAGGCGCCCAGCACCGACGGCAAGCTCAACGTGATCGCGTTCGGCGCGCACCCCGACGACTGCGATCAGCGCGCGGGGGGCGTCGCGGCGCGCTACGCCGCGCTCGGGCACCGCGTGCGATTCGTCGCGGTGACCAACGGCGACGCCGGTCATCAGACGGAAGGGGGCGGCGCGCTCGCGGCGCGCCGGCGCGCGGAGGCGCAGGAAGCGGGGCGGCGGATCGGCATCGAGTACGTCGTGCTCGACAACCATGACGGCGAGCTGCTGCCGACGCTCGACGTTCGCGAGCAGATCATCCGGCAGATTCGTCAGTGGAAGGCGGACCTCGTGCTCGCGCCGCGGCCGAACGACTATCACCCGGACCACCGCTACACGGGCATCCTCGTGCAGGACGCCGCGTACATGGTTGTCGTCCCGAACATCGCGCCCGACACGCCCGCGCTGCGCAAGAACCCCGTCTTCATGTACTTCGAGGACGGCTTCCAGAAGCCGCAGCCGTTCCGGCCCGACGTCGCCGTCTCGATCGACGAAGTGATCGAGAAGAAGCTCGATATGCTCGACGCGCACGCATCGCAGATGTACGAGTGGCTGCCCTGGGTCGCCGGCATGCTCGACAACGTCCCGAAGGACGCCGCGTCGCGCAAGCGCTGGCTCGCGGAGGACCGCACGCGCCGGCTGCCGGCGGCGGCCGTCCGCGCGACGCTCGTCAAGTGGTACGGGGCCGACAAAGGCAACGCGATCCGCGCCGCGGAAGCCTTCGAGATCTGCGAGTACGGCACCCGCCC
>QHWR01000302.1:0-2343 GCA_003223835.1 Acidobacteriota bacterium | reverse complement strand
CGCTGATTGGATAATGGATGGTGGATGAAGGCTCATCCCACATCCCTCAATCCACCATCCGTCATCCGCCGAACACCAGCTCGCCGAACTTCTCGTACTCGTGAAAGGTGCCGGCGACCGGCGACCACGCCCAATGCGTATGGCGGCCGTCGTCATGATCCATGCGATAGACGTTGGCGCGCCAGCGCGTGCCGGGCTTCGGCGGAACGTTCTGCAGCGGCGTGAGCAGCGCGTACGGCAGGAAGACTTCCGCGCGCCATCCCTGGATCGCCGCGTTCGATTCCTTCGGTCCGCCGATCGCGGTCGTGGCTTTGCGTGTCTTGCGCGCGCCGTCGTAGTGCCACGGCCGCCACCCGAGGAAGCGGCCGCCAAAGTTCGGGATGAGGATCGGCAGTTCGTGGTTGAGCGGCGAGATCTCGTACTCGAAGTACACGGGGTAGCGCTCGTCCGGCCAGAGGAAGACCTCGAACACGTCCTCGTTCCACAGATCCAGGAAGTCCTCGCTCATCGTCGCGGTGAGCTTCCGGTCCGTGGCGTCCAGCAGGAAATAGAGCCCGGTTTCCGAGTACAGGACCTTGAAGCGCGCGTCGTACGGATGGCCGTCAGGCTCGCGCCGGCGAAGCGCCGTCCATTCGGCGCGGCCCCACGCCGCGTGGTCGCCCGCGCCCGTGACCTCGAAGTCGGCTGCCGGCTTGACCGTCAGCCGCGGCCGTTCGGTCGATTGCGTGCGCGCCGCAAGAGATTGATCACTCACCAGCGCGCAGACGCAAAGCGCGATGAGCGTGGCAGCGAAAAGGATCGAGCATCGCAATGTGACCTACCTGCGCGCGCCGCTCACGAACGCGCCACCAGAGAACCCGCCATAAGGTTGAAACGCATCGATCATCGCGCCCGTGATCCCGTCGAACACACGCACCTCGGCGACGCGTCCGGGGCCGGGGGCCGTCACGATATCGTAGCGGCCGTCGCCGTTCGCGTCGACGACGCCGACGCGGACGCCGCCGGTGAAGCTGCCTTCGTACGCGAAGAACTCGAGGATCAGCGCGCCGTTCACGCCGCTGAACACGCGGACGTCCGGTCCGCCCCCGGCGTCCGGCGCGGTGATGATGTCGGGAACGCCGTCGCCGTTGACGTCCCCCGCCGCGACGAAGACGCCGCCGGCGAATCCCGGCGTGTACGCGAAGAAGCTGTTCACGAAGCTCGGGAGCGACGCGCTGGTGAAGGGCGTCCCCGTCGTGCCGTTGAACACCCGTACGTGAGGGCCACCGCCCGGCCCGGGCGCCGTGATGATTTCGTACAGCCCGTCGCGATCGAAATCGGCGGCGGCCACCCGCACGCCGCCGAGGAAGCCGGGCGTGTACGCGAAGAACTCACTGATGAGCATCCCGTTGGCGCCGCTCACGACCCGGACGTCGGGACCGCCGCCCTGATCGGGAGCGACAATCACATCTTTGTTGCCGTCCCCGTTGGTGTCGCCGGCGGCGACGAACACGCCGCCTGCGAAATTCGGATCGAACGCGAGGAAGCTGCCGATCACGCCCGGGAGCTGCGCGCCGCTCTGCCCGTCGAAGACGCGTACGTGCGGCCCGCCGCCGGGGCCGGGGCCGGTGATCACGTCCGGCACGCCGTCGAGGTTGACGTCTCCGGTCGCGACGCGGACGCCGCCCGTGAACGTCGGCGCGTACGCGAAGAACTCGAACAGAATGTTCCCGTAGTAGCTGTCGAACGCGCGGAGGTGCGGACCGCCGCCCGCGCCCGCGCCGGTCACGACCGTGTTCCTCGGGACGACCGCCAGGCCGCTCACGTCGAACGCCCCATTGCCGATCGTGCCGACCAGCGTCGCCGCGCCCGTGCCGAGATTGATCGTATACAGGCCCGTCAGGCCGGTGGCGTTGTCGCGCAGCGCCGCGTAGGCGGTGTTGCTGCCGGCCGCGATGTCGAATCCGGCGTCGCTGCCGGAGAGCAGCGTCAGCCCCAGCGCCTGCGAGTTCATGAGCGCGCCGCCGTTGGGGCTCGGCGACTGGTTGATTCCGCCGATCGTGACGAGCGAGCTGTTCGTGAGGCTGATGCCGTACGCCGTCGTCCGGTTGGCCACGGCGAGGCCGGTGTCGAAGTCGCGATCGTACGCGACCGCTTTGATCTGGTTGCCCGCGGGGTTGATATTCGTGTCGTTCGTCGGCGTGTCCGCGCGCGCGCCGTTGTTCGGATTGATGCGGAGGTTCTCGTCCGCGTCATTGGTGACCCGGATGCGATCCACGGTCGGGTTGAAATCGAGGCCGTAGTCGTCGCCGTTTGTCACGGTGAATGGCGTGCTCCCCGGAATCAGCGTCGCGGCGCCGGTCA
>QHWR01000011.1:70159-76959 GCA_003223835.1 Acidobacteriota bacterium | reverse complement strand
CCTTGACCTGGTCCTTCGTGACGACGAGCGCTGGTTCGTCCTTGTGAGAACCATCCGGCGGGAGCTCGACGATGGCGATGCGCCCGCCCGGCTTCACGTATCGCGCCGTGGCCTTCAGATAGCCGGCGCGGTCTTTGATGTGGTGCAGGACATCGTGGAACAGCACGACGTCGGCGTCGCGCGCCGGCAGCTGCGGGTCGCCGAACGCGCCGAGGACCGTGACGACGTTCGTGACGCCGGCTTCCCGCGCCTTGCCGTTGATCCGGTCGAGAAACCCCTGCTCGATCTCGACCGCGTAGACCTTCGCGGGGGCCACCGCTTTCGCGATCGGCAGCGTCAGCACGCCCGGTCCCGCCCCGATATCCGCCACGACGACGCCCGGTGTCAGGCCGAGCGACGCGATGATGTAGTCGATCTTCAGCCCGGCGACGCGATCGGCGCGTTCGAGCCGGGCGGTCCAGTCGTCCACCGGCCTCGACCCGAGCTGCCGCGCCGACACGCCGGCCACGGCGGCGGCTATCGCCATCGCGCCGGCCGCGCTCACGAACCACTTGCGGTACATCATCCAGCCCCTTTCAGACCCTTCTTCACGCCGGTGTTCTTCGTCGAGTCTTTCGCCATCAGGTCTGCCGTGCGGGCGCGCGCGACGTACGCATCGGCCGTTTTGTCGGAGACGAATCCTTCCCGGCGGAGCCCGTCGGCCGCCGACTGCACGCAGGCGATGTATTTGTCGCGCGTGAGCGTTTCGGGCGGCTGCAGCAGGCCCAGACGGCGCCACGCCTGCGTCGGCGTTTCGCGATAGTCCCACACGCCGTTGCGGTTCATGTCGACCCAGACGTTCTTGCCGTTCAGCGGCTCGATTCCCGTGCCCGTGAACGCGGCGAACGCCGTCGCGCCCGACACCGTCTCGGGGTAATTGTAGTAAACGCCCAGCGGGCAGGCGATCTCCGGGAGCGCGAGCGCCGCATGCTCGAGCGCGCCGTCGGGACCGGCGCCCCCCAGCGACGGATCGTCCGAGTGCGTCGGCGGCGGCGCGGTTCCTTGGTCGACCCACGCGTCGAGCATGTCGATGAAGCGGTCCATGAGCTTCGAGACGTCGATGTTCTGCAGATCGCCGCGCTGCAAGGTGTCGGGCAGCGACTCGCCGCCCGAGTGGCTGGTGCCGCGCACCTCGTACATCCGGTAGCGGCCGACGCCCTTGTCGCGCAGGATGCGCGCGTTGTTGCGCTTGTTCTCCAGATAGCTGGACGACATCCACGCCGGATGCTCCGGCGGCCAGATGTTGTTGTACATCTGGTGCGCGACGTCGATCTGGGGGACGAACGCGGCCTTCTCCGCGGCGGTCGCGAGCAGCACGTCCTTGCCGTCTTTCATCACGACCGGATACCAGGTGCCGGCCGCCGGATCGTCGAGCAGCAGGCCGTCGAAGAACGGCTTGCCGTCCCGGCCGACGTTGAGTCCGGGCGTGTAGTTGATGCTGTGGCCGATGCGTGCGCCCGCCGAATGGCCGTACATATAGAGATGGATGGGCGCGCGTCGCAACCGCTGGACGATGAGGGCGCGCGCGACCTCGGTGAAATCCATGATGTAGCGCGCGCTGTCGTTGAACGCGATCGAGTCGACCGCGGATCCGTCCTCGAGCGCCGCCGTGATCTCGCCGAGCCCTTCGGAACTGGTCCGATTCGTTTTCACGAGCACGTAGCCCTTCGCCACGATCAGCCGCTCGTACCGATCGAGATCGCCCAGCGGCGACGCCGCGTCGAAGTTGCGGTCCCACGGTTTCAGGTTGCCTTCCTTGAAGGAGCGGCCGCGGCCGTGGACGGTGACGAAGACGCGGCCGTTCCACGCGGCGGCATCGGCCGGATAGACGATCGTCATCGACGCGCCCTTCGCGCGCTCGTACTTCGCCACGCCGAAGAACACCTGGCGCGGACCCCACGTCTGCGGAAAGACGAGATCCGGGCCGTTCGTGAAATAGTCCTTGTAGTCGCCGACCCTGGCCGCGAACCCGTCGACGGCGCCGTCGAGGCCGATGTCCACGCGCGTGTAGGCGCGTCCTTCGTACGTGACGCCGGCTTCCTGCATCAGGCACGAGGCGGGCCCGACCTTTTGTCCGCGCACCTCGCGCGCGGGCGGCAGCAACTCGTCGCAGGACCTGGCGGCGGCGACCCCGCGCGTCATCGATCCTGCCGCCGCAACGGCCGCCGCAAACCCGAACGCCAGCGCTGTCGTGTTCATCCGTCGTTCACCGTCTGCCGCCGTCGCTCATCGAGGGGGGCCTCTTGAAGAACTCAGGCACGCGGAACATGAACAGCGCGTTGCTCACGCTGTCGATCGCGTAGACCTCTCCGTTGACCGGATTGATCGCGACGCCGGCGGGCCAGACCAGGCCGGTCGCCGGCCCCTTGATCACGCCGCGCGGCGGCACGTCGCCGTTGTCGGTGATGCTCCAGACGCCGATGAAGCCGGTCCTGTCCGGATTCCACGGCGACGGGCGCTCCTGCTCGAACTCGTAGTTCTCGAAGTTGTTCTTGATCGTCGCGAAGATCTGCGCGCGGTCCTCGTCGACGACGACCTGGCGGATCTTGATGATGCCGGTCCGCGGACCGGTGATGATCCCCCGCGGCGCGACGTCGCCGGTGTCGGTTCGGTTGAAGATCAGGATCGCGTCCTGCGACGTGCGTCCGCCCGTGTCGACGCGGTTGCCGACGACGATCAGGTTGTGCACGGCGTCGACGGCGATGCCGTAGATGTTGCTGATCTGCGTCTTCGGGCCGCCGAGCGTGCGAATCGGCTCGATGTCGCCGGACGCGGTCCGCGGAAACACCACGACGCTGTCGTTGCCCGAGTCCGCGACGATTTCGTCGTGCAGCACGTCGACGTACAGCGTGTCGGGCTGCACGAGTCCGGTCTTCGGTCCCTGAATGATGCGCAGCGGCGGGGCGCCGCCGTTCGCGCCGCCGGGCAGCGTCAGAATCGCCCCGCCCAGCGCAACCGGCACCACGATCTCGTCGTTCTTTGCGTTATAGAAGAGTCCGTGCATCGTCCGGCTGACCCGGGCGGTCTGGCCGGCAATCACGCGCGTCGGTTTCGCATTCCCGTTTGCCAGCCTGGCAAACGCCGAGATCCTCGGCTCGCTCACTCAATTGGGGACGAGGATCTCGTCGCGCTTCGAGTCGTAGGCGACGGCCCCCGGGTTTCCGAAGCCGACGGTCGGCGCCCCCTCGGGCGCGTTGCGCAGGATTCGCCTGGGCGCGACGTCGCCCGACGCGGTCCGCGCGAAGACGAGCGCCGTGTGATCGCCATAGTTGGCGATCCACAGCTCGTCGTTCTTCGCATCGATCGCGACGCCCATCGGGCCGCGGATGCCGGTGCGGGGGCCTTTGATCACGCGCACCGGCGCGACGTCGCCGTCGGCCGCGCGCCCGAAGATCCGGATGGAGCTGTCGCCGCTGTTGGCGACCGCGACTTCGTCGTGCGCCGCGTCCACGCTGATGGCCATCGGCCAGTTCAGTCCGGTCTTCGTGCCCTGAATGCGGCGCACGGGCGCGACGTCGCCGGTCGCCTCGCCGGGATAGACGGTGATCGACGGTTCCTCGAACCGGCCGCCCACGATCGGCGCCGCACCGCCTTCGCCGCCGCCGCGGCGGCCGCCGCTCACGCTGCCGGGCGCGGTCTGACGGCCGTTCTGATTGCCGTGGTTCGCGACGACGATCTCGTTGTTCACGCCGTCGAAGACGACGCCGTGGGGATCGCCGAGGCCGGTCTTCGGACCGCGAATCATGCGGAGCGGACGGTCCGTTCCGCTCGCATCCTGCGCGTAGACGACGATCTCGCGCGGCCCCTCGACGCTGACCGCGATTTCCCTGCGCGCGGGATTGATCGAGATGCCCCACGCCTGGTGCGGGACGCTCAGCACCCGCTTCGGCTTCACGTTGCCGTCGACGTCGTACGGGAAGACCATCAGCCGGTCGCCGATGTCGTTGTCGACGGTGTAGATCTCCTTTGCCCGGGGATCGAGCGCGACGGCGGCAATGAACATCATGCCGGTCGATGGACCGCGAATGCCGGCGAGCGCGGTCACGGCTTCGGCTCCCTTCGACGACGCCGTCCGCTCGTACGCCCAGATCGCATGACGGTTCGGGTCGGTCACGATCACGCGATCGTGGTCCGCGTCCACCGCCACGCTGTGCAGCGTCGGGTACGGATCCGAGACGACGCGCGACGGCGCGATGTCGCCGCCGGCGATGTGCGCGGCGGCCCAGTCGGGCCATGACTGGATCGCGGCCGGTGATGCCGTATCGAGGCATCCGTTGTCGCGTTCGAGCGCCAGCAGACGCGCTTCGGGAGACAGAAGGGCAGGCGTGCGACGGACCGCCGACGACGGCGTCGCCGCGGATGTCCACCACCCGGCGGCGAGCAGCAGCACGTAGCCCGCGCACAGCAGCAGAAGCCGGCGCGCCATATGGCCCGGAGTATCGAGGCGTGCGGCGCGTCAAGTCAAGGGGTTTGGTCTGACCATAGCCTTCGGGTATGCTCTTGCGCGCGGCGGCCTCCGGCGACCGTCGCCTCAGAAACGCGGCGCCCTGGGAGGAACGACATGCGACGAATGCACGGTCCCGCGCTGATCCGGATCGCCGTCTGGCTCGCGGCGCTCGGCACGACGATCGCCGCTCCGGCGATGGCGCAGACCACGACCGGTTCGATTGCCGGCATCGTGACCGACAACACGAAGGCGGCGCTTCCCGGCGCCACCGTCACCATCCGGCAGGTTGAAACGGCGCAGAGCCGCGTGATCGTGACCGACGGATCCGGCCGCTATCGGGCACCGGCGCTCGAGCCGGGTCACTACAACATCACCGTCGAGCTGTCGGGCTTCCGCACGGCTGAGTTCAGCAACATTTCTCTGTCGGTCGGCGAGCACGCCGCGGTCGACGTGCAGCTCGAGCTCGGCGGCGTGACCGAACGTGTCGTCGTGAACGCCGACGCCGCCGTCGTCAAGACGAAGGAGTCGTCGATCGCGGGCCTGGTCGATCAGCAGCAGATTCGCGAGCTGCCGCTCAACGGCCGCGACTTCAGCCAGTTGACGCTGCTGCAGCTCGGGGTCACCGCGTCGCCCAGCACGCCGCAGGCGGTCGATCGCGGCATGGGCACGCAGGTCTCGGTCGCCGGCGCGCGGCCGAACCAGATCAGCTTTCAGGTGGACGGCGCGGACGTGAACACGCAGGGGAACGGCTCGCCCGGCAGCGCCGCCGGCGGCATGCTCGGCGTCGACACCGTGCGCGAGTTCCAGGTCCTCGTCAACAATTACAGCGCCGAGTACGGCCGCAGCAGCGGCGGCATCGTCGTCGCGGTCACGCGCTCGGGCACGAACGAGCTGTCGGGATCCGCGTTCGAGTTCGGCCGCGACAGCAAGTTCGATTCCCGCACGTACTTCGACGATCCGACCAAGCCGATCCCGCCGCTCGAGCGCAACCAGTTCGGCGGCACGCTCGGCGGACCGATCGTCCGCGACAACACCTTCTTCTTCGGCAGCTACGAAGGCCTTCGCCAGACGCAGGGCCTGACGACGATCGCGAACGTGCCGAACGAGGCCACGCGCGCGCGCGCCGATCTCAGCGCCGCGACGCGGCCCTATCTGCTCCTGTATCCGCAGGCGAACGGGCCGCAGAGCGGCGCCACCGCGCAGTACATTCAGCAGGTCGTCAACCCGACGCGCGAGAATCTTGCGGTCGGCAAGCTGGACCAGAATTTCTCGGCCGCGCATTCGCTCTCGCTGAAATATGCCTTCGACAAGGCGCAGGTCGATCAGCCGCAGCCGATCCCGTACTGGACCGCCGATACCCGCACGAAGTCGCAGAACGTCGTCGGCGAATACAAGTGGGTGCTGTCCGCGACGCTGTTGAATGACGTGAAGGTCGCGTGGAACCAGGCGTTCGAGCGGACCGCCAGCCTCGAGAACCGCGACTTCGCGGCGAACCTCTTGTTCATTCCCGGCACGCGCTTCGGGACGATCAACGTCACCGGTCTCAACCCCATCGGGCCCGACACCGGCTCGCCGACCTTCGTGGACCTGAAGAGCCTCCAGATCATGGATAACCTGACGTGGACGCGCGGCAGCCACAGCATCAAGGCGGGCGTCAGCGACACGCACTACATGAACGACCAGGACTCGTCGTTCAACTTCGGCGGTGTCTATGCCTTCACGTCGGTCGAGAACTTCGTGCTCAACCGGACGAACACGTTCGAAGCGCAGGCGCCGGGATCCAGCACGCCGCGGAGGTGGCGCCAGGACCTGATCGGCCTCTACGCGCAGGACGACTGGTCGGCGGCGCGCAACGTCACGGTGAACCTCGGTGTCCGGTATGAGTTCATCACCGAGCCGCACGAGGTCGACGGGAAGTCCTCGGCGCTCCCCGATCTGCAGTCGTCGAATTTCGTCACCGGCGGGGATATCTTCAAGAATCCCTCGTTCAGGAACATCGCGCCGCGGACCGGGTTTGCGTGGAACATCACCGGCGACGGCCGCAACGTCGTCCACGGCGGCGCGGGGCTGTTCTTCGAACCAATCCTCAGCAACATCTACCGCGCGTACGGCAATCGCACGCCGCCGTTCTACAACGCGATCAATCCGAGCAATCCGCCGTTCCCGAATCCGCCGACGTCCGGCTCGTCGTCGCTGCTGCGCCTGGACCTCGTCGACTACAACCTGAAGAACCCGTATCGCGTGCAGTACAACGTGAGCTTCCAGCGCGAGCTGTGGGGGCGCACCACCGCGACGGTCGGTTACATCGGCGCGC
>QHWR01000011.1:59254-70134 GCA_003223835.1 Acidobacteriota bacterium | reverse complement strand
CAATCTGTTCTTCCCGCCGGGCGGCACGCGCAGGAACCCGGCGTTCGCGAGCATGCGGCTGCGCACCACGGACGGGCAGTCCTGGTACAACGGCTTCGTCGCGGGCGCGAACCGGCGGTTCAGCAACGGCCTCTCGGTGCAGGCGTCGTACACGCTCGGCAAGTCGATGGACGAAGGATCGCAGGCCGTCGGCAGCGGCGACTTCAACAACAGCTTCCAGCCGCCGTACGGAGCGATCCCGTCGCTCAACAAGGGACTGTCGGATTTCGACATCCGGCACAACTTCACGCTCAACTCGACCTGGCAGCTCCCGTTGGGCGGAAAGACGACCGGCGTGACGCACGCGCTGGCGGCCGGCTGGCAGCTGTCGGGGATTTTCACGGCGCACTCCGGCGTGCCGATCACGCCGGTCCTCGGGTTCGATCGCGCGCGGGCGCTGCCGCGGTCCGGCGGCGCCGGCCAGTGGCCCGACCTGGTCGCGGGCTGCTCGTCGAATCCCGTGCTGGGGGATCCCAACGGGTGGTTCGACGTCGGTTGTTTCGCGCTGCCGGCGGCGGGCACGATCGGCAACCTCGGACGCAACACGGTCCGCGGACCGGGTTACGCGACGCTGGACGCGGCGCTCTTCAAGAACCTGCCGTTCGGCGGCACGCGCCGTCTGCAGCTTCGGCTGGAGAGCTTCAACATCACCAACCACGTGAACTTCGCCCTTCCCTCGACGACGGTATTCAGTTCGTCGGGCCTGGTCTCCACCGCGGGCCAGATCACCTCGATCGTCGGGACGGCGCGTCAGTTCCAGTTCGGCGCGAAGATTACGTTTTGACGACGCGGCCTCTCGTCATCGCGGGTGCCTTCGCCAGCGGCGTCCTCCTGCTGGCCGCCGCGCACGGCCGCGCTCCGTCGGTGGAGCAGATGTTCGTGGCGCAGACGCACGCGGCAGCGGCCAGCGAGAACGTCTGCGTGCTGGGCGAGGCGGCGCAGGGCCAGAACCCCGCCGCCGCGCAGGCGGCGCGGCTGGCCGCCACCGTCGACACGTCTTCCGATCTGCCGCCGGTGCGGATGGTCGTGGATCCGTATCCAAGCTTCAACGGCGTGTTCGTCGACGCGGTCGGCGACCGTGTGTTGATGAGCGATACGAACCGCAAGAGCCTGCTCCTGTATCCGCGCACGGCGGGCAGCGCCGGGGCCAGGACCGCGGAAAGCCCCGTCCAGCAGATCATGGGGCCGGAAACCGGCATCGGCTTCGTGGCGGGCGTCGCGATCGATCCCGTCCACCACGAGCTGTTCGCCGTGAACAACGACGTCGAAGACCGCCTCGTGGTGTTCGACGACGCCGCGCGCGGCAACGTGAAACCCAAGCGGCTCCTCTACGTGCCGCACCAGTCGTGGGGCATCGCCTTCGACCACCGGCGCGACGAGATCGCGCTGTCGGTCCAGACCCCGAACATGTACGTGGTCTTCAGGCGCGACGCGCAGAAGCTCGATGGTCCCGTGCGCTCGGTCAGGGGGCCCCACACCGGCATGGCCGATCCGCACGGCATCTACATCGACGAGACGCACAACGAGGTCGTCGTCGCCAACCATGGCAACTACCGTCCCGCCGAGCTGATCACGTCCTACACGGCGTACGACGCGCGCGAATCGCGGCAGGAACGCAGCGGCAACGCCTCCAGCGAGACCGCGCGCGGCAACTTCGTCGCGTCGTCCATCACCGTGTATGACGGCGATGCGAAGGGGGACGTCGCGCCGCTCCGCACGATTGCGGGACCCCTCAGCCAGATCGACTGGCCGATGGGGGTCGCGGTCGACGAGGCGAACAACGAGCTGTTCGTGGCGAACAACGGCGACAACTCCGTCCTCGTCTTCGCGCGCACGGCGAACGGCAACGCGCAGCCGAAGCGCGTGATTCGCGGCGCTGCGACCCGCATCAAGGGACCGATGGGCGTCGCGATCGCAAGAGACGAGATCTTCGTCGCGAACTTCGGCGACCACACGGCGCTGGTGTTTCCGCGGCTCGTGGCGGGCAACGCGGCGCCGAAACGGATCATCCGCAACGCGCCGGCAGGAAAGGAGACGAGCGGTTTCGGCAACCCGTACGCGGTCGCGTACGACAGCAAGCGCCAGCAAATCCTCGTCCCCAATTGAGTCAGCCAGCCGCGCATCGCGGCATTTGCCAGGCTGGCAAATGGAAACGTCGCCCCCGCTCGAGTGATCCAGGGTCAGTCCACGCATCTGAGCCGGACGACGCACGGGATTGCCTATGACGCGACGCACGACGAAATCATTGCGCCCAATCCGCTGGCGGCGGCCGTGGTGATCTTCCGCGGCGGCGCCGCCGGCGAAGAGGCGCCCGTGCGTACGATCCAGGGAGCGCGAAGCGGGCTCTCGCGTCCCGAGACCGTCGCCGTGGACGAGACGAACAACGAGATCTTCGTCGGCGACCCCGGCGACCGCCGCGTGCTGGTCTACAGCCGCGACGCCGACGGCGACGCCAAACCGCTGCGGACGATCCAGGGCGACAAGACGAAGCTGCTGCAGATCGTCGGCATCGCCGTCGATCCGGTGCGCGATCTCCTCGTCGTCTCGACGTATTCACGCCTCCCGGGCGGCGTCACGGGGCTGCTCATCTTCAAGCGCACGGACAGCGGCAACGTCGAACCGCAGCGGGTGATTGCCGGGCCGAAGACGGGCATCACACGGCTGCGCCAGATCGGTCTCGACCCGGCGACGGGACGCATCTTCGTGGCGGCCATCAACAACGAGTACCTGCCGCCGTATGACGTGGACAAGCCGCGCGCCGGCTTGCCGCCCGACGTCGAACTGCCGTCCCCCTGGAACACCGGCAGCGAAGGGTTCGTCGGCGTGTGGCACGACGAAGGGGACAACGGCGACGTGCCGCCGCATTCGCTGATCAAGGGACGCTCCACCGGCATCGTGCACCCGGCGGGCGTGACCTTCAACGCGAAGGACGGCGAAGTCATCGCGCCGGACGCGGTCTGGAACGGCCTCTTCACGTTCCTGAAACCCGAACTGTTCAGGCCTCCGGATTCCCGGTCGTCACGATGATTCGACGCCTGCTTGCGATCCTGGGCCGGCGAACCATGCTCACGTTCGGGCTGGTCACCTTCATGGTTGGCGCGCTGCTCGCCACGGTCAACATCACCTCGCGTTACGCCCTGAAGGTCTACGTCGACGACCAGTTGACGCGCATCCCGTGGGACCTCGCGGTCTACCAGAACGGCGCGGTCAACGGCGATCGCTCGCTGATGAACTACGTCAGGAAGACGCACGGCGTCACGAAGGTCGAGACGATGGCGTTTCTGCGCGCGCGCTTCCCCGAGGGAGGAGAGGTCGAGGCGCAGATCGATCGGAAGCCGTTCACGACGCCGTGGCTCTGCCTGCTGGCCGCGTCGGATCCGAACATCCTGCCGCCGGAGCTGGGCTTCGCGCTGACGAGGGCCGGCGCGGATCGGGGGCGCGGCGCGGTCCTGGCGCTCATCGGGCCGGAATATGCGATGGGGAAGGCGTTCCTCGCTCTGCAGGGCGCGAAGGACTTCACGCTTCAGGTGCACGTCGCCGAGCAGCCCCGCTTCCTCTTCAATACGCCGCTCCGATCGGTCGTGCGCCTCGATCGCGACGACCTGAATCGCTGGCTGATGGACCAGACGGGATCCGTCAGCTACGTGCCGTACATCGGCGCGATCCTCCTGATGCCCTATGACTGGAACATCCTGACGAAGTTCGACCAGGTCGCCACCGGCTTCGTGCCGGACGACGTCCTGGGGGTGGGAAACCAGGAGGCCGGCCATATCCAGATGGCGGAGTACGCGCCGGAAGTCGTCTACGTCGCGAAGATCGATCGTCCGTCGTTGATTTCGGGATGGGACATTCCGGGTTCGCTCGCGCGCGTGTCCGGCGTGAACGACTCGCTGCACCGCACGTCGGTCGACACCGCGGTCGCGCCGAAGAAGGTCTACACGGAGCCGTCGCACACGCACGACGCCGGCGAGATCGGCGACGACGACACCAAGTTCGGGCCGACCAATTTCGTGGTCGACAGCACGACCGAGGTCCTGCTCGATCGCATGCAGAACATCGCGCGCCTGATCGGCCTCGTCTCGCTGCTCGTCGCGCTGCCGCTGCTGTGGATGGCGTGGGTGCTCGCGGCGAATCTGGCGGGGCTGCTGATGCTGAACGAGCGCCGCACGTTCGGCCTGATGCGGCTGCGCGGCATCTCCGGACAGTTGATGGGTCGCGCGCTCCTGATCAGCGTGTCGGCCGGCGGAATCGCCGGCGGCGTCCTCGGGCTGCTGACCGGTTCGGTGGTGCCGCTGCTCATCTACGAGCGCGGCCATCTGCCCATCCGGGTGCTGCTCGACGGGCGGCAGCTCGCGATCTTCGGGGCGTTCCTGCTCGTCTCGGTCGTGCTCGCGCTCATCGTCAGCCGCCGTCTCGTCAAGTACGCGACGACGATCTCTCCGCTCGAGGCGTCGGTTCGGGTGTCGGGCTCCGAAGCCACGAGCGCGTCGATCCGGTTCGGCGCCGTCCAGGCGCTCGCAATCGTGCTCGGCGCGTACGTGCTGTCGGGATGGATCGCCGACTTCGCGATTTCCGATCTGCCGCGGTTCGGGTGGTTCCGCCTGAGCGATCGGCTGCTCGACTTCCTCGGCCTGCCGCTCTTCCTCTACGGCGTGGCGACGCTGCTGGCGTCCAAGCGCGAACGCATCCAGCACGTGATGGCGCCCGCCCTCCGGCCGATCGGCGGCGTGCTCGGGCGCTTCGCGCTGCGACACATGTCGGCCAAGCCGCACCGCACGGTCGCGTTCCTCCTGATCGTCGCGCTGATGTCGAGCGTGAGCCTGTACCCGATCGTCACGAGCCGGTCGTTCGAGAACAAGGCGGTGCGCGGCGCGAAAGTGCAGATCGGCGCCGACTGGCAGGTGATGTACAACGCGCCGGACCTGATCGACGTCGATCGGCTGACCGGCCCGGCGTCCCACCAGCTCGGCGCGCTCAAGCCGGAGGTCGAGAAGCTCGTGGCGTCTCTGAAGCAGGTGCCGGGCGTCCGCGACGCGACCTACATGGTCGAATCGGTGCTGCCGTCCTTTTACCTCCCGGGCTACGGCCTGCGCGGCGTCCCGCTGTTCCTGCTCGGCGACGCGACGAAGTACCGCACGAGCGTGTACTCGGAACCGAACGTCGGGCTCAGCTCTTCGTTCGACGACATCATGACGCGCGCCGCGCGCGGGGACGTCGCGGTGTCGCCGCCGGTCGCGGATTTCTGGCGGCTGGATGCGGGCACGCCCATCCTCCTCGGCCTCGACGCCGAACATCGCGCGACGGGGTCGATCACGGCGGGCATCCTGGGCTTCCTGCCGGGCATCCCGCCGAAGAGCGTCAGCGATCGCTCGGGCTACGTGCAGGCGCGCATCGACTACCTGAACTACCTGTTCACCACGAACGCGTACCTGACGACGGGCATCGACAATCCGAAGCTGCAGCCGCTTCTTGAAGGCGGACCCATCGGTCGATCCGCCGGCGTTCCAGCAGGCGATCGCGCAGGCGACGTCGTTCCCGCCGATGGAAATCCACAGCCTGCCGCAGGAAGTCGCGAAGGTCGGGAGCGACATGTACATCTCGCTCGCGCTCGCGAACATGCGGATCTACCTGGTGGGCGGCCTGACGCTCGCGCTCGTCGCGATCCTGGCGATCGCGATGGCGAACTACCGCGAGGATCGCCGCACCCTCGGGCTGCTGCGCATCCGCGGCGCGTCGCCGGCCGACATGCGCCGCTTCGTGCTCGCGATGCTGTTGTCGCCGGCGCTCGTCGGTCTGACGCTGGGGGCGGCGTCGGCGATCCTGGCGGGCTACGGCCTCGCCAACTACGTCTGGAAGCTGCGCGAGATCCGCACGGTCGTGCAGCTCCTTCCGACACGCCTCGTGGTCTCGCTGCTGACGGCGTGGATCGCGCTCCTGCTGGTGGTGCTGCTGGTCGGCGTGGCGAACGGCTTCAGTTGGTGGGTCTACCGCCATACGGCGCATCGATCGATGCAGGACGCGTGAGCGAGGTCAGCGACTGATGGGCAACGAGCATCTGTTCAGGAACCCGGGCGTCGGCGTCACCGTGCGCGGCGTCAGCAAAAGCTACCGGGTCGCGGCGGGAGACGTCCACGCGCTGCGCGAAAGTTCCTGGGAGGTTCGCAAGGGGGAGGCGGTCGCCATCATGGGCCCGAGCGGCTGCGGCAAGACGACGCTGCTCAACCTGCTCGGCGGCGTCGACCGGCCGACGAGCGGCACGATCCTCGTCGACGGCCAGGACCTGACCGCGATGAACGAGCGGGCGCTCGAACTGCACCGGCTGCGTCGCGTCGGCTTCGTGTTCCAGTTCTTCAACCTCATTCCCAGCGTCACCGCGTTCGAGAACATCGAGCTGCCGATGGTGATGGCGGGGATGCCGGAAGCGGAGTGCCACGACCGGGCGCGGCGCCTGCTCGGGCTCGTCGGCCTCGAGGCGAAGGGGCAGAAGCGCCCCGAAGAACTGAGCGGAGGCGAGCAGCAGCGCGTGGGTGTCGCGCTCGCGCTCGCCAACGACCCCGCGCTCATCCTCGCGGACGAGCCGACGGGCAACCTGGACTCGGTGAACGCCACCGCGATCGCGACGCTCCTGAGGTCGCTGTCGACCGCGCACGGCAAGACCGTGATCATGGTCAGCCACGACCCCAAGACCGTCGAAGTCTTTCCGACCGTCTACTCGATGCGCGACGGGCTATTCGTCACGAACGAGACCTCGGTTACCAGACCACCTTCGCGCCCAGCTGGATCTGCCGCGCGCTCGTGGACGTCGTCGTAATCCGTCCCGCGTCTTCCCTGATCGTCCCGTCCGCATTGAAGACGTTCTGCTGCGGGGTCCCGAAATTCGCGCGGTTGAGCAGGTTGAAGCACTCGAAGCGCAGCTGGAACTCGCGGCTTCCACCGAGCCCGACGCTCTTGCCGGCGATCAGATCCACCGTTCTCATGTTGGGACCGATGATCGAATTGCGCGGCAGCGTGCCGATGAAGCCGGACGCGGGCAGCACGAACGCCGTCGGGTCGAACCAGTGCGCGACGGTTCCGAGCACCGGATTCGGCGACGCCCCGGGGGCGAGGTCGGGGTACTCGGGTGCCCACCCCTGGACCTGGAGTCCGGTGTCGACGCCCGAGAACGCCGAGAACGGATACCCGCTGCGCATGCGGATCAACGTCCCGATCGTCCAGGACTTCGTCAGCAGGGCGCGGACGCCGTCCGCGCCGGCCCCGAACGGGAGGTTGTAGTTGACGCTGGCGACCAGCGCGTGCCGCACGTCGAACGGCGACAGGCCGCGGTCTTTCACCGAGAGGTAGCGTCCGCCCGCGGACTCGTTGGTGAAGTCGTTGCCCCCGAGCGCGGCGGCGCCGTCGTCGACCGACTTCGAGAACGTGTACGAGACCTGCGCCTGGAGTCCGCCGGAGAGGCGGCGGGTCAGACCGGCGGTGAGCCCGTTGTAGTCCGACGTGGCGTCGCTCACGCGATACCGCATGCGTCCGAAGTTCGGCTGCGCCAGCGGCGTGCCGGGCGCCACGTACAGCCGTCCGTCGGCGGTCACCGTCGCGAGCCGCCCGTTCGTGTAGATCTGCCGCACGAGGTTTTCGCCGTGCGACCCGCTGTAGCCGATCTCGACGGAGGTCCGGGCGAACAGTTCGTGCTGCAGATTCACGTTCCACTTCGTCATGTACGGCTGGTTCAGATCGTATTGGATGCCTTCGAGCTGCGCGTTCGCCGCGAGCCGCGCCGCCTGCGTCGTATAGGCATCGGGGAAGTTGACCACCAGCGTGCTGGATCCGACGAGACCGCCGCGGTTGAAGAAGGGCGGCACCCGCACCGCGGTGTTCTGGACGAAGGGGGTGGAGACGAGAATGCTGTCGTAGAAGATCCCGGCGCCGCCGCGCACGGCCGTCTTCCCGTTGCCCCTGACGTCCCAGGCGAAGCCGAGCCGCGGGGCGATCGTCTTCAGCGACGGATTCCTGAACAGAGCGTGCACCTTGGTCGTGTCGTTCAGCGTCGCCGTCGCGCTGCCGAAGTCGATCAGCTGCGCGAGGCGGTTCTTCGTGTCGGTCACCGACGTCGCCGGCTCGTAGCGCACGCCGATGTTGAGCGTCAGGTTCTTGCGCGCCTGGATGTCGTCCTGCAGGTACGCGCCGAAGGCCATCTGGCGAAGATTTCGCGTCGCGTCGGATCCGGGCACGACGGCGTTGAACTGGTTCACCCGGCCGGCGAGAAAATTGTCGAGCGAGCTGAAGGTGTACTGGCCCATCGAGGTGAAGTCAGACGTCAGATTGAACTGCAGCACCTGCGCGTCGCCGCCCAGCTTCACGTTGTGCGCGCCCCGGTTCCAGGTGAAAGCGGTGAAACTTCGGGTTCGTCGTGTCGCCGCCCCACTGGCTGAGGCCGGTCACGCCGATGGCGGCGATCCCCCGCGTGATGTCCGTGAACGTCGTGCGCGGCAGCGTCACGCCGTCGAGCACGTAGTCCACGCCGTCGAGGCGGCTGCGCGTGAACCCGAACTGCACGCGATTGAGGAACGACGATCCCCGGATCATCGTGTGTTCCGCCGTCAGGAACTGCGTGCGCGTCTTGAGCCGCGACCCCACGACGAGCGAGCTCGGGTCGTCGACCCTGGCGTCGTCGAGCGTGTAGCGGACGAAGAGCTGATTCGCGGCGTTGAGCTGACGATCGATCCGGCCCATCCCGTAATGTTCGTCGGTGCTGCGCTGGTCGACGCGGCGGTACTCGCCGCGGGCCGTGCCGAAGAACACACCGTCGTTCGGCAGCGGGTACGACTGCAGGTACGGCTGAATCTGCGGGTTGACCGTGCCGCCCCGCGCGCTCTCGGACGGCACCGTGAACAGATGCGTCGCGCCGAGGCGCTCGTGGAGCGCTTCGTAGGTGGTGAAGAAGAACCTCTTGCCGCGAACAATCGGTCCGCCGAGCGAGTAGCCGAACTGGTTGCGCTGGAACGGCGGCTTGATCGCGTCGAAGTGATTCTTCGCGTCGAACGCGTCGTCGCGGTGGAACTCGAAGACGGAGCCGTGCACCGTATTGGTGCCCGACTTGGTCGCGGCGTTGACGATGCCGCCCGTGTGGTGGCCGTACTGCGCGCTGAAGCTGTTCGTGAGGACCTGGAATTCGCGGACCGCCTCGACGCCCAGCACGTTGCCGGAGGCGCTGCCGGCCTGGCTGTACTGATCGTTGAGGCTGGTGCCGTCGAGCGTGAACAGGTTGGCGGTGTAGCGGGACCCGTTGACGCTCAGTTTCGCGCCGAACCCGGTGCTGGTGCTCTGGCCGCCGCTCTGCGTCAGCTGGACCCCCGGCGTCAACGTCGCCAGTTCCACGAAGCTGCGGCCGTTGAGGGGGAGGCCTTCAATCTGGTCAGTCGAGATCAGGCCCCCGGTCGAGGCGGTTTTCGTGTCGATCGTCCTGGCTTCGCCGACGACCGTGATCTGATCGGAGATCTGCCCGACCGTCAGCCGCAGATCGACGACCGCGTCGCGGCCGACGGTGAGCGTGATCCCGCTCCGCACGACGGCGGTGAAGCCCTCGAGCGTGCCCTTGACGGCGTAGGTCCCGGGCGGCAGATTCGGGGCGACATAGCGGCCGCCCGCGTCGGTCACGAGCGTACGCGCGACCGACGTTTCCGTGTGGGTGACCACGACGGTGGCCCCGGGCAGCACGCCGCCCGTCCCGTCGGTGACGGTCCCCGAAATCGAGCCGCCGGTCGACTGCGCGAGCGCAGGCGCGGGCGCCGCGGCGAACAGCGACAGCGTGAACGCGACGATCCTCAGTCCTCCGATGCGCATAGGAACCATCCTCCCCTCTTCGACGCTCGGCGCACGATACACCAGGACGCGATTGGTCGGACCATGAAAGACGCGCCGTCCGGCCGTCGGGTTCCCGAGTTGACCCGGCGCGACGCGGTGTGTTACATGTCGCGGCCAAAGGTTAGACCAATCTGAGGAGCTGGACATGCCGAAGCACGGTTCACTGACGCGGCTCTGGATGGCTGGGGTCTGCGCCCTCGCGGCCGCCGCAGCCGGCTGCGGAAGGAGCCAGCAGTCCTCGACGGCCGGCGAATCGCCGGCGCACGTGGGGGCCGCGGCGGGCGAGAAGTATCCCGCGCCGCGATGGCCGTCGTATTTCAGGACGCCGAAATCGATCGACGACCTCATGCCCGCCGCCCGGATGCTGGTACGGAATCAGTCCGGCTTGCAGGGCAAGGGGATGGGGATCCTGCAGCCGGGCGAAAAGGTGCTGATCGTCGCCGCCGACGAGGCCGATCAGATGGTGATCGAGGCGATCAAGAGGGCGCTCGAGGAGCGGAAGATCACGCCCTACTTCAAGTACACCTACGAGATGAGGGGGGTCACCAAGGAGCAGGCCGCCGCCGACCGCCAGCGCCGGCTGGGCGGGCAGGACATCAAGGAAGCCGGCATCTATCAAGCGACCGCCTGGATTACCGGTCAATTCCCCAATCCGTCGCAGCCCGCGGCCTGGCTGAAGCAGAAGGATCCGCAGACCTTCGCGGCGCTCTTCCCTGGGCGGAGCGCCGAGACGGTCCTGACCAGGACCGGCCAGAAGCCGAAAGGCGAGGGAGCCGATACGGACACCGGTCAAACGTCGTCGGGCGCCGGCGATTACCGGGCCCGCTTCGCCGTCGGCGACGCCATCAAGGACTTCCTGACGAAGCATCCGGACGTTCGCGGCGTGTTCTGGGGCAAGGGGGGGAGCACGGGTCTGCGCCGCCAGCTCTATCCGCTGCAGGACAAGTTTCTGGGCACGTTCATTCAGGACAACGTCTACGACCTCC
>QHWR01000011.1:35197-59183 GCA_003223835.1 Acidobacteriota bacterium | reverse complement strand
AACCTTCACGCCGACATCACCGAAGACATGGCGCAGCGATGGGCGGCCGGCGCGTACCAGCGCGGTCACCTCTACATGTTTCCGAACCAGGCGACCGGACGTTTCGGCTACTCGTTCGTGAACTACCCCGCGTTCCAGGCGAAATGGCTGCCGCGCGAACCGATCGCGCGGATCGAAGGCGTGCTCGCCGGCACGCAGGGACACGGCGGCTTCTTCCCGCGCTGGGAGATCTATTTCAAGGACGGATTCATCTCCGACGTGAAGGGGGGCGGCGCGCAAGGGACGGCCCTCAAGGAATTCCTGCAGTACCCCGGCTTGAACGATCTCACGTTCCCGTATCACAACCAGCCCGGCTACTGGTACCTCTACGAGATCGCGTTCGGCTCGCACCCCAAGAGCTTCCGTCACCCCGGCGTCTTGGCGCAGACCGGCAACACGAGCCCGGAGCGCGTCCGCTCCGGCGTCATCCACTGGGGTCTCGGCATTCGTCTCTGGCACGACCCGGACGCACCGACCGAGTCGAAGAAGTGGCGCGAGTTCACCGAGCAGCACAACGTCGCGTTCGATCACGGCTGGCACACGCAGACGTACTTCACGACGTACAAGGTCCGGCTGCGCAACGCCAACAAATGGGTGACGATCCTCGACAAAGGGCACATGACGAGCCTCGACAACCCCGAGGTGCGCGCGCTCGCGTCGCGCTACGGCGATCCGAACTACCTGCTCACGGAAGACTGGATCCCGGAGGTGCCCGGCATCAACGCGGCCGGCGACTACCTGAAGGACTACGCGCCGGCCCCCGGCGACTACGCCTTCAAGGTCATGGAGAAGGCGAACGCGGGGACCTACGACCACTACTTCCCCGGCGCGGGGGCGCAGATCACGTACGGCCAGCAGCCGGCGAAAACCAACGCCAAACCCGGCGCGGCCAGGACCGGCGGACAGCACTAACATCTCCGTCCGTTGCGCACCATTTCGCCGGCGCCGTCCGACTCAGCCGGGCGGCGCCGGCTCCACGCCGCCGACGACGATTCCCCCCGCGATTACCGGCGGCTCGCCTACCTGCTCCTGATCGGCGCTGCCTGTACGGCGTTCCGGTTTCTGCCGCTCGGGATCGACCCGCGCGCGCACAGCGCGCTCGCCGTCGGCGCCTTCATGATTGCGTGCTGGATGACGCAGGTGCTCGACCACGGCGTCTCGGGCATCCTCGGCTGTTTCCTGTTCTGGATGTTCGGGATTGCGAGGTTCGAGACCGCATTCTCCGGATTCGCCGACAGCTCGGCGTGGTTCCTCTTCGGCGCCGTGTGCTTCGGGATCATGGGCAGCAAGTCGGGCCTCGCGCGGCGCCTTGCGTACGTCGTGATGCGCGGCATCGGCTCGAGCTATCCGCGGCTGCTGCTCGGCCTGATCGTGTCCAACTTCCTGCTGACCGCGATCGTTCCGTCGGGCATCGCGCGGGTGGTCATCATGGCCGCGATCGCGATGGGGCTCGTCGAGGCGTTCGGGCTCGCGAAGGGCAGCAACATCGCGCGCGGCATGTTCATCGTCCTCGTCTACCAGGCGACGATTTTCGACAAGATGCTGATCGCCGGCGCGTCGTCGATTACCGCGCGCGGCGCGATCGAGAAGTACGGCGAGGTCACCGTGCTCTGGAGCCAGTGGTTCCTCGCGTTCCTGCCGTGCGACATCATCGTGATGGTGATCGCGTGGCGGCTGACGCTGTGGCTCTATCCGCCCGAGACGGTGGAGCTGCCGGGCGGCAGCAACTTCCTCCGTCAGCAGTTGAACCAGATGGGGTCGTGGTCGGCGCTCGAGGTGAAGACGGCGCTCCTGATGCTGATCGCGATCGGCTTCTGGATCACGGACTTCCTCCACCACATTCCGCCGCCGATGATCGGGCTGGGCATCGGGCTCGTCGCGATCGTGCCGGGGATCGGCGTCCTCGACACGAAGGACGTCCGCACCATCAATTTCCTGCCGATCTTCTTCGTCGCCGCGGCGGTGAGCCTGAGCAACGTGCTCGTCCAGACGAAAGCGCTCGACGTGATTACCGGCGCGCTGTTCGCGTGGATGACGCCCCACATCACCGGAACGTGGGTGTCGACGATGGTGCTGTACTGGTCGGCGTTTCTGTACCACATCGTCATCGGCAACGAGATCGCGATGCTGGCGACGTCGCTGCCGATCCTGATGACGTTCGCGAAGACGCACGGCATCGACCCGCTGGCGCTCGGAATGATCTGGACGTTCGGCGCGGGCCCGAAGGTCTTCATCTACGAATCGGCCGTCCTCGTCGTCGGCTATTCGTACGGGTACTTCAGCAACAAGGACATGTTGAAGGTCGGCGCGATCCTGTCGGTCGCGACCGCGTTGATCCTGCTGCTGCTGGTGCCGCTCTACTGGCCGCTCATCGGCATCGGACGGTGACGCGGTAAAATGGCCGGACCATAAGATGACGTGCACATGACACGCGAGCAGGTGACGATCCCCGCGCTGCAGCAGATGAAGCGCGACTGCAGGAAGATCGTCGCGGTGGTGACGTACGACTACCAGCTCGCCGTCATCGCGGATCGGGCGGGCGCCGATGTGCTGTCGGTCGGCGACTCGATCGGCGTGAACCTGTGGGGGCACCGCTCGGAGCTCGAGGTCACGCTCGACGAGATGATCATCGCGTGCAGGGCGGTGCGCCGCGGCGCGACCCGCGCGCTCGTGAGCTGCGACGTTCCGTACGGGCCGCTGCAGGAAGGTCCGGAAGCCGCGGTGCGCGCGGCGATCCGGATCGTGAAGGAAGGCGGCGCCGATCTCGTGAAGCTCGACGGCGCGTCCGCGTTTCCGGACGCCGTCCGCGCCGTGGTCCGCGCGGGGGTTCCCGTGTGGGCGCAGTTCGGGATCACTCCACACACGGCGCTGCGGTACGGCGGGATGGCGAACGCGGGCCCCGACCTCGCGACCGACATGAAGGATCGGCTGCTCGACGAAGCGAAGAGCCTCGAGGCGGCGGGCGCGTCGCTGCTCGACTTCACGAACTCCGGTCCGGTTGCCGGCGAGGCCGTGACGAACGCCGTTGGAATCCCCGTGATCGGCGGGCTCGGCGGCGGACCGTGGCTGGACGGACGCGTCCGGCTGGGATTCGCGGCGATCGGATATCTCGCGTCGGCCATCGACGACAACGTCGAGCGTTACGCCGCCGTGGCGAAGTCGGCGCTCGAAGGACTCACCGCGTTCGCCGAAGACGTGCGCGCGGGACGCCAGATCCGCGGGGCGGCGGCGAGCCGTCCGGCGCGTTGACGAGAGCCGTGGCCACCGCGGTCATCGACGGGATCCAGACGCGTTACGAGGTCCTGGGGGACGGCCCGCCAATCCTGATGTTCTCGCCCGGCGGGTTCGACGCGACGCTCGACAAGTGGTCGACGCAGAGCGTGTACGCGCGCATCAAGCTGCTCGATCACCTCCCGAAGAAGTACACCTGCATCGTCTTCGATCGCCGCGAGACGGGGCAGTCGGGCGGCCGCGTCGAGCGCCTGACGTGGGAACACTACGCGAGACAGGGACAAGAGCTGCTCGCGCATCTCGGCTTTTCGCGCGCGCACGTGATTGGCGCGTGCATGGGCTGCTCGGTGGCCGCGGCGTTCGCGGCGACCGGGCCGCAGCTTGTCGATCGGCTGGTCCTCTACTGGCCCGTCGGGGGCGCGAACTACCGTATCCAGGGGCACGCGCGCTTCGACGAGCACGCGGCCTACGTCCGGCAGCACGGGCTCGCGGGCGTTGTCGCGCTGGCGGGAGAGAGCGACAAGCCGTTCGGCGGCGACCCACGCGGCGGGCCGTGGGTCTCGGTGCTGCGCCGCGACCGCGCGTTCGCCGAGGCCTACGCGAAGCTCGATCGGGACGCCTACCTGCTGCTCTTGGCCGTCACGGCGCGCACGCTGTTCGACCGCGACACCGCTCCCGGCGCGGAGCCGGAAGATCTGCTGCGCCTCGACATCCCGACGCTCATCGTGCCCGGCAACGATCACGCGCACACGATCTCGGCCGCGCGCTACTTCGAGGAATGCTTCACGCGCGCGGACTACTGGGACGTGCCGGTGGAAGGGCAGACCGAAGCGACGGCGCCCGCGCGGATCCTCGCGTTCCTCGGCCGGCACGCATCGGCGTAGCGCTCTCAGCCGGCCAGGTTCAACGTTCCCCTCGCGAAGACGTCCTCGACCTCGAGAGGCTTCTGCAGGATGCCCTGCTCGACGCTGTACCGGATGACGGCTTCGATCTCGCGCCGGTTCGGCGCGACGCCGTAGGGCAGCGGATCGCCCGTGATCTCCATCACGCTCGCGAACGTCCTGTCGGCGGCCGTCGGCTCCGCGATCTGGCCGGACCCGAGACGGTCGACGTAAATCTTCTTGGCGCGGACGAACGCGTCGAACAAGTCCGCGGCAAGCTCAGGGTGCGCCGCGAGGCGATCGTCCTTCACCACGATGGTGTGATTGATAGGGTAGAGGCCGCCCTTCCGGAGGCCGTTCAACCCGGCCTCTTTCGCGTTCGGGATCAGCGGCTTGATGTCGGGCGAGTCGGTCTGGATCCCGTTCGCCGCCGCGATCTCGCCCGACAGCAGCATCTCCTCGAGCGTGCGGCCCTCCGCGATCGGCACGACATTGGAGGGCGGCCGGTACTCGGCGACGTGCTCGTCGCCCGACAGCACCCATGTAATCCTCTTCAGGTCGACGCCATATTCGTGCTGCAGGATGCTCCGCGCCCAGAGCCCGGTCGTCACGGTGTAGCCGCGATTGACGCCGACCTTCTTCCCCTCCAGGTCCTTTGGCGTCCTGATCCCCGACTTCGTGTTGTAGAGAATCGCGCCGTGATGAAAGGCGCGCATCGGGAAGACGGGCACCGCGGTGAATTTCTTCCCGTGCGCCTTCGCCGTGAGGTACGTCGTGATCGCCATCTCCGAGATGTCGAACTCGAGCCCGCGGACCATGCGGCGGAACGCCTTGACGATCACGGGCACGTCCTCGAAGTCGAACGTGAACGTGCGCGGCCGGACGGCGCCGTCCTTCAGCGCCTGCGTGTGCGGATACGTGACGAGCGCGGTCCTGTACGCGGGTGCGGTCATGCGCCTGAATGGTCCGACCAAAGCCGGGCGGAACGGTATTCTAGACCAGAATCCACGATAATGCTCGCATGGATGCGGCCGCGCTCGAGCAACTCGTCACCGCCAACCGGATCCTCGCCCGCGAGGGGATCGTCGACGCCTTCGGCCACGTCAGCGTCCGGCATCCCGCATACACCGATCGCTACTGCCTCTCGCGCGCGCGCGCGCCCGAGTGCATCGAGGCGGCGGACATCATGCAGTTCGCGCTCGACGGCACGCCCCTCGAGCCCGCCGGACGCAAGCCGTATGCGGAGCGCTTCATCCACGGCGCCATCTACGAGGCCCGCCCGGACGTCCGCGCCGTCGTCCACAACCACAGCCCGGGCGTGATTCCGTTCGGCGTGACCGGCGTCCCTCTGCGCCCGATCATGCACATGTGCGCCTCGATGGGGACGGAGGTCCCGGTGTGGGACTCGCGGACGTCGTTTGGCGACACGAACTTGCTCGTGGCCACCGTTCCGATGGCGCGGGACCTTGCCGCCGCGCTCGGACCGCGCTCCGTCGCGCTCATGCGCGGCCACGGATGCGTCGTCGCCGGCGGCTCGCTCCGGGAAGTCGTGTTCAACGCGATCTACCTGGAGCTGAACGCCACGCTGCAGCAGCGCGCCAGCGCGCTCGGCGAGGTTACGTTCCTGAGCGATGGGGAGGTGCGCGCGGTGCTCGCCACGCGCACCTCGTTCACCTTGGAGCGCGCGTGGGAGTACTGGTGCCGGCGAGCCGGGCGCCCGTACGACGTGCGGCCGATGGAGGGGCCGCTCGGCGGCGGTTAGGCGACTGCTGGACATGGACACGGACGTTCTCATCGTCGGAGCGGGTCCGGTGGGGCTGACGCTTGCGGTCGATCTCGGCCGCCGCGGCGTCCGCTCCATGTTGATCGAGAGGAAACCCGCGCCCGAGTTCCTCCCCAAGATGGAACGCTGCAACGCGCGGACGATGGAGATCTTCCGGCGGATGGGGATCGCGGCGAAGGTGCGCGCCGCGGGGCTCGACCGCGAGATCCCGATGGACGTCTACATCGCGCTGGCGATGAACGAACCGCCGCTGCTGCGGCTGCCGTACCCGTCGGTGGCCGAGGCCGAGGCGCAGATCGCGGCGTGCGACGACGGCTCGATGCCGCGCGAGCCATATCAGCTCATCTCGCAATACACGATTGAGCCGTTGCTCAAGGCGGAAGCGGAGCGATTCTCCACGGTGTCGCTCCGGTACGGCTGTGAATTCCTCTCGCTGGGCGAAGAGCCCGACGCGGTGGTGGCGAGGGTGTCCGATACGGCAGGTGAGGCGCGCGAGATCCGGGCGCGGTTTCTCGTCGGGTGCGACGGAGGCGCCAGCGCCGTCCGCAAGCAGCTCGGGATTTCGCTGCGGGGAGAAGGAGATCTCGCGCGCTTCTATCAGGGACTGTATTTCTGTCCGGAGCTGTACGATCGGATTCCGATCGGCGACGGTCCCGGGCGCGGACGTCATTACCACATCGCGGACGGTCAATCGACGTTTCTCATCATGCAGGACTCGACGAAGCACTGGACGCTGCACGCCTCGGTCGAGCGCCCCGAGGAGATGGCCGTGCAGTTCGAGCGCACGGTGGGCGTCCCGGTCCGGTTCGACATGCTGTACGTCGGCCAGTGGAAGCTGAATCTCCTGCTCGCCGATCGTTATCGCGGCGGCAGGGTCTTTCTGGCCGGCGACTCGGCGCATCTCATGATTCCCACCGGCGGTCTCGGCATGAATACCGGCGTCGGCGATGCGATCGATCTCTCATGGAAGCTGGAGGCGACGCTGAAGGGCTGGGGCGGGCCGCATCTGCTGGCGTCGTATGAAATCGAGCGTCGGCAGGTCGGAGACCGGAACGTCGGCGCGTCGCGCTACGCATTCATCGGCCGGCGGCGGTGGCGGTCGCAGTTCCGGCCGAACATCCGCGAGGCGACACCCGAAGGGCAGGCGACGCGGGACGCTCTTGCGCGCGTGGCGGACGTCGAGCAGCGCAAGACGAACGAGATGATCGGCGCCGAGCTCGGCTACCGCTACGTCGGGTCGCCGATCATCTGGAACGAACCCGGGGGCCCCGAACACCTGTTTCGCGAGTACGTGCCGACCACGTGGCCCGGCGCGCGGCTGCCGCACGTGTGGATCGCGCCCGGCGATGCGCTGCACGATCGGATCGGCGACGGGTATACGCTGCTCCGGCTCGGCGGCACGACCGCGGATACGTCCGGGCTCGAGCGCGCGATGCGCGCAACCGGCGCGCCGCTTTCGGTTTTCGGCGTGGACGCGACGATCGCGCGGGATGTGTACGGCTACGACTTGATCCTGCTCCGTCCGGATCTGCACATCGCCTGGCGGGGCCAGGCGCCGCCGCGCGACCCGGCGGGGCTCGCCGCGATCGTCACCGGGCATTCGCAGGACGCCGCACATTCATGTTGAAAATCGACGTCTTCAACCATATCTTTCCGGCGCCGTTCTTCGAGCGGCTGAAGCAGGTGATGACGCGTCCCGGGGCCATCAAGCGGTGGCTGCGGATTCCGTTTCTTCACGATCTCGACGTGCGATTTCGTGTGCTCGAGGAGTTCGGCCCGGAGTATCGGCAGATCCTGTCGCTATCGGCGCCGCCAATCGAGGCGATCAACCCCGATCGCCGGATGGCGATCGACCTGGCGCGCCTCGCGAACGATTCGATGGCGGATCTGGTGCGACAGTACCCGGATCGCTTTCCCGGCTTCATCGCGTCCCTGCCGCTGAACGATCCCGATGCGAGCGTCGCGGAGCTCGAGCGCGCCGTGACCGGGCTCGGTGCGCTCGGCGTGCAGCTCTTTTCGAACGTCAACGGGCTGCCGCTCGACGACGCGCGGTTCGTGCCGCTGTTCGACGCGTCGGATCGTCTGCGCGCGCCGATCCTGCTCCATCCCGCGCGCGGTGCCGAATTCGCGGATTACGCAACCGAGGGGAAGTCGAAGTACGAGATCTGGTGGACGTTCGGCTGGCCCTACGAGACGAGCGCCGCCATGCACCGCCTCGTGTTCTCGCGGCTGTTCGATCGGCTGCCGCGGATCCGGATCGTCGCCCACCATCTCGGCGCGATGATTCCGTACTTCGAGGGGCGCGTGGGCTACGGACTCGACCAGTTCGGCGCGCGCACCGCCGACGAGGACTACGAGGGCCTGCGGCGGTCGATGCCGAAGCGGCCGTACGATTACTTCAAGATGTTCTGGGCGGACACGGCCGTCTTTGGCAGCCGCGCCGCGACCGAATGCGGGCTGAGGTTCTTCGGCGAGGACCAGGTGGTCTTCGCCTCCGACGCGCCGTTCGATCCCGAGGGGGGACCGATGTACATCCGGGAGACGATCCGCGTCATCGACAGCCTGGAGATCACCGCCGCGGCCCGCCGCAAGATCTACCAGGGCAACGCGGAGCGTCTGTTCAACCGCACGTTCTGATCGTCAGGTGACCGGCGGTTTCGCGCCGCCCTGCTCGCGCTCGGCCGACGCGAGGTGGAAGCCCGTGTTGGCCGCGGGCACGCCGGCATAGATCGCCGTCTGCAGCAGCACTTCCTCGAGATCGCACCATTCGAGTTCGCGGGGGAGTCCCGTTCGCACGTGCAGCCGGAACTCTTCCCAACGGCCCATCGCCGCCGTCATCGCCAGGACCAGCAGGCGCCGCGTGCGGACGTCGAGTCCGGGCCGCGTCCAGATGGCGCCCCACGCGTATCGCGCGATCAGGTCCTGGAAATCGCGCGTGAAGTCGGTCGTCTCCGCCAGCGCGCGATCGACGTGGGCGTCGCCGAGGACCGCGCGGCGCACGCGCATCCCCGATTCGGGCGCGGCGCCCGCAGGCTCGAGGAATCGCAGGACCGCCGCCGTGAACGCACGCGGGCATTCGAGGTTCGACAGGTGCGCGGCGGCGAGGTGCACGACCGCGGCGCCGGCGATGTCGCGGGCGAGGAGCGCTCCGTGACCGCTCCACGGGAGCGCGACGTCGAGATCGCCGCCGATGACGAGCACCGGGCACCGGATCGAGCCGAGCGCGGCGCCCTGATCCATGTCGCGGATCGCCGCGCAGCAGCCGGCGTAGCCGGCAGGGTCGGTCGCGAGCAGCGTCCGGCGCGCGTCCGCGACCGTGCCAGAATCCGCGGCGAGCATCTTCGGCGAGAAGAAGCGGGCCATCACGTCGTCGGCGACCGCCCGCATGCCGCCGGCAAGGACGGCACGGCGGCGTGCCTCCATCCGCTCGGCCTCGGGCCGGGCGGACGTGTTCGCGAGCACCGCCGCGGTGATGCGATCGGGCGCGTGAGCCGCCAGCCACTGGCCGATCATCCCGCCCAAAGACAGGCCGCAGAACGCGAACCGCGCGATGCCGAGCGCGTCGGCGAGCGCGATCACGTCCCGCGCGAGCTGTTCGACGCGGTAGTCGCCGGGAGTCGCGCTCGACGCGCCATGTCCGCGCGTGTCGTACCGCAGCACGCGGAAGCGGGCCGACAGATCCGGGACCTGCGCGTCCCACATTCCGTGATCCTGTCCGAGCGAGTGCGACAACACGAGGACGGGCCGATCGTCGCGGCCGCTGAGACGGTAAAAGATCGTGGCATCGCGCAGGGTCAGCAACGGCATGTCGGCTAGTCTTTCTCGTCGCCGAGCAGGCGGCGCCGGAAGGCTTCGGCGCTTCCGAGATAGTCGTCGGGCTTGTCCAGGTTCTGCGCCTCGCGCCCCAGGACCGCGGCGGCTTCGGCATCCCGGGTGAGCGCGCGGACGAAGCTCTCGCCGCCCGCGGACGCGGCCTCGATCGCGGCGCCGACGGCGCGCCGCGCCCCTTGACGCCCGAGAGCGGGAGAGAGCAGGACCATCGCGCGCTCGGCGAACACCACGCCGCGAGTGCCGCTCAGGTTTCGACGCATCCGATCCGGATCGACCGTGAGCGTTTCCACGAGGTCGGCTGTCGCGGCGAGCGCCGATCCGCAGCTCTGGACGACGGCCGCGATCGTCGTCGCTTCCGCGTGCCACCCGCCGACGGCACGTTCGTGCTCCTGTGCCATTCCGGAGAGGAACGCGGAGACGAGGCCGGGAACGCGCGTCGCGGCGGCGAGCACCACGGCGCACCCGGCGGGATTCCGCTTGTGCGGCATCGACGACGATCCGCCGCCGGGCTCGGCCGCTTCGGCGACCTCGAACTGCATGAGCAGCGTCACGTCGCGCGCGATCTTCGCGAGCGAGCCGGTGTACACGCCGAAGGACGCGACGAGCGCGGCGAGACGCTCGCGATGCGTGTGCCAGGGCGCGTCGGGCAACGCGAGCCCGAGGTCTCGTGCGAGATCCCGCGCGACCGCCAACCCGTGCGGTCCCAACGCGGCGAGTGTTCCGGCGGCGCCGCCGAACTGCGTCACGCACGCGTCGCGATACGCCGCCGCCAGGCCCGCGTAACTGCGCGACGTCCCGCCGAACCACCCCGCCACCTTCAGCCCGAACGTCGTCGGCGCGGCCGGTTGAAGGAGCGTCCGCGCCAGCATCACGGTGTCGCGATGCTGGTCGGACAGGCGGCGCAGCGCGGCCACGAGGCGCGCGTGATCCTTCGCGAGGACGTCCTTCGCCCGCGCGAGGCAGAGGACGAGGGCCGTATCCGTCACGTCCTGGCTCGTGGCGCCCCAGTGAACGAACGCCGCCGCCGCCGGGGCATCCGCCTCGACGCGGGCGATCAGCGCGTCCACGAACGCGGTCGCGATCGTGCCGGACTTTCTCGAGGCGCGCGCGAGCGCCGCGGCGTCGAACGCCTCGAGCGGTACCGCCACAATCGCGTCGGCGGTGGATGCGGGGACGACCCCCGCGCGCGCTTCCGCTCGCGCAAGCGCCGCTTCGAAGCGCAGCATCGCGGACAGCAGCGCCGCATCCGAGAAGACGTCCGCGAGCGCGTCGGTGGTGGCCAGGCTTTCGAGGAGACGAACGCTCACGCCACGACCTCAGACATCGAAGAACACCGTCTCGTCCCGCCCCTGAAGCCGCACGTGAAACACCCAGCGATCCGGCCGCGCGGCATCACGCGTGGCGACGAGCGTCTGGCGGCGTGGCTCGGGCACGAGCGCGAGCACCGCGTCCCCCTCGAGCCCCGGATCCCCGGCGAAGTACAGGCGCGTGTGCAACTGCCGCAGCAGCCCGCGCGCGAACAGGCAGACGTTGATGTGCGCCGCCTGCCAGCCGCCGCGTCCATCGGGCGTGCGTCCCGGACGGACCGTTTCAAACGTACACGTCCCGTCCTCGCCGGTCGGGAGCCGGCCGAAGCCGCAGGGCGCATCGCCGCGAACGGTGGATGGAGCGCTGTTCCGCGCGGCCGCCTGCCAGATTTCCACCATCGCGTCGCTGACCGGCTCTCCCTCGCCGTCCGACACGCGCACGACCACATGCAGGCGATCGCCGTCCATTGTCGGCTGAACGGTGCCGACGGCCGTCTCCGGCGTGAGCGCGACGTGAAAGAACGGTCCGACCGTCTGCGACGGCGTCGCGACCAGGAGTCCCGCCTCGATGCGCGCGTCGCTCACCGGCGCTCCTCGAACGGCGTCGCGTCGCGGCCGCGCACGACGATGTCGAACGCATAGCCGAGCGCCCACTCGGCGCGCGTGAGCGACAGGTCGAAGCGAGCGACGAGCCGCTGACGCGCGCGCTCGTCCGGAATGGACTGCATGATCGGATCGTGGGCAAACAGCGGATCGCCGGGGAAATACATCTGCGTGACGAGCCGCGTCCGGAAGCTCGAGCCGAACACCGAAAAATGAATGTGCGCCGGCCGCCACGCGTTGTCGTGGTTCCGCCACGGGTAGGCGCCCGGTTTGATCGTCGTGAACTGGTAGCGGCCGTCCGCATCGGTGATTGCGCGTCCGGCGCCCGTGAAGTTCGGATCGAGGGGCGCCGGATCGCGTTCGCCTGCCACAGCTCGATCAACGCTCCCGCGATCGGACGTGCGTCTTCGTCCAGGAGGCGTCCCGCGACGATAATCCGTTCCCCCTGCGGTTCCCCCTCGTGTTGCCGCGTCAGGTCGCGGTCGGCGTCGCCGACGGGCCACCAGCCGTACACGGGCGCGTTGAGCTCGGACAGCGTCTCGGGGAGCCGGATCAGCGGCCGCGACGGCGCGCGAAAGCGCGTCGACAGATACGGCGGGTACAGCAGGGAAGGCTGGCTGCCCGCGAGGTCGGCGATGGTGCGCTTGCTCATTGATGGGTACAGCGAGAGAAGTTCGGCTACGCGTGCGGGATCGTAGCATGTGTCCCGCCGCGCCGCGTCCGGGAAGGACGACGAGGTTGGTGGTCGCGAGCTCGATCGCGCGGCCTATCTGGGCACGGACTTGTCGAGGGAGTCCCAGTTGTACGCGGCGGCGACGCGGGCTTCAACTTCAGGGTTCAAGCGTCCACCGCTATCGCTCTCACGCGCACCGAACACGACGTTGCTCAACCCGAGTACTTGACGGCCAATGCCTTCAGGCGGCGGAGATAGTCCGGCACCGCGGTTGCCGGATCGCCCGGCGCCTCGTACTCGAGGCCCATATACCCGCGGAACCCGTGCGCCGCAAACATCCTGAACACGCGGTCCCAGTCAAACGGCGCGCGGGTCTTGCCATCGTCGAGCGCCACTTCGGTCTTCACGTGGGTGCTGACCGCGTACGGGATCGACATTTCGATCTGATCGTACACAGCCGGCGGCCGGAAGTTTCCGATGTCGAGGTTCATGCCGGCCCACGGCGAGTCCGCGCGTGTGACGATTTCAATCGTCTCCTTTGCGAAGTCGGTGATGCCGCCGTCGTCCTCGACACCGAGTACTCGGCGCCGCGTTTCAGCGTCTCGGCGGCAAAGCCGATCGCCTGATCCAGCGTGGCGCCGTCCGGCTTCGCGCCGCCGAACACGCGCACGTGCGTCGCGCCGACCTTCTGGGCGACGTCGAGCCATTTGCGCAGCTCGTCGAGTTGTTGATCCCGCAGTTCGGTGGTGGGCTGCGCGAGCCGCACGCGCGTGCCGATGCTGTAGATCTCGACGCGGTTCCTGTAGGCGAGACGACGCAACGGCAACAGGTAATCATCAGCGGTGCTGGGCAACCAGTACACCGTCATGTCGATGCCGTCCGTGCCCGTCTCGACGGCGATGCGTATCAGATCTTCGTACGTCATCGTCTTGGCCTGCAGCGCCTGGCGGTACGAGTACGCGACCAGGCCTGTTCGGAAGCGCGCCGGCCCCGAACCCGGCCGAGAGGGCTGTCCTGGAGCCGCCTGCTGCGTGCGGGCGTCGGTGAATCCGGCGGCGACGACGGCCGCGCCGGCCGCGCTCAGGAAGCTCCGGCGATTCATATGCATCTCCAGTCTGTCTGCGCTCATTTGTCGTGAACGACCATTGCGAAGCCGGACACGTGCCTTGCACGTATCGTCGTCAGCCAACAATGTAGTGCAAACAGTGGTCAGCCTTCGCGGTTTCAAAAACCGACAGCCCGAGCAAGCTAACGACGGTTCTGTTCGGAGCTGGCCGGCCCGCAGGGCGGCGACAGGATCGACACGCGGCCGTTCACGGTCTACTCGCGAAGCGCCGCGGCGGGAGCGAGCCTGGACGCGCGGCGGGCGGGAATCCACGCCGCGACGAGGCTCACGAGTACGAGCGCGCTGATGCCCAAGCCGAACGACGCGGCGTCGGATGGCGGCAAGCCGTAAAGAAGGCTGGCTGCATATCGCGCGGCCGGAATGGCGAGCCCCACGCCGATGACGACACCGCACGCGAGGAGTCTGCCGGAGTCGGCGAGCACCATGCGGATCACGGTACGTGGCTCGGCACCGAGCGCCATGCGAACGCCGATTTCCGTCCTGCGGCGCGTCACGAGGAAAGACATCACGCCGTACAGGCCTATCGCCGCAATCACCATCGCCAGCACGCCGAAGAATCCCGAGAGCCACGCGATCAGGCGCTCGGTGACGAGCAAGGCGTCGATGTAGTTCGCGACGGCGTCGTAGGCGACGGCGGCGCCGGGCGCCGCCTCGGTGATGGCCGGCGTCAATGCGCGGGTAAGCGACGCCAACGGCACATCCGCTCGGACGACGATCCGAAAATCAGGCGGCGGCATCGTGTTTTGCGAGACGGGCAGATACGCAATCGGGAGGAACATGCTGCTCGACTCGCGAGCGGAGAATCGGGCGATCGCGGCGGTACGTTCCTCCCGCACCGCGAGGTACTTCGCATCCTTGACCAGCCCGACGATGTGATAGACGGGCTGCGGAGCGCCCGGTGGAAGGTCCATCTGAAACGTCTGGCCGATCGGATCGACCTGCTGGAAATGGCGGCGCGCGAAGGTCTCGTTGACAACGGCCGTCCGCACGGTGTCCGGCCGATCGCGATCGTCGAAGCTTCGTCCTGCCAGGAGCGGCGTCCCCATGACGCGGAAGTAATGGCCGCCGACTTCGTTGAAGTGCACGTCGCCCTCCTGCGCGACGCCCCCCTTGACGATGCGGCTGTTCCAATCGCCGCCGCTGAGCGGCACGATCAACGTCTCGGCGGCGTCGCGCACGCCGGGGACGTCGCGGATTCGTGCGGCGATCGCGGCGAACGCCCCCGCGCGCGCCTCCGGCGGCACCGTGGTCCGGCGCAGGTCGACAGACGCCAGCACCACGCGCGGGTCGAAGCCGAGGTCGACGGCGGCGAGGTTCCTCAGCGTGCGCGCGAAGAGCACGGCGCCGACCACGAGCACGATAGAGAGCGCGACCTGGACGACCACCAGCGCGCGCCGGAGCCTCGCCGCCTGGTGCCTGTCGGTCGGCGATCGACCGCCGGGATCCAGGGTCGCCGCCGGATCGCGGCGGGTGGCCGTGAGCGCCGGGCTCAGGCCGAACAGCAGGCACGTGAGGACGGCGGCCGCGACGATGAACGCGAACACGCGCCAGTCCGGCGTCAGATCGACGAAGACGGGAGCGGGACCGAGTTTCAGAACGCTCACGAGCGTCTGACTGATCCATCGAGCGAGCAGCAGCCCGCCCGCCGCGCCGAGCCCGGAGACGAGCGCGCTTTCCGTGAGCAACTGGCGGACAATACGGCGGCGCGACGCGCCGATCGCGAGGCGCACGGCAATCTCGCGGCCGCGGGCGCTGGAGCGCGCCAGCGTCAGGTTGGCGAGATTGGCGCACGTCAGGAGGAGCACCAACCCTGTGGCACCGAGCAGGACCCACAATTGGGTCGCGTACGCGTTCCGCAGGTTCGAGACGCCCGTGGCGGCAGATGTCGCGGTGAGCGTGAACGACGTGTAGGCCTTCGCGATCTCGGGCTTGTATGACGGCGAGACCGTGGCCCGGAAGATATCGGGCGACATGCCGGCAACGTGCGACTGCGCTCGCTCGAGGGTCCAGTCCGGTTTGAGACGTCCGATGATGTCGAGCCACCAGGCGTCGCGCCGCCCGGTCGCCGGCTGTGGCCCACGTATCAAGGGCTCGGCGCACAGCGGGAGGGCAACATCGAACGCGCGGCCGACTTCCACCCCGAAGAAGCCGGGCTGCGCGACGCCGATCACATCGAACCGGCGCCGGTCGAGCGTGATCGTCTGCCCGATCGCGCCGGGGTTGCCGCCGTACCGCGCCTGCCAGAACGCATACGACAACACGGCGCCGGGGGAGCCGCATCCTTTTCTATCGTCCGCTTCGGTCAGGAGGCGGCCGGCGTGCGCGCGCACGCCGAGCGCGTCGAAGAACTGTCCACTGACGTAAAGGCCTCGCCCGAACACGACTTCGCCTTCGGTCGAGAGATCCCACCCCCCGTTGCCCCACGCGAACAACGACGAGAAGGCCTGCTGCTGGGAGCGGATCTCCTGCCACAACGGCTCGGTGAAAATCGATCGCCCCGCATAGCCTCGGCCGACGCGCCCCTTGCCGTGCTGATCGATGCCCACCGACACCAGCTCGTACGGCCTGTCCACGGGAAGCGAGCGGAGACGCAGCGCGTTCACGAGTTGGAACACCGCCGCGTTGGCGCCGATGCCGAGCGCCAGCGTCAGCATCGCCACGAGCGCGAATGTCGGGTTCTTTCGGAGAAGCCGCGTCGCGTAGCGAAGGTCCTGCGCGGTCGTGTCGAGGAAGGGGAGCGAGTTCATGTCGTAAATCTCCTCGCGAATCGCGCGCACGCTCCCGAGCTGCCGGCGTGCGGCGAGGCGGGCTTCTTCCGGTGTCATGCCCGAATGGACATACCGGTCGGCGAGCAGGGCGAGGTGCGCCTCGAGCTCGCCGCGGATCTCGTCGTCCACGCGGCGGCGCGACCAGGCGAAGCGGAGGCGCGAGACGATGAGGACGAGCCTGGCCCACATGTCAGGACCGCTCCGCGGCGCGGAGAAGCCGCGCCATCACGCCGGCTATCCGGCCCCAGTTCTCCGTTTCTTTCGTCAATTGCCGCCGGCCGGACGCGGTGATGGCGTAGAACCTGGCTCTCCGATTGTTCTCCGACGCGCCCCAGCTCGAGGAAATCCAGCGGCGCTGCAGCAGGCGCATGAGCGAGGCGTAGACGGTGCCCTCGTTCATCTTCAACAGGTCGTCGCTCATCTGTTCGATTCGCCGGGCGATGCCGTAGCCATGGAGCGGACCCATCGTCTCGAGGGTCTTCAGCACCATGAGGTCGAGGGTGCCCTGCAGGACGTCCGTCCGCTCGCCCGCTCCTTTGGCCATACCAAAGGTGTATCATCCGACCTTTGGGATGTCAATAGGAGGCGGCGTGGAGCGAGGTAGAGCTGGAGCTACAGCTAGAGCAGATTCTGGTACGCGCGGAAGAGACCGCGAAAATACCTGAGCACCCGCACCGCATCCGCGGACTCCGGAATCTCCGCGAAACAATAGCCGTCGAATTTCATCTCCGTCAGAGACGCGATCAGCTTCCGCCACGGATACTCTTCGACGAAGAGATCGCGCATGTGGATCTGGCCGATTCGATCGCGAACCAGCCGGAAGTTCGCCTCGAACCCGCCATCGAGCAGGTCTGTCTGGTTGGAGTTCCAGCAGACGCGCACCGCGGGATGATTACCGCCGTAGTCGAGGATCCGGCGAATGCGCGGCACGCGCGACGTGCCGTCGCCGTGCACTTCGAGCTGGATTCGAATCCCGTGATCCTCTGCGAACGCGCCGCATTCGCGGAGCGCCTTGCCGATCTGCTCGAGCGTCTGCTCCTCCGGGACTTCTTTCGGCAGCCCGTTCGGACGTACCTTGACGCTCGGCGCGCCGACGTCGCGCGCGAGCGTCACCCACGCCTTCGTTTCCTCGACGTTTTTCCTGAGCTGTGCCGCGTCCGCGGAATGGTATTCGCAGGTGGTTCCAAGCCCCCCGAGCTTCACCGGGGAGTCCGCGAAGCGCTGCCGGACATCCGCGCGCGCGGCGGGCGGCAGAGCGATCTCGACGCCGTGCTTGTGCGTCGTCCTGAGTTCGACCGCGTCGAATGCCGCGTCGGTCAGGTTCCTGATCAGCGCCGGCAGGTCCCAGTCCTTCGCGATGTTGTACGTTACGGCTCCGAGCTTCAAGCCGCGTGCCGTCTTGTCCGGTTGCGGAGCCTGGTCCGGCCCGACGGCCGCCAACGCCGGGACGAGGAGCGCATTCGAGAGGAAATCGCGTCGCTGCATCCCGAGAGCTTACGCGATTTGCAAGCCATCACGCGTTCCCAAGGTCATGCGCGGATTTGACAGGGGCGAAGCGAGGGCGCACGATTCAGCGCTGTGGAGGAGGAGGCTTCGATGAAGCGGCTATGTGTCTTGGTCGTAGCCTTGATGCTGCTGCTGACACCGGCGCTGGCGACGGCGCAGATCGAGCAGGGACGCATCATCGGCACGGTGATCGACGCGCAGGGCGCGATTCTGCCCGGCGTGACGGTCACCGCGAAATCCGCGGCGCTGATCGGCACGAGGTCGGTCATCACCGAATCCGATGGCAGGTACCGCTTTCCGGCACTGCCGTCGGGCAACTATGCCCTCACCTACGAGCTTGCGGGATTCACGACGCTCGTACGTGAAGGAATCGTTCTGAGCGTTGGCACGACGCTGACGCTCGATATCCAGCTGCAGGTCGCGACGCTGGCGGAGAGCGTCACCGTCACGGGCGAGTCGCCGGTCGTCGACATGGCGACGACGAAGGTTGGGTCGGCCTTCTCGGGCGAGAAGCTGGTGGGCATTCCGACCGCGACCGACATCTGGTCGATGCTGGGACAGGCGCCGGGCGTCCGGATGCTCGGGTTCGACATCGGCGGCAGCCATAAGAGCCAGCAGTCCGGGTACGAGAGCTTCGGCATCCGCAATCAGAATCGCGTGGTGAACGAGGGCGTCGACACGACCGAAGGGACCGGCGCGGCAGGCTGGTACGCGGACTACTTCGTCAACGAGGAAGTCGCGGTGAGCGCGGCCGGCGCCGATGTCGAGATGAACACCCCAGGCTCGGCCGTCGTGCAGACGACGAAGAGCGGCGGCAACATCTTCAAGGCGCTGACAAACATCACGTACGAAGCGGACAACTTCGTCGGCAACAACATCGATGACGGGACGCGCGCGCGCGGGTTCACCGGGCAGCCGAACCTCATCTTCTGGGAAGGCCACGCGGACTTCGGCGGGCCCCTCGTCAAGGACCGCGTCTGGTTCTTCGCCGCGTACAATCATTTCAAGATCGACAAAGTGATTTCCGGCGTCGCCCGCAACATCGCGACCGATCTCGGGATCTTCGACAACTTCACCGGCAAGGGCACGTGGAAGATCAGCCAGAAAGACACCGCGATCGGGTACTACGCGTGGGGACGCAAACAGAAGCCGTTTCGCGGTCTGTCGGCGGCGGTGAGTCCGGAGGCGGTGCTGGCGCAGGACAGCGCGTCGTGGCTGTACAAAGGCCAGTGGCAGCGCCTCTGGACGAACCGGTTCTTCGTCGATGCGCAGCTCGGGCTCTTCGGGTACGGCTGGCCGATGAAACCGCGCGTCGACTTTCATGACAATCCGCCGCGCCACGACACCGGCACCGACTTCGACACCGGCGCCGGATGGCTGGTCGGCAACGCGGGCGGTCCGTTCAACGCCGACCGCAACAAGCCGCAGCTCTACGTGAAGGGCACCTACTTTCTTCCCGACAAGCTGGGCAGCCACGACTTGAAGCTTGGGTTCGAGTGGCAGGACGATCAGTCGGTCTCCACCAACAACGGGAACTCCGGGCCGATTCTCTATCTCGATCGGAACGGACTCGTCGACGAGATCCGCCTGACGGACTTCAACACGTTCGAGAGCTTCAAGAAGGACTGGACCGGCAACGACGATCGCAACATGCGGCATGCCGCGTACATCCAGGATCGCTGGGCCCCGAGCGGTCGGATCACGCTAACCCTCGGCCTCCGGTATGAGCGGCAGCGGCCGCACTACCAGGCATCGATTCGCAAGCCGATCCTTACCGAAGCCTTCGAGGCGTTCACGAGTCCCGCCAAGACGCTGCTCGTGCGCCATACCGTGATGCCGCGCGCGGGTATTAGTTGGGACGTGACGGGTCAGGGGAACACCGTGCTGAAGGTGTTCTACGGCCGCTACTACTACAACTTTGCCGACCGGCTGGACAATCTGAATCCGGGCGGCACGAACCGCAAAGATTTCAAGTTCCTCGATCAGAACGGTAATCGCCTCTACGACGGACCGCAGGAGCTGGGTACCCTCGTGCGATCCTCGGGCGGCACCTCCACCGTGCTCGACGAAAATCTGAAGACGCCCTACGCCGACGAGATCAGCACGGCGTTCGAGCGGCAGTTCTGGGGCGAGTCACTCATTCGCGCGGCCTACATCAGAAAGATGGTGCGCAAGGATTTCACCACGTTCAACGTGCTTCGTAACGGCCAGTTTACGGTGCCGACGACCGTGACGATTCCGATACGAAACGTCGGCGATCCGCCTCCCGGCGTCAATCAGACGTTCGACCTGATGGACATCCCGCCCGCGTTGCGCGGCCAGGTCCAGAACGTCGTGACGAACATCCCGGCGGATGTGGGCGGCGGCGACTATACGTACGACACGATTACTATCAGTGGCGCGACGAGCTGAGGGCGAACACGGCGTCCACCAGTCCGCTCAACTCCGATCCGATGGGCGTCGGGTATTTCCAGAACGCGTACCCGGCGGTGTCCAACCGCCAGGAAAGCACCAACTGGCAGGGCCGCCTCATCGGTCGGTACGTCTTCCCATACACGGTCGGATTCGCCGTGAACGTGCGGACCCAGAGCGGGTACGGCTACAGCCGCCTGATTAGTACGCCCCTGCCTAACGCGGGCACGGTGACGTTCCTGGCCGACAACATCAAGAACAGTCGGTCCGACACGACAGCGCTTCTCGACCTGCGGCTCGACAAGGCGTTTAAATTCGACCGGTACAAGGTCACGCTGATGGCCGACCTGTTCAACACATTGAACTCGAACGCCGTGACGAACTTCTTCCTCGCCAACGGCACGAACTACAACCGTATCATCGCCACGCTGGACCCGAGGACGGCGATGCTGGGCGCGCGATTCGAGTTCTAGGCGCGCATTAACGGGCGTTCCGCTGGGCGTTGCATCTTGGAGTGGGCTGCGCGGTCAGTCGCGCGGCAGCGCGTACGCGACGATGCCTGTCGGTGCGGACGGCGGAGGAACGCTCGCGGATGCCGTCACGAGAAGGTACTGCCGGCCGTCGAGCTCGTACATCGAGGGGCCGCCGGTGGTCGTCGCGCCCAGCGGCAACTCGGACAGCTGCTTGCCGCTCGCGCTGTCGTAGACGTGAACCTTGCGGTCGGCGGCCGTCACGAAGACGAGACCGGTCGCCGTCACGATGATTCCCCCCTTCGACATCCCCGCGGTACCCGTGCCCTTCACCCCCTGACTCACGAGACGCAGATCATCGCCGAGTCCGATCTGCCACTTGATCGTGCCGCGGTTGAGATCGTACGCGGTCAGGGTGGTGTACGGCGGATCGGCAATCGTCGGATAGAGGCCGAACCCTTCGGTCACGTACCGTCCCTCTTTCACGATTTCCGCCGGCCCCCCGCGTTGTCCGGAGCGCGTCTCCCCGGGCTTGAGCAGTCGAATGATCGTCGGCACGTTGAACCCGATGACATACACGCTGCCGTCCGCCGGATTGGCGGCCGTGCTGCCCCAGTTCGATCCGCCTTGATTGCCGGGCATGTGGATCACGTCCTCGAAACCGATCGGCGTGAAGGGGCCGTCGTTTCTCGCCTTCCGGATCCGCTGTCGGAACTGCTCGCGCTCCTCCGGCGTCAGGATGTAGGGATTCAGATTGTCGACGGTGAACTTCTGACGTGAAAAGGGCGGCGGAGCCGTCGGAACCGGCTGCGTCGGCCACAGCGTCTCACCGGGGACCGCTGTCTTCTGCGGAACCGGACGTTCTTCGATCGGCCAGATCGGCTGTCCCGTGGCGCGATCGAACACATAGAGGTAGCCGGTCTTGCTGGCCATCGCGACGACGTCGATCGTGCGGCCGTCGCGGCGGATGGCGGTCAGCTGCGGCGCGGAATTGTTGTCGAGATCCCAGATGTCGTGGTGCACCGTCTGGAAGTGCCACAGACGCTTGCCGGTCCTGGCATCGAGCGCGAGCAGACAGTCGCTGAACAGATTGGCGCCGTTCCGGTAGCCTCCGTAGAAGTTGTGCTTCGCGCTGGCCGTCGGCACGTAGACGATGCCGCGCCGCTCGTCGACGGATTGCTCTCCCCAGTTGTTCGCTCCCCCCACTGTTTTCCACGCTCCCTCGGGCCAGGTGTCGGAGCCGAATTCGCCCGGCCGCGGGACGGTGTGAAAGGTCCACACCAGCGCGCCCGTGCGCACATCGAACGCGCGAATGTCCCCCGGCGCCGAGTCGTACTCTTGATTGGTGGCGGAGCCGAGGATAATCAGGTTCTCGAACACGCGGCCTGGGATGCGGGATTGCTGTTTGATTGTTTTCGGATCGCGATCCAGACCGACTCGCAAATCCACGCGGCCCTCGACGCCGAACGAGGACAGGGGCTCACCGGTCGCGGCGTCGAGCGCCTCGAGCATGTCGTTGGCGCTGAAAATCAGGCGGCGCTCTTTGCCGTCCTGGCTTTCCCAGTAGTTCACGCCGCGGCTGTTGAAGCCCAGCACCCCTTCGTGACTCCACATCTGCTTTCCCGTCGCGGCGTCGAGGGCCACGAACGAGTTGTTCGGGCCGCGGCCGTAGACGATCCCGCGTACGACGAGCGGATTGAAGTCCGTCTGGCCGGCGGGGTACGTCCAGGCCACCTGCAGCCGCTGGACGTTTGATTTGGTGATTTGCGTCGCGGCGACGAACCTGGAACTGTCGGGGCCGCCGGCATAATCGCGCCACTCCCGCGGTGCCTGGCCCGACATCGCCAGTCCCATCAGGAGTGCGACCGCGAGCAGCGTGGTTGTCCAGAGGGTATTCACCACAGAGCGAACAGAGACCACAGAGCTCATCGACGCGACTCCTCATCCTGTGCAACGCTGTACAATTCGCAGCGGCTTAATCCTAACAGCCGACCAGACCGGAGCGAGGCGTCACGATGGTCGGCGAGGTTTTCTGCTGGGGTCACAACGGAGGCTCAGATGCCAAACCCGAACGCGATCGTCTCGACTGTCCAACGGATCGAACCGCCGCTCGATCGATCTCCGGCCGAGCTGTTGCGGAGCGGCCGCGGCATCTCGATCGAGCTGGAAGCCGGAAGGCGGGTCCGCCTCGATCCGGCCGATCCTCGATCGGTAGGCTATGCCCAGATCCTGAATGGGCTGCACGAGCAACGCCGACCCGTCTATGTCGAAGTCGACCCCAATACGTTGGCTCCTACTCGCTTGCTCATCCCGTACGTCTCTCGCATCGTCCGATTGCACCAGATCGATGAAGGCATCGGCGTCGAGCTCGAGATGTCCCACGCGGGTCATGTACTGCGGCGCGGGACGGTGGACTTTGACGAGATCGAGAAGCAACTGCGCCAGGCCTTGCGGACCGGCGCGTCGGTGGCCCTGACCGAAGACGACGCACACAACATCATCGACGTCCGCTCGTTTACTCCGGCGCCGGATGAGCCGCTTCCCCCTTTTCCTAAGCCCGGGTTCCCCGAGCCGAGGGCATGGCCATGGCGATGGTTGAGGTATCTCTGGTACTGGTGTTGGTGGCCATGGTGGTGGTTTCGCTGCATCTCGGCGACCAAGGCGCAGCAGGTGTTCAATGCGATGAACGCAACCAGCTGCAACCCCCTGACGGTGCCACCGCCGTGCATCCCCTTCATGTATCCGGACGATGGCTGCTGGGGGCGGGCACACGAGATGTGCCGGCTGATGATCAACATGCAGCTCTCGCCGCGGAAGGTGTGGATAAACGGCAGTGGATTTCTCAGCCTGAAGGTCGATACGAAGAACAATCCGAGCTGCCAGGTCCGGTGGAACTGGCACGTGGCGCCGACGCTCTGCGTTCGTGGACCCTGGTTCTTTCGGTGCGGGGAGGTGGTGATCGACCCATCGCTCTTCACGGCGCCCGTGACGAAAGCGACGTGGAAGGCGAAGCAAAGCGACCCTGCGGCGACGTTGACGGACACTGACGCCACTGTTTTCATCGACAGCACGTCGGATCCGACCTTCACGAGCCAGAATGCGGTCCTCGCGACCTATCGGCTACAGCTGCAGAACCGGTCGATCCAGTTCGGCCCGCCGCCGTACGCCAATTGCCCTTGATGCCGAGGTGGTGGCCGGCGCCGAGCTCTTGCGCGGAGCGTCCCAATCGGTCCAGTCCTGTCACGCGGTTGCGGCCCCGATCGGGGAAGGCACGCGGTCGCGCGCCAGGGGCGGCGGTTCGTCGAACACCGGCCGCCTGGGATCGACGATGGTCCAGCAGAACGCGCCGACCAGAA
>QHWR01000011.1:0-35149 GCA_003223835.1 Acidobacteriota bacterium | reverse complement strand
CCGAGTTCATCGTCGCGCCGACCACGCCGACGTGGTTGCGTCCGACTTCGATCACCGTGCCCCACGCCGCGCCGAGCGTGAACATCGTCAAGCCCGTGGCGACGGCGATCAGCGTCGCGGCCAGGACCGGCGTCGAGGACGCAGCGGCGGCCAGCAGCGCCAGACCGGCAATCACGTACGCCACAAAGCCCAGCCCGCAGCGTCCGATGCGCAGCCCGTAGCGCGACACGAGCCGATCGGTGACGAACCCGCCCAGCAGATCCCCGGGGATGCTGACGATGAGCGGCAGTCCCGCGAAGATCCCGAGGCTCGTCGCGTCGAACCCGTGCCGCTGCCTGAGGTACGTCGGCAGCCACGTGATGCAGAAATAGAAGATCATGCAGTTCGGGATGTACATCACGCAGAGCGCGATCATGCTTCTGCTGGCGACGAGCGTGCGCCAGTAGTCCCATCCTGCCGAGTGGGCGCTGTCGGGCAGACGTTCCATGACGATCGTCCGCAGTTCCGCGGCGTTCACCGCCGGATGCTCCGAGGGATCGTTGCGGAACGAGGTCAGCCACACCGCCACCCACACGAAACCGACCGTGCCGAAGCAGACGAAAATCTCGCGCCACGAGAGGTATCGGAGCAGCCAGAGCACCAGCGCGGGGGTCAGGCCCCCGACCATGTGCGCGCCCGCGAAGAAAACTCCCTGCACGGTTCCGCGCTCCCGCCGCGGAATCCAGCGGGAAAACGTGCGCGCGACGCACGGCCACGCGCCGGCTTCACCCATACCGAACAGAAAGCGCACGACGAGCAGGACGGGATAGCTGAACGCCGCACCCGTCGCCGCCGTGAGGCACGACCACCAGATCACGATCCGCGTCAGCACGGATCGCGTGCCCCTTCGGTCGGCCCACCATGCGGTGGGAATTTCGAACAGCGCGTACGCCAGCTGGAAAACGGTGAAGACGTAGCCCATCTGCACCGTCGACAGCGCCAGATCGCGCGTGATTCCCGGGGCGAGCGTCGCGATGCACGCTCGATCCAGGTACGTAATCATCCCCAACCCGGTAGCCAAAGCAACGACGCGATAGCGCGCGTGAGTCGGCGGGCTCATCGGCGCGCCGGCCGAGCGTGGATTCGGAAGCGTCAAAGCGCGCGACCCGACGCCGGGCGGCGCGCGCTCCACGCCGCCGCCAGGTATTCGCCGAGGTCGAGGGAGCCGGACATCGTGTCTCCCGCGGCCTTTCCACTGAAACGGTAGGTGAGCGCGTCGCCGTGACGTTCGGTCACGCTGCTGGCGAGCAGAACGGCATCGCCGTTGATCGTTCCCGAAATATCGCGCGTGAGGAAATCGCCCTGATGAATGCCCTCCAGACGATTGCCGATCTGCTGGAGGTGAAGACGATGCGTCGTGCGGCCGGCGGCGAACTGGATCTCGATCTCCCACTTTCCCGAGACGTCGGTGACGGCGGCCGCCGGCGTCTCCGCGGGCTCGAGCGTGTGACTGCCTGAAAGCACGTCGCCGAGGCGTTCCGCGACGATCTTGTCGTCGCCCGGCGCCATCATCGCCGACACGATCGAGATCCCGGTATCGCCGTTCGCGTCCTGCGCGGGTCCACCGGGGCGCATGGCCGTCAGCGTAATGCGCGGCTCGCCTTTATAAAGGATGTCGGCGACGTCCGCGCCGGTCACGCCGAGCCTCGCCGTGCTCCATCTGACGGTGAGCTGCGGGCTTCGATTGCTGAGGTCCTCGTGCGGCTCGCGTTGCACGGACGCCGTGACGCCGGCAATCTTCGAGACACGTGCGGCGATGGACTCGCAGCGGGCAATCCACTCGTTCCACTCGGCGGCGTGGTCGCGCTTGACCCAGTTCTCGACGGCCACGAGCATGCCGATCATTTCCTCGCGGCCGACCTTCATGCTGCGCGCGTAGCCGTGATGGGGCGCGCTGTGCACCCATGCCGCCTTGACCAGATCCTTGCGCCCGAGCAGGAGTCCCGCGCTCTGGGGCCCGCGAATGTACTTGCCGCCGCTGTACGCCACGAGCGTCGCGCCGCGCTGCAGATGGACGTTCGGGATGGTCAGGATTTCGGCCGCCGCGTCGACGAGCACGGGGACGTTGTACGGCTTCGCGATGCCGCAGATGGCTGGCGTCGACATGGGCCCGCTGTCGTGCTGCGGCCCGGCGAAGATGTAGATCATCGCCGTCTTCGGTCCGATCGCCAGCTGCAGCGCTTCCGGCGTCTCGACCTCGATGATCTTCACGCCGACCGCCCGGATCGCCGCGTCGTACACGTTGCGCGAGCGTGCCGGGACGATCACCTCGTCCTTCGCGAAGCCCGCGAGGTTGGGGATGCGCACGTGCAGGTCCGGATTTCCGCCGGCCACGCACGCCGCCGTCGCGTGCGACATCGCCGCCGCACAGCCCGCGCTGACCATGCCCCACTCGGCGCCGGTCAGCTCCGCGAGGCGTTTGCCGACGCCGTCCATCAGCTCGTCGAGCTGCACGTACTGCTGGTTCGCCGCGCTCTTGGCGGCACGCACCTCCGGCAACTCGATCGAGCCGCCGATGATCGTGAACGTGCCGCGGCAGTTGATGATCGGGCGGACGCCGATCGACTGATAAAAGCCAGGATCGCCCGGCGGTACGGGCAACATCGCCGCGGCTTCCGCGGACGGAATCCGCCGCGCGGGCAGCAAGCTGCCGGCGCCGAAAACACCCGCCACCCTGAACAGTTCGCGTCTACTGACGCTTGCCATTGGCTTGCTCCAGACGGTTCGCGTTCCACAGCGGCCGCGAGATGCCATTGAGATCCCAGACGACCTGGCCGCCTTTGACCGTCAGCTCGCACTCCAGTTTTCGATCGCCGGGCATCTTGCCGCCCGCCACGTCCACGAAGCCAAACGTCCCGTGCAGCACATTGAGCACCGCGACGTCCGCGTCCGCGCCGACGCTCAGGTGACCGAGATCGGGGCGCCTGATGACGTCAGCGGCCTTCGACGTATTCGCCTTGATGACGTCCTGCAGCGGCATGCCCATGTTCAGGAACTTCGACATCGTGTTCAGGATGTCCTTCATGCCGCCGTTCATGCTCCCGATGTGCAGGTCGGTGCTGATCACGTCGGGATAGAACCCTTGTTTCATCGCGGGAATGGCCTGGCCGAACACGAAACTCCCTGCGCCGTGGCCCGCGTCGAAAATGACGCCCCGCTTGCGCGCTTCCCACACGTACGGCCGCACCTTTCCCTCGTCGTCGACGATGGACATTCGCCCGCTGACGTGAGCGTACATGTGCGTCAGGATGTCGCCGGGACGGAGGTGCGTCAGGAGAAGGTCTTCGAGCGAGAGCGGCGGCGTGTGGCCGCCGAAGTCGACCATCACGGGGACGTTCGTCTCGCGGCCCGCGGCGACCGCGCGCGTCACCGGATCCCATTCCGGACCGCTGTAATGCGCGACCTTGATGCCGACGATGACGCCCGGATACTGGCGGATGCGCATCGCGGTCAGCTTTGAATCCATGTCGGACAGGTTCTGCTCGACCGGTCCTCCCTTCATGCCGGACCCGACGATGTTGAGGAACGCGAGCACGCGCGTCTTCGATCGGTCGATCACCTGTTCCTTGAATTGCGGGAAGTTCCTCCATCCGGATCCGCCCGCATCGACGAGCGTCGTCTGGCCGCTCCGGAACGAGTGACTATCGGGCTGGACGGCGCTGTAGCCGTTGCTGTACGCGGCGTTCGACTCGGAGCCCCAGAACACGTGCGCGTGGATGTCGATGAGGCCGGGCGTGACGTAGAAGCCGTGAGCATCCACGACGTCTCGCGCGCGCGCCGGCGCAAGGTTGGCGGCGACGGCGGCAATCTTGCCGCCGGCGACCGCCACGTCCAGGACGGCATCGGCCGTTCCTGATGAGGAGATCGAACTCGGGGCGCTGTTGCGCGGCCGCCGCGGCGGCCGCGATGCCCGTCAGCAGCAGGAGCAGGAATCGTCTCATCGTCGAAAAAACCAGAGACCGCTGGAAACTCGTTTCGTAGCGCAGCCCTGAAGGCCTGCGCTACGACGCCATCAGAAGAAGAACTTCAGTACCAGTTCCATCGTGCGCGCCGTGCTGACGGTGCTCGTAATCCTGCCGAAGTTGTTCGGGGAATTGATGTCGCGCGCCGGCGGACCGAAGCTCGGGTGGTTCAACAAATTGAACGCTTCCGCCCGGAACTCGAAGTAGCGGTCGCCGCCCGTTTTGAACTGCTTCGCGAGCACGGTATCGATGTTGTTGTAGCTTGGCGCCCGCGCGACACCAGTCCCGCAGTTCCCCCAGGTGCCAAGCGGCACGCGCGCGAACGCGTTGATGTCCAGCCAATGGTCGATGTTCTGATCCGCTGGCACGGGATTGCCGACGCAGTTCGGCCGCTCGTTGCCGCGGACGCCCTGCTGCGACCGGTTGGCGCCGTCGGTGACGGTGATCGGGAAACCGGAGCGCGCCTGGAACACTCCGCTGAGGCGCCACCCGCCCACGACCGCGTCGACGATCGGAGACGCTTGCGCCGCCCACGTGCGGCCGCGGCCGACGGGCAGTTCATAGTTCGCCGAGAACACGAAGTTGTGCCGCGCGTCGAAGAACGCGGGACCGTAGTTCCATTCCGGCTGGTACGTGTTCATCCAGTACGCGCCCTCGGCGGCCACGCCGCCCGATCCGTAGTAGCCGAGATTGTTCGTGAGCGTCTTGCTGAGTGTGTAGGACGCGAGATACTCGAGCCCCTTGAGGTTACGCTGGCGGACGCTCGCCTGCAGGCCGCTATAGTTGCTCCGCCCGCGCGCGGCCGTGGTCGAGATGTTGGTGATGAGCGGCGCGGTCGCGAACAGCGGTCGTCGCTGCTGCAGCGGCAGCCAGGTCGACACATCCCCGGCCCCCGCCAGCGGCTGGTTGCCTTCGACCGGCGTGACGAGATGCGTGGCGTGGTGTCCGACGTACCCGACGTTCACCGACGTCGACGGCGTGAGCAGGTACTCGCCGAAGACGTTCCACTGCTGCGTGAACTGCGGCCGGAGGTTCGGATCCCACGCGCGGACCTGACCCGACGGTTGATCGAGCGGCTTGAGCCCCGCGAATCCCGACGCCAACGCGCCGGCGCCGGTCGTCGAGTCGTACTGAACGAAGGACTCGAAGAAGAACGGCGGGTTCAGCGGCAGCCGCAGATTGGCGCCCGTTCCTTCCATGTACTGAGAGATGCCGTAGGCGCCACGCACCACCCATCGATCGTCGGGACGCCACGCGAACCCGAGCCGCGGCTCGAATCCTTTATTGTACGCCTTGTACAGCGCACGATTCTCGCGGCTGCCGTTGCTCGCCAGGATCTCCTGGCCCGTCGTCAGATCGAAATTTCCCTGACGATTGTCTTTCTCGACGAGCGGCTGCGTGTACGCCCACCGCAGCCCGAGGTTCAGCGTCAGCGTCGGCGTGACCTTCGCGTCGTCCTGCACGTAGAGGGCCGACCGGTTGTGCAACTGCGTCCACGGGGGCGTCGAGCTGCCGCGCCCCTTCGTGGCCACCTGGTCGAGGAGGAAATCGGAGAACGGGGAGCCGCTGAACCCGCCGCCGTACGTGAACAGACCCAGCAAGCCGTTGTTACCCGCATAGAAGCGCTGCTGGACGTAGTGCAGGAGCTGTCCGCCGAACTTCAGCGTCTGACGTCCGCGGATCCAGGTCAGCTTCTCGTTGACTTGATACGTCTTGTCGAGCGTGTTGGTGTCGCTCGCGCCGGCGCCGATCGCCGAGACGATGCCGCTGCTGCCGCCCCAGCCGATCGAGCTGAGTCCGGGGATCGGCTGGCCGCCCGCGATCCCGAACGTCGCGTTGGCGTTGCCGATCCCCGCCCAGTCGAGCGTGTCCGAGACGATCGTGATCTGGTTGTAGCCGACGAGGACTTCGTTGATGACTGACGGACTGAAGATGCGGTTCCAGTTGAGCGCCAGGTTGCGGAACGGCGCCGTGGTCAGGTTGCCCAGGAGCAGCGGAATCGCGCGCTTGTTGTTCTTCGATTCGTATTCAGCGTACGAGAACCGGCCGAAGAACTTGTCCTTCGCGGAAATGTTCCAGTCGACGCGCGCGTCAGCCTGATGCGCGCGAATCGTCGTCAGCGTTTCGCCGACGTAGTTCCCGGTGATTCCCCCCGGCACGGTGCGATTCGGTAGCGGGTAGAGCGACGGATTGTTGAAGATCGTCGTCGCGATCGGACTGATCCGGCTTTGGGGCACCTGATTGCCCGCGAACGCCACTCCGGTGACCGGATCGCGAATGACGGACGCGATGCTGGAGAGGTCGCCGTGGCGCCACGCGTCCGGGACGAGCGAGATCGTTTCGAACCCGGGCGCGTCGAACCGCGTGCCCTGGTAGTTGCCGAAGAAAAACAGCTTGTTCTTCAGCAGCGGTCCACCGAGCGTGCCGCCGTAGATGTCCTGCCGGCGGTTCGGCTTGGGCGCGTTCGAACGGTTGTTCGACCAGGAGTTCGCGTCCATCTTGCTGTTCCGGTAGAACTCGAAGATGTTCCCCTTGAAAAGATTCGTCCCCGACTTCACGACGTTGCTGATCACGGCGCCCGCGACGTTGCCCGTGTCCGCGGCGTAGTTGTTCGTCTCGACGCTGATCTCGGCGAGCGCGTCCGGGCTCGGCTGGTACGCGACGAGGTTGTCGATCGTCTCGTTCATGTCGACGCCGTCGATCATGTAGTTGTTGGTCTGCTCCCGATTGCCGTTGACGTACGGCCGGCCGCCGCTGAAGTTGCGGATGTTCGTGAACGTGCTCGGGTTCGGCGAGACGACCCCGGGCAGCAGCAGCGAGAGCTGTCCGGTGTTCCGGCCGTTGAGCGGCAGGGCCGCCAGCGTCGTGCCCGAGATGACTTCACCGACGGTTGCCGATTCGGTCTGCAGGACGGGGGACTCGCCGGTCACCTGCACGGTTTCCTCGACGGCCCCGAGCTCGAGCTTGAAGTCGAGACGCGCGATCTGCATCGCCTCGAGCTGGATCGGCTTCGTCGCCGCGGTCTTGAAGCGCGACAACTCCGCCTTGACGACGTACGTTCCAACGGGAAGCGACGTGACGGTATAGTTGCCCGTGTCGTTCGACACGGCGGTGTAGTCGACATTGGTCGCCTGGTTCGTGGCCACCACGGTCGCGCCGGGGACCGCCGCGCCGCTTTGATCGGTGACGATGCCCGTCAACGATGCCGCGCCGGTTTGCGCCAGGGCGGCGACGGGTGAGAGCGTGATGGCGAGGAAGAGCAGGCCCGTGGACGGGAAAGCTCGCAGAATCCGCATGAGTCCTCCCTTTACCTTCGATGGAATGTGCGTAACCATGGCGCACGCCGCAGACGCTGTCAAGCGCGATGACGGGCCGCGTGCGGGAGACAGCATGCATTTAACCACCACAGAGATCACAGAGCTCACGGAGAAGAACACCCAATTGGTCTCTGTGGCCTCTGTGCGCTCTGTGGTCGTATTCACTCGTCGCGGATAGCCGGAGGTTCATCCGTGGATCGCAGGGCTTTTATCCGACTCGTGGCGGCGGCCGCCTCCACTACGGCTGCGGCGAGGTTCCAGACTCGATCCGGACTTCCGGCGCTCCGGGTCGTCACGCGCTACGCTCCTTCCGCCGTGCCCGGGATGCCTGGTCCGTATCCAGGCCGTGTGGTATCGGTCAGGTCCGACCGGTGCGTCGACGTGTCCACCGGCGCCGCCAACGATGACGTCGTGCGCGAGATGATCGCTCGCGGCATGCGGACGCTGACGGGCGCCGATACGACAGCCGCGGCGTGGCGGCGATTCTTCGACCCTTCCGACGTGGTCGGCATCAAGGTCAACTGCGGCGGCTATCCGTACGTCGTGTCCGCGTACGAGATCGTGGCGGAGGTCGTCCGCCAGCTCACGAGCGCCGGCGTTCCGCTGTCGCAGATTTATCTGTACGAGCGCTTTCAGAATCAACTGGACGAGGTGAACTACGCGCCGCACCTCCCCGACGGTGTGCGGATCGTCGCGGCCGAACATGCCAACCGGAACGTCGACAACAGCGGCTACGATCCGGCCACGTACCTCGAGGCGGACTTTTTCGGCGAAGACGACACGCGGTCCAACATGATGCGGCTCGTCTCCGAGCGCCTGACGAAGATCATCAATATCCCGAACGTGAAGGATCACGGCGCGACCGGCGTGACCGGGTGCCTGAAGAACATCGCGTATGGCAGCTTCTCGAACGTCGCGCGCACGCATCAGCGCGGCAAGTCCCACACCTACTCCGCGGTCGGCACGCTCGCAGCGATGGAGCCGCTTCGTTCCAGGACCGTGCTGCAGATCATGGACGGGCTGCGCGGCGTGTGGCACGGCGGTCCGTTCGCAAGGACGAAGCGCTACGTCTTCTATCCGCGCCGGATCCTGTTCGGAACCGATCCTGTCGCGATCGATCGCCTGCTGCTCGACGTCATCGACGAGAAACGCCGCGCGGAAGGCGCGATCTCGATCTGGGACCGCTCGTCGGCATCGCTGAAGGTGGACGATTCGCGCGCGCGGGACGCGGATCCGAACGTCAACATCATCATCCGCGAGCCGGGGCACGTGGAGTACGCGTCGACGTTGGGCCTGGGCGTGTACGATCTCGCCAGGATTACGGTGCAGGACGTCACGGTATGACGCGCCTGCTGCTCGCCGTCCTCTCGCTGCCTTGTGTGTACTGGACGCAGGGTCTCGAGAGCCGGCCGCAGCTCGAGGCCGCCGGCATCAAACAGCTCTGCGTGGCGCCGGACCGGGCCGCGGCGTGGCGCGCCGCGGGCTTTTCAGTCAGCCCGATCCCGGATGCGGAGCTTGCGTCGCGGGAGGCGCTGCCCGCGCCGGGCGTCACCGCGCGCGCCGGGTTGGCGTCGCCCACGCGCGCCCCGTGGATCGTCGCGAACGGCTGGCGCTTCACCCGGGCGCCGGGCGCGAGATACGTCTACGACGTGCCGGCGGGCAAAGCCGCGCTCGCCGCCGCCGAGGCGTTTGCCTACGGCGCCGACGCGATCCTGAAGATCGATCCGTCGGACCTGAAAGATCTTGGAACGATGCTCGCGTTCCTCGAGGCGCTCCCGGCCGCCGATTTGCCTTCCCTGGCCGACCTCGCCGTCGTCGACGATGGTTCTGCCGTCACGGGCGAGGTGATGAACCTGCTGGCGCGCCGCAACCTCCTGTTCGATGCCGTCAAGACGCCTTCCCCGCGCTACCGGATCAACGTCGCGGTGGGCACGCGCGACTACCCTGTGGAGGACGCCGCGGATCCGAGCGCCTTCGCGCTGAAGATCCGCCGTCAACTGACCGACGAGCAGCGGACGCTGCGCGTGTACGGGAGCGAGGTCGTGCTCGCTGCACCTCCTGAATTACGGCGGGCGCGACATCGAGGGGCTGCGAATCCGCCTCCGTGGCGCGTACAAAGAGGATGGCGCGTACGTCGCCGGCGCGGGCCGCCTGCCGCTGCAGGACTTCGCCGTCGCGGACGGCGCCACCGAGTTCTCGCTTCCAAAGATCGGGACGTACGCGGTTGTCGACTTGCGAAGATGACGGATGACGGATGGCGGATGACGAATGACCGAAGACAATTCGCATCGCACGCCCCAGGCGGCGCCATCGTTGGCGTAGGCGGAGTGAAGTGCAGCGAAGCCGCGGAGCCGGAGCCAATGATGGCGTCGCCCCGGGGCGTGCTCTACGGTCTGATCACAGTCCCATCGCGTCTTCGTGTCGTTCCCCACGAGTAATCGAAATTGGGCGGCGCGTCGACGACCGGGAATTTCGCGGCGACCTTTTCGTCCACCTCGATGCCGAGGCCCGGCTTCTCCCGCGCGAGCATGTAGCCGTTCTTCACCTCCGGGCATCCCACGAAGACGTCCTGCGTCTCCGCCGGAAAGCTGCTGCCCTCGTGGACGCCGAAGTTGTAGCTCGCGAGCTCCAGCGCCAGTTGCGCGGCGTGCGCGATCGGCGATGCGTCACCGGGCCCGTGCCAGGCCGTGCGGACGCCGAAGTACTCGCTGAGCGCCGCGACCTTGCGCGCCGGACTCAACCCGCCGATCTGCGAGATGTGGATGCGGATGAAATCAATCAGCCGCTCTTTGATGAGCGGCACGTATTCATGCTGCGTGTTGAACAGCTCTCCCATCGCGATGGGGACGCTCGTCTGCTGGCGCAACAGCCGGAAGTGGTCGTTCTCTTCCGGCGGAAACGGGTCTTCGAGAAAGAACAGGCGATAAGGTTCGAGCGCCCTGCACAGGTTGATCGCCTGGTTCAACGTCACGCGCTCGTGCACGTCGTGCAGAAGCTCGACCTCGTCGCCGAGCTTCGTGCGCAGGTGCTCGAACAGCTTCGGCACCATGCGCACGTACGGCGCCGGCTCCCAGACGGCACGCGGATTCGTCGGCCCAACAGCTTCATTCTGCGCGCCTGCCGCGGCCGGCGCCGTCCCGCGCGCGCCGTAGCCGGCGTAACCGGGCGTGGCGACCTGCGCACGCACGTGCCGGAAGCCCTGTTCCATCGCCCGCCGCGCACTGTCTTCCACCTCGGTGAAGCTGTTGCCGCTCGCGTGGAAGTAGCAGTCCGCGCCGTGACGGACCTTGCCGCCGAGCAATTGATAGAGCGGCATGCCCGCGCGTTTGCCTTTGATGTCCCACAAAGCGATGTCGACGCCGCTCATCGCGTTGAAGAGAACCGGACCGTTGCGCCAGTACGAGCTGACATAGCTCGATTGCCAGATGTCCTCGATCTCATCGACGTTGCGCCCGATCAGAAACGGCCTGAGGTATTGCTCGATGGCCGTCTGCACGACCAGCGCGCGCTGCGTGAACGTGGCGCACCCCCAGCCGACGAGGCCCGGCTCCGTCGTGTCGACCTTGACGACGACCAGCCGGATCCGATTCGGCGCCGTGAGAATCGTCTTGATATCGCGGATCTTCACCGGCGCCGTGCCGGTGACCGCCTGCGCGTAGCCCGGATGGATGTTCGGCGTGAGCGCCTCAGGGAGTGATTCCGACGCCAGCAGGGAAGCGCCGCCGAGTGAAAGCGTGCCGATTGCGTCGCGACGATTCATGGCAGCCCTCCTACTTTCCGTTTCCTCTTTCCGCTTTCCGCTTTCCGCTTTCCGTCTTTCACCAATGGGTCAGCGAGCCGTCGGGACGCCTGTACACGTTGCGCCGCCCCGGCTCCGTCACCTCGCCGATCAGCGTCAGCCGATTGAGATCCACCGTCACGCCGAGACCCGGCCGTTCGTTCGTGAACGCCTTGCCGTTCTTGAAGTCCAGGCACTCGGGCAGGTACTCGATCGGACGGCCGCCGTAGTTGTACTCCATGAGAACGGGACCCGAGAACGTGGACAGACAATTGACCAGCGCCGCGGTTGCGATCGGCCCGGTGAAGTGGGGGATGATGCCGACGGCGTGGGTCTCGCAGATCGCCGCGACCTTCGTCATTTCGGTGATGCCGCCGACGTTCGGCAGCGTCGAGCGGACAAAATCGACGTCATGCCCTTCGACGAGCTTGTTGAAGTCCCACTTGAGACCCCATTCCTCGCCGTGCGTCAAGGGAACGGTCGTCATCTGCCGGAGCTTCGGAATGTCCTGGAGTGCGTGCTCGTCGCGGACCGGATCCTCGACGAAGAACGGATCGTATTCCTCGACCGCCTTGCAGACGCGCAGCGCGTCGTTCAAATCGAACCGCTGGTGAAGATCGATGCACCAGTTGCCGTCCGGGCCGACGCCTTCACGCACGTCCTTGCAGTTCTGCGCGATCTGCCGGACGATCGCCCGTGTGTCGTAGACGGTGCCGATCGGCGGATCCGCGGCGCCCATTCGAAATGCGCGATACCCCGCCTCCATCGCCGCGCGCGCCCGTTCCTTGAGGCTCAATGTCACGCCCGGCGGCGCGTTCACGCCGGCCGTCGCGTAGCATTCGCAGTAGTCGCGCGCGGTTCCGCCGAGCAGCTCGTGAACCGGCACGCCGAGCGCCTTGCCCTTGATGTCCCAGAGGGCGAGATCCAGCGCGCCGAGCGCGTGCGCCTTTTCACGGCCGGGCGGGTAGAACCAGGCGATGTACGTTTCCTGCCAGATCGCCTCGGAGTGGAATGGATTCTTTCCGATCAACGTGCCGGCGCACTGCTCGAGCGTGTCCTTCGATCCGCCTTCCCCGACGCCCGTGAGGCCCGCGTCGGTCTCCACCGTGACCACCATGTTGCTCTGGTTGAAGAGCGGGTTCACGTTGGGGGGCCGAAAGATCCGCACGCGCGTGATTTTCGCCTTCGGCAGCTCCGCGCCGGCGTCACGCGCCGGCAGCAGCGCCGCGGTCGGCGCGACGGCGAGCGACTTGAAGAAGGTTCGTCGGTTCACGGCTTCTGGCTCCTGAGGAACTCCGCCGGCGAGAGCGCCCTGCGCGTGAAACGCGCCAGGTGAACAGCCCCTTTGAAATAGAAGACCTTGTTGATGCGAACGCCGACCGACGTATGCCCCTGCCGATGCGGCGCGAGATACAGCTCCGCCGATCCTTCCTTGACGCCGTCGACGTAGTTGCTGAATTCCCGGCCGTCGTACACGGATGCTACGTGATACCACGCGCGCAGCGGATGGAGCGCCGTCCGATTCATCAGCGCCTTGCTCGCCGTTCCCGACTGGTTGTAGCTATCGAGGAACCAGCTGTCGCCGGCGACGCGGATTTCGAAGAGCATACGGTTGTCAGTGTCCGCGCCGGTCGCGGGATCCCGCTCGCTCAGATGAAACCAGCGCTGCTCCCGCTCTCCACCGTCGGGCCGAAAGATCGCTTCCCACGTGAACTGCTTGGCGCCGGCGAGCGGATGGTCGTCGATGAACAACGCATCATCGACGCCGTCGAACTCGACGGCCTTGCCGACCGGTGAGTCGATGACATGCGGATCCCCGAGCATCGTCGTCTTGTGCCCGCCGATGTTGTCGAGCCGATCGAACGTCCACACGACGGAATCCCTCGTCTCTGGGGTCTGACCCCGGTCTGCGCCGCCGGCATGATCCGAGGCGTCCGACCCCTGGGTGACCGCGATCGGTGCCAGAGCACAGACGAGGAGGACCGTCAATGCAGACAAGGCGTTCACGGCCGTCTGGCGGGACGAAGGGAACTCAGATAGGCGACGAGGTTCTCCACATCGACGGGCGGCAAGGACGCGTACGCCGGCATCAGGGACTGCCGCGGCAGCGTGATCCCGGTCAGCTCGGTCTTCATGAACGACCGGAGGTTCCCGTCGATGTCGCGCAGGTGGATGGAGTACTCGTCCTCGTTGAGATGAATGCCGCTGACGTTTCTCCCCCGCCGATCGGTGACGGACACCAGCCGGTAGTCGAGCGGGATGTCGGCGCTCGGATCGACGATCGACTCTCTCAGGTAACGAAGCGCGCGCTTCGCGCCGATGTCCGTCAGATCGGGTCCGATGAAACCGCCGGCGGCGTCGATGCGGTGGCACGTCGCGCAGCCGTTCTTCTGATACACCATCGCGCCGGCCACCGCGTCACCGGCGCTCCGCTCCGCCGTACCCTGACGCGCGAGCTGCTGGACGTATCCCACCACGCGCCAGATCTCGATGTCGGGCAGGTTGAATGCGCCCGGCATCTCGGTGTTCGGAATGCCGTTTCGAATCGTGACGAACAGCTCGCGATCCGAACCGCCGCGCCGGAAGTTGCCGGCGTTCAGCACGGCCCCGCGTCCGCCTTCTCCACTCTGCCCGTGGCAATGACCGCAGCGGCCCTGATAGAGCTTTCGTCCGATCTCGAGATCCGTTGCCGACGTGAACGGACTCGTCTCCGGCAGATTCGATGGCAGCGGCCGAGGCCGACGCTCGGGGTTCTGTGCCGACACCAGGGCCACGCACGTGATCCAACCGATCGCCAGCGCGGTAAGCGTGCGCATCAGTCGAGCCCGAACGCGATCAGCACGTCGCCGATCGGGATGGTGATCATCTGTCTGCCGCGGCTGAGAAAGGTGATCGGGCTGGCAAACACGCGCTCGCCGCCGTTGAACCACCACAGTTCCTTCCCGGTGCGCGCATCGAGCGCGAAGAAATTGCCGCTCGGCGTCGCCGAGAACACGAGATTGCCCGCCGTCGAGAGCACGCCGGACCATGGCGGTGCGAGGATGCGGTGTTCCCACTTGACGTCGCCGGTCTCCGGGCTCACCGCGACGAGCTTTCCCCAGCTCTCCTCGGGACGGAACCGCGCGCCACCACCTCCACCGCCGCCGAAGAACGCCTCGCCAGGTTGAAACTCAGGCGCGTCCGTCTTGAAGAAGCGCCGCCGCTCCTCGCGCGCCATGAAATAGAGAAGATTCGTCGCGGGACTGTAACTGGGCGACATCCAGTTCCCACCCCCGTCGACGCCAGGCCAGATCGACTCGTTGCCTTCAGGCGTCGGTTCCTGCCCCGGATTGACGACCGGTCGTCCCTTCGAATCGATCTCCTTCGTCCACGTCTGCTTCGCGAACGGTTTCGCGCGCAGGAATTCGCCGGTCGTGCGATCGAGCACGTAGTAGAAGCCGTTGCGGCTCGCCACGACCACGAGCTTTCGTCCGCCGACGCCATCGATCAGGACCGGAACCTGCGTGGCGTCCCAGTCACGCGTGTCGTGCGGCGTGAACTGAAAATGCCACTTCATCGTCCCTGTATCGGGATTCACGGCAAGCAGTGAACACGTGTAGAGGTTGTCGCCCGGGCGGCTGTCGCCGTTGTAGTCGGGTCCGGGATTACCGGTGCCCCAGTACACCAGGTTCAACGCCGGATCGAAGGAGCCTGTCGTCCAGGTCGACCCTCCCCCGTGCTTCCACGCATCGCCGGTGCCCCACGTTTCGGACCCCGGCTCACCCGGCGCGGGCACGGTCCAGAGGCGCCACGCGCGCTCACCCGTCTTCGCGTCGTACGCATCGAGGAACCCGCGAATGCCGCCTTCCGCGCCCCCGATCCCGACGATGACCTTGTCTTTGACGATGAGGGGCGCGCCGGTTGCGGTGTAATTCAGCGTTGGATCGGCAATCTCCTTCTTCCACAGCACGCGCCCCGAACGCGCGTCGAGCGCGAGCAGCCGCGCATCGAGCGTGGTCAGGAACAGCGTGTGATCCAATGCGGCAAGACCCCGATTGACGTCGCCGCAGCACGTGTAGACGGGGGACGACATCCGATGTTCGTACGTCCACAACGCGCGACCGGTCGCGGCATCGAGCGCGATCACATCGCTCGGCGGACGCGTCACGTACATGACGCCGTCGACGACAATCGGCGTGGTCTCCACCTTCTGGCGATGCATCTGGTAGATCCACTTGACGCGCAGACGCTGGACGTTCTCGCTCGTGATCTCCTCGAGCGTGCTGAAATGGTGACTGCGGTAGTCGCCGCCGTACATCAGCCAGTTGCCCGGCTCCTCGTGCGCTTTGAGCAGGCGATCGTACGTGACCGGGAGACCTGGTGGCAGCGACTGCGCGCCAACCCAGCGGCCAATCACGAAGCCCCCGACGATCACAACGAACACCAAGAGCCGTCGGCCTAATCGCACCATCGTCTATCTGCCCGCCAACTGCCTTTCGATCGAGGCGCGTGCGGCCGGCAGGTAGCGCAGCGCGTTCGCGTAATACACCTTTCGCAACACGTCATCCGGCAGACCGATCCCGGAGATCCGCCAGCGGCCGTGGAGCGGCGCGCCGGTTGCCGAGCGCAGCTGCGCCGGGTGATCGAAGTGCTCGTCGTACGTCTCGAGGAACCGCCAGTGCGGGATCCAGAACTCGTCGACGCCGCGTCCCGGGTTGCCGTCCGATCCGAACAGGATCCTGTCCTGATACTTCAGGAAGAACTTGCGAATCATGATCGGCGCGCGCCCGAGATCCTGCACGGTCGCCGACAGCTCGACGTCGGCATTGGGGTACTTGTCGAGCAGGGCCGCGACCTTGTCCATGTCGTAATACAGCATCGCCATGTGCGCGTTGACGAAGCGCGTCCTCGGATGCTTCGCATGCATGTTCTCGCGCGCTTTCTCGATGATGTCCGGCGTCGGCTGCCCCGTCCTGTAGTAGTTCCCCTCCGGACTGCTGCGCCAGAGTCCGGCTTCGTAGCGTTCGTTCTCCGGACCAATCGGCAGGAAGCGGCCGTACGAGTCGCTGATGTGAATCATCACCGGCTTGTCGTGCTTGGCGCACATCTCCCAGACAGGATCGAATCTGGGATCGTCGGCCTGGATGTACGTGCCGTCCTTGTTCTGCAGATCGAGGCCGAGCACCTTGTTGATCTTCAGGCCGGCCGCGCCCGCAAGGAAATCCCGCTCGAGTTCCGCGGCCGTCTTGTCCGACCATCCAGGCTCGTTGATGCCTTCGAAATTCAGGCGCGCGAAGTGAAGGACGCGATCGCGGTACGGCGCCCCCACCTGCATGTTCCGGTCGAAGGTTGCGCCGAACCCGCCGTCCATGTTGCAGATCAGGCCGATGCCGGTCTCGTCCATCCGCTCGACCATCTTTTGGTAGTCCTCGGCCGTCCGCAGCTGGGCCCCGTGCAGGTGAAAGTCCACGACGGGGAACTTCGCACGCGTGATCCGGGTCCTCGGAAACTTCATCAACGCCTTCGGCATCGCGGGCACTTCGGGCGTCGGACGGAAGTCCGGATGCTTCGGGTCTTGCGGGGTTTGCGCGTTCGCGCCCCCCGAGTGGACGGACGAGGTCAGGCGAAGGGCCATGATCAGAACCGGCAGCCAGCGTGCCACGTCAGCGCTCCGTCAAAAAGGGTGGAAGAAGAAAACCGCACGCATGCTACGCGGATTCCGGTCAAGAAGAAAGCGGCTACATTGTCGTCGTCCACACGCGCCCGTCCTGGTTGATGTGCACCGTGACTCGCTCGAGTCACCGCACCATCTTCCAGGCCGTTTCGTGAGGGACGAAAAACATCGCTTCCACACCTGACAGATGTCGAAGATAGGATCGGCCCCCTTCCACACCCAGCACGAACAACGCATCGTCGAGCGCGTCGCCGGCGGTTCCGGTCGGCGCCAGTACCGCGACGCTCAGGACGCCCTGAACGGGACGGCCGGTGCGCGGGTCCATGATGTGGGAATAGCGGACGCCGCCCGCCTCGAAATATTTCTCGGAGCTGCCGGCGACCGAGAGCGCCCGGTCCTTCAACGAAACGGCGAGCGCGACCTTGCCGCTGTCGATCGGATCCTGGATTTCCACGCGCCACGCGTGATGGCCGGGCGGCGCCCCCAGCCCATAGAGCGTACTTCCGCCGGCGCTGATCAGCGCCGCCGGGATGCCGCGCTCGCGCAGCAGGCGAACGACGCGATCGACGGCGTAGCCTTTCGCGATCCCGCCGAGGTCCAGCTCGACGCCGGGCTCGTCGAACGCGATCGATCTCGCCGCCGGATTCAACGTCACGTGCGCCGCGCCGACGTGACGGCGCGCGGCGATCAACGCCGCGTCCGACGGCACGTGGCCCTCGCCGCCGAAGAAGCCCCAGGCCTTCATCAACGGGCCGACGGTGATATCGAACGCGCCGTCGGACTCCCGCGTATAGCGCATGGCGTCCGCGATGAAGTCGAACAATTCCGGGTCGACCGTCACGGGCTGACGCGCCGCCTCGCGGTTGACGCGCGACAGTTCGCTGGCGGCCTTGTAGTGGCTCATCAGCCGGTCGATCCGGTCGACTTCGTCGAACGCTTCGTTCACGGTTCGCGGCAGGGCGTCCGCATCGGGGCCATGCGCCTCGATCGCGTAGACGCATGCCATCGACATGCGGGTCGCTTCGAAGTGATGGAGACGTTGCAGGGGATCGACGGCCGCGTGCGCGATCGCGGCCGCAAGCCACAACGCCGTGAGTGCCGACGCGAGGGGCCGATCCGTGGCTCAGCTCCAGTGTCGATCGTTGCTGCGTTCCTTGTCCCACTCCGGCGTGGGCTTGAAGAAACCGGACTCGGGCCGCAGGTGCTGCTTCACGATCTCTTCGTTCAGTTCCACGCCGAGACCCGGCGTATCGGGGACGATGGCGAAGCCCTTGTCGACGAGCGGCTGCCCGCCGGCGGTTCGCACGAGCTGTTCCCACCACGGAACGTCGAGCGAGTGATGTTCGAGCGCGATGAAATTCTCCGTCGCGGCCGCGCAGTGGACGTTCGCCATGAACGACACGGGCGTGCCGGCGAAGTGCATGGCCATGGCGACGCCGTGCTCCATCGCATAGTCGCCAATCTTCTTGGTTTCGATCAGGCCGCCCGCGGTCGCGAGATCGGGATGGATCATGTCGATCGCGCCCATGTCGATCAGCTTGATGAAGTCCTCTTTCAGATAGATGTCTTCGCCGGTCAGGATCGGCGTCGTCGTCGAGGCGGTGATCTGCTTCAGCAGCTCGCCGAACTCCCAGGGCACCATGTCCTCCATCCACGCGAGGTCCCACTTCTCCATCGCGCGGGCGAGTTTGATGCAACTGTTGACGCCGATGTGACCGTAATGATCCGACGCGAGCGGAATCTCCATCCCGATGGTCTCGCGAATCTGGCCGACCCAATCGGACAGCCAGGCGATGCCCTTGTCGGTGATCGAGATTCCGGTAAATGGATGCATGACCCGTTGACCGCCGCCGGCGTCGGTGCCGAGCGGCATTGAAAGCGTGCCGGGCACGTTGCGCAGAAGGCCGATCCCGAAATCCTGTTTGAGGAAGGTGATGCCGCGGTCCATCCGCGCCTTGAGCATCGCCCCTTGTTCTTTCGGCGTCTCCCGTTCGGTCGTGTCGGCGTAGAGGCGGACCCGATCGCGAAACTTGCCGCCGAGCATCTGCCAGCACGGGACGCCCCAGGCCTTGCCGGCGAGATCCATCATCGCCATCTCGAGGCCGCACACGCCGCCCGCCTGTCGCGCATGACTGCCGAACTGCTTGAGCTTCCGAAAAACCTTGTCCACGTTGCAGGGGTTCTCGCCGAGGATGCGGCTTTTCAGGAACAGCGCGTAGGTCTCGCTCGCCCCGTCGCGCACCTCGCCCCAGCCGACGAGTCCCTGGTTGGTGTCGACACGGAGGATTGGGCACGTAAACGGCGCCCCGCCCACGACGGCGACGCGCAGGTCCGTGATCTTGAGCGCGGATGGCTCCGAGGCGCGCTTGACGTTGGCCTGCACGAGATTCGCCGCGGCGTCCGCCGCGGCCTCTCCGGTGAGCGCCATCGCGCCGGCCGCGCCAAGGCCGAGCGTCTTGAAGAAGGAACGCCGGTCGAGGCCGCGCGGAGCGTCTAGGCATCTGCGGATTGCGGGTTTCATGTGGTGCCTTTCGATGTTTCGGCGGGAGCCTGCCACCCGCGTCAGACGAAGTCAAGGATGTCGTAGAGTATGCCGAATGCTGAATGCCGACCCGCGCGCTGGGGGCGCCGCCATCATTTGCTCCAGCTCCGCGGCTTCGCTCCACTTCACTCCGCTTCCGCAAACGATGGCGCCGCCTGCGGCGCGCCTGACAGCTGACAGCTCACAGCTGATAAAGGAGAAACGGCCGTGTGGCGCGCACCATCACGACGAACATTGTTGAAAGCCGCGGGCGTCGCGCTGGCGATGCCCGTGACGCGTGGCGCTGCCGCGCTGACGATGGACGCGCCCGGCGCGGCGCCCGTCGCGTGTTCGCGGTTCGAAGGCACGGACACACCCAGGATCTGCCTCGAGGCAGGACTCGCGGCCGGAGGATCGAGTGACGAAGCAGCCGCGGCCGCGCGCCGCATTCGTCAGCTCGGCGTGACTCACGTGATCTCCGGCGGCGGACGCATCCCGTGGGAAGAAGCGCGGCTGAGATCGATGATGGAGCGGCTCCAGGGCAACGGTCTGACGCTCGCCAACCTGATGATTGCCGGCTTTCCCAACGCCATCTACAACCGGCCGGACCGGGATTCCGACATCGAGAAAGTCATTCAGTCGATCCGCGCGGCGGGGAGGACCGGGCTGCCGGTGATCGAATACAACTGGTACGCGCACCGCGCGATGGAGGGATATTTCGAGGAAGCCGGCCGCGCCGGGGCGGGCTGGACCGGTTTCGATTACGAGCGCATGAAGGATCTGCCGCCGCTGCCCGAAGAAGGAGCCCACACGCTCGACGAGATGTGGAGGAACATCACCTACTTCCTGAAGGCGGTGATTCCCGAAGCCGAGAAGGCCGGCGTGCGCCTCGCGCTGCACCCGAACGATCCGCCCGCGCCGATCAGCCGCGGGTCGCACCAGATCATGGCAACCATCGACGGTTGGAAGAAGCTGGCCGGCATCGTGAACAGCCCGTCGAACGGGATCACGTTCGATTGCGGTGTCACGCGCGAGATGGGGGGCGACCCCGTCGAGGTGTGCCGCTGGTTCGCGTCCCGCGATCGCATCAACCACGTCCACTTCCGCAACGTGAAGGTCCAGAAACCGTACGAACGCTACACCGAGGTTTTCGTGGACGAGGGAGAGAACGACATGTTTGCGGTCATGAAAGAGCTCGTCAAGCAGAAGTACACGCGCTTGATCTATCCGGAACATCCACGCGGCATCGACTACGACCGCGAGCGGCCGGATTTCCGCTCGCAGTATCCGGGCGGCGGCGGCTACGCCGGCTTTGCGTTCAACGTCGGCTACACACGCGCGATGATGCAGGCGGCATTGACACAATGCTGAATGCTGAATGAAGTTAGCCAGGAGAGCTTTTAGATGAAGGCCCCGATGAGACTCGCATTGGTGATGGCCGCCGCGGCGGTGCTGACGCCTGTTCCCGGTCACGCGCAGCTGTTTACGCTGACGCGAGATCAGATGATCGAGTGCACCGCGGCGAATCCGTTCGAGCGGTTCCCGGACGGCCGCCCGAAGGTGCCCGACGCGCTGATCGAGCGCGCCCGCGGGTTGTCGTCGGAAGAAGTGTTCGCGATTCTTCCCGGCAAGGGCTTCCGCAACCAGTACGAGGACGGCTTCCGGATCCTCCATCCCGACAAGAAGATGGTGGGCCGCGCGTTCACCGTGCAATTCATGCCGCTCCGTCCGGATCTCGACGGCGTGATCAACGCGAAAGCGAAAGCCTCCGGGCTGGATCGCATGTACAACCAGGTGCCGATCGACATGCTCCAGCCGGGAGACGTGCTGGTCGTGGATCTGTTCGGCCGCGCGGAAGGGGGCACGATCGTCGGCGACAACCTGTTCTATTACGTCATGAAAGCGACGAAGGGCGGCGGCCTCGTGGTCGACGGCGCCATTCGCGACCTGGACGGCATTGCAGGAATGGACATGCCCGCGTACTTCCGGAGCGTTCATCCCAGCGCCATCAGCAACGTGATCATCACCGGCATCAACATTCCGGTCCGCATCGGCAATGCGACGGTCATGCCGGGCGATCTCGTGGTGGGAGATTCCGAGGGCGTCTACTTCATCCCTCCCGCGCTGGTGCAGCCAGTCGTGGACAATTCCGACGTGATCCACATTCACGACGAATGGACGCGCATGAAGTTCGATGAAGGGAAGTACAAGTCGAGCGAGATTTACGGGACCCCGAAAGACCCCGCGCTGAAGAAGGAGTACGAGGAGTACCTCAAGAAGCGGCTCGAGGAGATTCGAAAGAGGTATTCAAAATGAAGCGAACGTTCACGCTTGTCATCGTAATCGGATTGATCGGCGCCGCGTGGGGCCCCGCCTGGCTCAGGGCACAGCCTGCCGAGGTCTCCATCGTCGAGGGATTCAGGACGGTCGAAGTGGCCTCCGTCTCGGACGCGATGGAACAGTTGTACGGCCAGCGCGCGTACATGTCCCACGAGATGCGTCCGCTGTCTCCCACCAAGTTCGCGGGCCCGGCGGTCACCGTCGTGCTGAAGAGAGAGGAACACAAGGAAGGATCGTCGGCCTCGCAGGGCATGCTGGATGCCATCGATTCGTCGCCCGCCGGATCGGTGTACGTGATGGTCCTCGAGCGCGGGACAGGAGCGCCCGGTTGGAGCGAGGACGGCGGGGATTTCGCCGGCATCGGGGGCCTGATGGCGACGGCGATGAAATATCGCGGCTTCGCCGGCGCGGTCATCGACGCGTCGGTCCGCGATACGCCGCAGATCCGCAAGCTGCAGTTTCCGGTGTTCAGCCGCGGCGTCGTGCCCTCGACCACCATCAACCATTACCGCGTGACGGGCGTCAACGTGCCGGTCACGTGCGCAGGCGTACGCGTGAATCCCGGCGACATCGTCGCGGCCGACGAAGACGGCGTCGCGGTGGTGCCCGCGGGAAAGGCCGCGGACGTGCTCAAGAAGTCGCAGGAGCTCGACGACATCGAGCACCGGATGATCCCGTTCATCGAAAAGTTCCGGTCGATCAGGGAAGCCGTCAAGCAGTTCGGACGGATCTAGCGTCGAAGCACACATGCCAAGTGCCATCCTGATCATCGGGCTGACCGCGGGGATGTTCGCGCAGACCCTCGACGCGGGGCGCAAGACGTTCGAGACGTATTGCGGGACCTGCCACGGGGCTGACGGGAAGGGAGGCGAGAGAGGGCCGTCGATCCTGTCGCGTCTGCCGGCGCGCGACGACCGGCAGCTCGCGACCTTCATCCGCGAGGGGCGGCCCGAGAAGGGGATGCCGCCCAGCCTCGTCGAGCCATCCGAGATGGCGGGCCTGCTGAAGTTTCTCCGCACGATTGAACGCCGCGAAGAGACCGCGCCCGCTCCGCGCACGAAGATCGCAACCACCGCCGGAACGATCCTCGACGCGGAGGTGCTCGGCGAAGGACTCGGGGACGTGCAGGTGCGCACCGATGACGGCCGCGTGCACCTGCTGCGCCGCGCCGGCGATCGCTTCCGCGAAGTGACCTCCGGAACGGATTGGCCCACCTACAACGGCGATCCCGGCGGGAACCGCTACACGACGTTGACGCAGATCGACAGGAACACCGTCGGCCGGCTCGCGATGGCGTGGATGTTCACGCTCCCGGACGCAGGTCACCTGCAGGTCACGCCGTCCGTCGCGGGGGGGATCATGTACGTGGCGGGGATCAACGAATGCTTCGCGCTCGATGCCGGGAGCGGCCGGCGGATCTGGCACTACAGGCGGCCGCGCACGGCGGACCTGTCCACCGGCGGCAGCGCGAACCGCGGCGTTGCCGTCGCGGGCGATCGCGTGTTCATGGAGACGGACAACGCGCACATCATCGCGCTCAACCGTTTCACGGGCGAGCTGTTGTGGGACACGGAGCTCGGCGACTGGCGCAAGAATTACTCCGCCTCGTCCGCGCCGCTTCCGGCAGGCAATCTGATCGTCTCGGGCGTGGCCGGCGGTGAACACGGCGCGAACGGATTCGTCGCGGCGCACGACCAGGCGTCGGGCAAGGAGGTCTGGCGATTCAGCACGGTGCCGAAAGCGGGCGAGCCGGGATCGGAGACCTGGCAGGGCAAAGACATCGAACACGGCGGCGCGCCCACATGGTTCACCGGCAGCTACGACCCGGAGCTCGACACCATCTACTGGCCCACGGGCAATCCGAGCAAGGAGTACAACGGCGATCATCGCGGGGGAGACAACCTCTATTCCGATTCGATCCTGGCGCTGGATCGCACGACGGGGCGGCTGAAGTGGTACTACCAGTTCACGCCGCACGACTTGTGGGACTGGGACGCGACGGAGACGTCGGTGCTCGTCGACGCCGACTGGCAAGGTCGGCGGCGCCCACTGATGCTGCACGCGGACCGCAACGGATTCTTCTACGTCTTCGATCGGCGCGACGGCACGCTGCTGCTCGCGAAACCCTTCGTCACGCGTCTGACGTGGGCGAGCGCAATCGGATCCGGCGGCCGGCCGATCAAGCTGCCAAATCAGGACCCGACGGTGGAGGGAACGAAAGTCTGTCCGTCTCAGGATGGCGCGACCAACTGGTTCTCGCCGTCATTCAACCCCGCGACCGGTCTCTACTACGTGCAGACGTTCGAAAAATGCAGCGTCTACACGAAGAGCGACACTGGGGAATGGGAGTCGGGCAAGCCGTACCTGGGCGGCTCGCAGCGCACGGCCGCCGATCCAAAGCCGGAGCGAGTGCTGAAGGCGCTCGACATTCGCACCGGCGCGATTGTGTGGACGCTGCCGCAGCGCGGTCCGGCGCAATCGTGGGGCGGCACCCTGACGACGGCGAGCGGACTCGTGATCGCGGCGGAAGATACGGGCGCGTTGATCGCCGTCGATGCGGCCGATGGCAGAGTGCTGTGGAACTTCCAGACCAATCAGACCTGGAAGGCCTCGCCGATGACGTATGCGTTCGACGGCCGACAGTTCGTCGTGATCGCCGCGGGACCGAACATCATCGCATTCGCGATTCGCGAGTTCTGACGCAGCCACGGATCACGCGGACGTTCACGGACAGGTTCTCTCCTCGGCCACGGATCACACGGATAGCCACGGATGGTTCTGTTTGGCAGCCACGGATCGCGCGGAGAGCCACGGATGGTTCTGCTTGTCAGCCCGGATCGCGCGGAGAGCCACGGATGGTTCTGCTTGTCAGCCCGGATCACACGGACGTTAACGGAAAGGGGTCCGTGTGATCCGTGGCCGGGGGCTTTCGGCCCGTGAGTGTCCGTGTGATCCGTGGCCGGGGGCTTTCGGCCCGTGAGTGTCCGTGTGATCCGTGGCCGGGGGCTTTCGGTCCGTGAGTGGCCGTGTGATCCGTGGCCGGGGGATTTCGGTCCGTGAGTGTCCGTGTGATCCGTGGCGGAGAAGATTTCGGTCCGTGGCTGTCCGTGGCGGTCCGTGGCCGCACGACTTTGATCCGTGGCTCATCTCGCGGCGCCCCTCTCGAGCACGTCGCGAAGGCGGCGCGCGACGATCTTCTCCTCCCCCGGCCGCATCATCCAGACGCCGACGACGAGTGCGTCCGATTCGGACCGCGTCCCAATCGAGGGCTCGCCGTCGCGCAAGGCCTTGACGACTTCCGGCGCGGTCAGACGTCTGGCCGACGCGTCCCACGTGATGCGCACGTGCGGCACGTGGTTCGCCACTTCCGGCACGAAGACCTCGGCGCGCACGCCGTCGAGGGCCGCCGCCTGGCTGCGGATCGTCTCGGCGCGTTTCTCGAACTCGCGCCGCTCCTGCGCGTGGTCCTTGGCGAGGTACAGCTCCACGGCCGCCAGCATGCCGAGCATCTCTTCCTTGTTGACCTTCAGTCCGCGGCCGACGGTGTTGCCGTTGGGGGGCGCGTTCAGGCGCGCGGCGGCCATGAGGTCCTTTCTGCCCAGCAGCAGGCCGGCGCTCTGCGGACCGCGCAGGCCCTTGCCGCCGGAGAAGGCCACGAGGTCGAACCCCATCTTCGTGTACTTCCAGAGGTTGTCGACCGGCGGCACGTCGGCGGCGGCGTCGTTGAACGTGGGGACGCCGTGTTTCTTTCCCAGCTCGACGAACTCCTCGTCCTGGATGCGTCCTTCTTTATTGTTGTTGTTGTAGAAGAGCATCATCGCGGTCTTGCCGGTGATTGCCCGCTCCAGATCGTCCCGAGTTTCGACCTCCACCAGCCGCACGCCGCAGTTGCGGACGGCATGCTCGTAGCCGAAGCGATGCGACTTCTGGATGATGACCTCGCTCTTCATGTTCGTCAGATCGGGAAGGTCGATGATCTTCTGACGGTCGGTGCCGGTCAGGACGGCGGCTGTGCCCAGCGTCATCGCGGAGGCGGCGCCGGACGTCACCATCGCGGCTTCGCTGTGGACCAGCGCGGCGATTCGTTCGCCGACCTTGTCGTGAAGCTCATCGAGCATCACGTAATGCCGCGAGGCGTAGTTGATCGCCTCCATGATTTCCGGCGGCATGAGCGACGCCGTCATGGCGGTGTAGGTGCCCGCCGCGTTGATGAAGGGGCGGACGCCGAGCTCGCGGAAATAGTCCCGTCCGCCTTTCATTCCCGCGGCCGCATCGAGGCGCGGCGCGCCCGCGCCGATCACGCCTCCTATCAGCGGCACCGCCGAAATCTGCTCCAGGAACCGTCGTCGCGTCCACATGAGAGTGATCCTTGTTGTACGGTCCGTGTTAATCCGTGTGCTCCGTGGCCCGAGGATCCGTGTCCTCCGTGTCCTCCGCGGCCCATGTCCTCCGTGGCCCTCAGCGCGCGGCGATGCAATCGATCTCGACGAGCGAGTTCCCCGGCACGCCGCCGTACGCGGCGATGGTCGTGCGCACCGGCGGTCTCGGGCCGAAGCGGCCGCGGAAGACTTCGTTCATCGCGTCGTAGTCGCGGAGGTCCGCGAGGTACACGTTCACCTTCAGGACTTTGTCCATCGACGACCCGGCCTTCTTCAGCTCCGCTTCGAGCTGATTGAGGACCGATGTCGTGTGAACCGTGATGTCGCCGCCGCCGTGTTCTCCTTTGCCGGCGATGAACACGAGACCGCCGTAGGTGACCCACGACGAGAAGAGCGACGGTTTCTCGCCCGGCGGCTGAGCGTCGGTCGAGGTTTTCTTCGTCATGTCGCCTGCCTGGTGGCTTGTCTGGGCGCTTGCCTTGGCGTGTCCGACGCCAAAGAGCCCGGCGCCGGCGGCGGCGACGGTCGCGAAGAAGGATCGGATCAGGGATCTGCGGGATGCGGTCTGGGTGGCTGCCATAAGCGGTGCCTCCATCGGCGTTTGCTTTTGCGGGTTCCGCGGCGAGAGGATATCTGTCCCAACGGATGGAGGCAAGAATGCTTGTGAATGCTCTGTGCGCCGCCGCGCTGTTCCTGGGCGGATGGCAATCGACGGCGCCGGGCGCCGACGAGGTGCTGGCCCGGGAGAATCAACGTATCAGCTATCTGGTCGAACGGAATTACGATCGACTCGCCGAGCTGCTGTCTCCTACTTTGACGTATACCCACTCCAGCGGCGTCCTCGATTCCAGGGAAAAGCTTCTGGGTGACTTGCGCAGCGGACAGCTCATCTATCGAGGCCTGAAACACCGTGACGTGCAGGTGCGTTTCGTCACGCCCGATGTGGCGATTCTGAATGGCGTCTCGGATATCGAGTCGAGCGTCGGAGGCCAGCCTCAGACCACCCTGCTGCGATTCACGATCGTCTACGTGAAGAAAGGCGGCGTGTGGCTGATGGAAGCCTGGCACGCGGCGCGCCGGCCCGCGGGGTAGTTCGACCACCCGGTCTCACGACCCCTGGAGCGCGCGCGCGAACTCGCTCAGTTCCGCGTCGTTCACGTCGGACACGGCCCAGAACGACATGCCGTTGCGGATCCAGTGGGGGACGTGGAATCCACGAGCCGATCCACTGTCGATCGCCGCGGAAGCGCTGTCGTCCTCGGGCCAGACGAACACGTTGATCGTGTGCTGGCGCCGCTGATAGACGAGCGCAGCCACCGGCCGCCCGCGCAGGTAATCCAAGCGTCCGCCCACGAGCGGAAACCCGATCGACGCGAGGTCGGCGACGGGCGGTGAGAAATCGAGCTTGCCCAAAAACCACGGCTTGACGGTGTGTTGATCCGTGGAGCGGACGTCGAACAGGTGAGCGGCCATCAGCGAGCGCACGTGGCCGTCCACGACGTCATCGACGATCGCGTTGCCGCGCGGCGCCGCCGGTCGCATCAGTGCAATGCCGCCACCCACGGAGACGACCAGTACCGCCGCGGCCGCCCACATCAGGAGCTGGCGCGCGTGCGTGAGCCGGGTCGTCCGCCCCGATACGCGCGCGCGCAGACGGTCCGGCGCCGAATAGTACGGGGTGGATCGGACGAGCCGGCCGAGCGCCTCGAGCTCGGAGACCTGCCGGCGGCACGCCGCACATCCGCTGACGTGATCGCGGACCGCCGTCGCGGTATCCGCATCCAGCTCGCGATCGACATAGGCATCCAGGTCGCGCGCGACGTCTTCGCAGCTCATGGCAGCGTCTCCATCGCCGCTGACGGCTTGAGGATTGCCAGCAATCGCTCGCGCGCGCGCGCCAGGCGCGACATCACCGTGCCGATCGGCACCCGCACGACGGCCGCAATCTCCTTGTACGACAGCCCTTCGATCTCGCGCAGCACGATGACCTCGCGAAAATCGACCGGCAGCTCCTCGACCGCCGCACGCACCCGAGCCACGGTGTGCTGCTGGAGCAGCCGCGCCTCCGGATCGAGCCCGTCGTCGGGCCGTTCCGCCCTTGTCGTGTCCAACAGCGTCGCCTCGGTCACCGTCGCTCGACGCGAGACGCGGCTGTACCACGTATTGCGCACGATCGTGAACAACCAGGCGCGTGCGTCGTCGTCTCGAAGCGACGACAGGAAGCGCATCGCCCGCACGCATGCGTCCTGGACGACGTCCTCCGCCTCCGCGTCGTTTCTCGTCAGCCACCGCGCGTAGTTGAAAGCGGCGTCCAGGTGGGGCAGGACGGTCTCTTCGAACACGCGCGCGGGCATCAATCATTCTTAAGACACGCGGAGAGGCGGTTTTATTCCCCGGAATAGACCCGCTGTCCTCGCGGTCTGTATCGACAAATGGCACTCATCGGACGGCTGCACCCCGTGCTGATTCATTTTCCGATCGCGCTCGTGATCGTCGCGGCCGCGGCCGAGATCGCGGCCACGGTCACCGACGAAGAACGATGGCGCAGCGCGGCCGTCGCCAACGTTCGCGCCGGCGCAGCGTTCGCCGTGATTGCGGCTATCGCCGGATGGCTTCTGGTCCCGGCGCTCGGCATCGAGACGACGTCGCTGCTGCGATGGCATCGGTGGCTCGGGACGGGCGGCGCCGCCGTGACGCTCGTCGCGGCGTTCGCGACGTACGGAGGCGAGGGGCTGTCGCCGCTCGAGTTGTGGATCTACCGGATCGCCCTGTTCGCCGCGGGAGCTCTCGTGGCCGTCGCGGGGCATCTCGGAGGGCTGCTGGTCTGGGGCGCGGACTTCCTGCGCCTGTGAGGGAGGCATGCGTGGCACGAACAGATGACGAGAAGGGTGTGGATCGACGGAATTTCCTGAAATGCATGGCGTGGGTGGGGACAGGGGCCGTCTGGACGCTGTCGAGCGGGGTCCTGAAAGGATCTCCGCTGGGCCAGATGCCGCGCGCCGCGATGATGTCGCACGGGGATGGCGCGCTCCGCTTCGTACAGATCAGCGACAGCCACATCGGATTCAACAAACCGGCGAACACCGACGTGACCGCGACACTGCGCGCCGCGATCGCGAAGATCAAGGCTGAACCCGAAGCGCCCGCCTTCGTCCTTCACACGGGCGATCTGACGCACCTGTCGAAGCCGGCGGAATTCGACACGCTGCAACAGGTCCTCTCGGAGCTGTCCGTCCCGATCTTCTACGTCCCCGGCGAGCACGACGTGCTCGAAGACGATGGGAAGAGTTACCTGGAGCGATTCGGCAAGGGGACGAGCGGCGCCGGGTGGCACAGCTTCGATCGCGGCGGCGTGCACTTCATCGGGCTCGTCAACGTCGTGAACCTCAAAGCCGGCGGGCTCGGCACGCTCGGCGACGAACAGCTCGAATGGCTCGAGAAGGACGTCAGGCGGCTCACGAGCAGCACGCCGATTGTGGTTTTCGCCCACATTCCGCTCTGGTCGGTCTATCCCGAGTGGGGATGGGGCACCGACGACAGCGAACGGGCCCTGTCGTATGTCAAGCGGTTCGGGTCCGTCTCCGTGCTCAACGGCCACATTCATCAGGTCATGCAGAAAGTCGAAGGCCACGTGACGTTTCACACCGCCATGTCGACCGCGTTTCCACAGCCGGCGCCTGGCGCCGCCGCGTCGCCGGGCCCGATGAAGGTCGCCGACGATCGGTTGCGGAAGGTGCTCGGACTGTCGCGCATGTCGTTCCACGCCGTGAATCACCCGATTGCAATCACCGACCTGCCGCTCGAGGCCGAGACGCCGGCGGCGGGCGCGCACGACGTCGTCGTGGACAACTTCAGCTTCTCACCGGCGAAGGCCTCGGTGTCCGCGGGCACGACGATCACGTGGACGAACCGCGACGATGTGCCGCACACGATCGTCAGCGCCGAGCAGAAGTTCAGGTCGCCGGTGCTCGATACCGACGAACAGTTCTCGCATCGGTTCGACGTCCCCGGTACCTACCAGTACTTCTGCGGGATGCACCCGAAGATGACCGGCCAGATCGTGGTGGGCTGACGCGCGGCTCAGCGACGAGGCGACATCCTCCGAGCGCTGCATCCTTTATATATTGAAGGCGCGAACGGTGACCAGTGCGCGATAATCAACACCGCCGCGATGAGTGATGGTCCCCGGAATCTCCCTCGCGTTATCGCGCTGGCGACGTTCGTCACGCTGACCGCGGTGGCCTGCGGCACGCCGAATCAATCGACGGGCGCGCCGGACCACGCCGGCACCCGAGGACCCGGCATGAAGCCGTGGGATCTCGGGACGCTGAAGCTTCCCGTTGCCAGAACACTCGAGCTGACGCATGTCGATCCGGCCTCCTTCGCCGCCGCGCTCGGGAACGATCCGGTCCGCACGTTTGAATTCGTGCGCGACAGCATCGGCTTCGAAGCGTATGCCGGCCTGCTGCGGGGTCCTCGCGGCACGCTGCTGGCGATGGCGGGCAACTCGGCGGATCGTGCCGCGCTGCTCGGCGCGATGTTGAAGGCGGCGGGACAGCAGGTTCGTTACGCGCGCGGCACGTTGCCGGAGAAGGATGCGACGGATGTGGTCAGCTCCATGTGGGCGGTGCCGCAACCGGCATCCGTCGATGCCGCCGCAAGACAATCGGCGAACGCGGATGCGTTTGTCGAGAGGCTCCGGACCTCGGTCAAGCGGAACTACACGTTGATCGACGATGCGCTTCGCGCCGCCGGTTCCACGCCTGCCTCCCCGGACACGGACCTCGCCGCGATGACCCGAGAGGCGCGGCAGCACTACTGGGTGCAGTGGTTACGAAACGGCACGTGGACGGACCTCGATCCGTCGTTCGCCGATGCATCGGTGGGAACGACGCACGCGCGTGTCGAGGAAACGACGACGGAACTGCCGGACGCGATTCATCATCAGGTGACCGCGCGGATCAAGGTCGAGGAGAGCACCGATCCGCCGACGTCGCGAACCATCCTGACCTACAACGCCCGCGCGGCGGATCTCCCGGGCCGTCACGTCGTCCTCATTCACATACCGGAGAACTGGCAGGGGCGCGCCGGCGGTCTCGCGGGCGCGATGCGATCGGCCGCCGAAGACACGGGCCGCGTGAAGCCCGCGCTCCTCATCGGCGGCCAGGTGCTCGTGGGGGACGCCTTCAGCCAGCGGGTGAAATCCGGCGGGACCGGCGGCGTGTTCGGGCAGCTCAGCGGACTCGGGACGCGCCACGCCGCGCAGGTTGCGTTGCGCGAATGGCTCGAAGTCGAATTCACGGCTCCTTCCGGGAGTCGGGAAACCGTCGTCCGCGATCTCTTCGACGTGGCAGGCAAGGCGCGGCGCGCGGCGGGTCCGGCCCTCACGCCCGCCGAGATTCAGGCTCGGACGCAGTCGGCCGAAGCGCTCGATGTCGCAGCGGCGCTTTACGATCTGACCTTCACGGCCGGCCGAATAGACGCCCGCCATCTGCCCTCAGCCGGCGGATCGCCGCCGAGCGGTCAGGGCCGACCGCCGGATCTCGCCGCGGCGCTTCAGCGCATCAACATCATGTTCGCCGCTCTCTCCGACGCGCTCGTGCATCGCGTCGGCGAAGCGGGGCGACGCGCCGTCGTCTTCTATCCGGAGTCCCCGCGTCTGTTCATCTGCGAACTCTCGATGGACCGCGGCGTCGGCCGCGCGATCCTCGATTTGCGGCGCAGCCACGTTCGCGCCGCCGGCATCGGATTGCAACCTGGAGATCTCGTCGCCGCGCGGATCTTCCGCGGAGTCGTCGAGGGGACGCTGGAGCGTGCGATTGTCGAATACGTCACCGCGAGAGCGCGGCAGGAGGGGAGCGCCGGCCGGAAGCGGAGAGAGCCGGAGTGGCGGCGGTGCTGCTGCCGCGGCAGGAAAGCCAGCTCGATCGGGCGATTGCCGCAGACGCCCGCGCGCGCGTGCGCGAGGAAACGAGTCACGGCTTCCTCGCCCTGGCCCCACAGCGCGCTCTGGCGATCGGCGGCATCCCGAGATTCGGCTGGTGGCGCGTGGACGCCCGCTCGGGTGAAACGGTTGCGGTGACCGATGAAGGGCTCTACCAGGCGGGAACCTCATACCAGGTGCAAGTGGATGAGAGCAAGGGGCAGACGACGGTGGTGGTGAGGGATTATCTGGGCAGAACCGTGAGTCGTGGCGTGTACTCGCACGAGTCCGGCGTCCTCATGGGAGAAGAAGATCTCGCCCAGGACCTGATGACGCTCATGCAAAACGGCAGCCGGTGGGAAGGCACCGTGCGTCTGGGATCCTCAGCCATGTGGTGAACGTCACAAGTTTGATCTGAGTTCCGGGCATTGAGACAGGAGCGGCATATGACTCAATCCAACACCACAACGCGCGAAGAACGGATCAAGACAACGGACGATCTCAGCCTCTTCGTCCGGTCCTGGCGACCCGAAGGCGAGATCCGCGGCGTTGTCGCCCTGGTGCCCGGCTTCAACTCCCACAGCGCGTACTATGCCTGGCCGGCGGAGCAATTCGCGGCGAGCGGTCTCGCGGCGTACGCCGTCGATCTGCGCGGCCGCGGACAGTCGGACGGGGAGCGCTTCTACGTCGACAAGTTCTCGGACTACGTCAGCGACGTCGCGGCGCTGATCGCGCTGGTGAAATCACGTGAACCGGGCGCGTCGTCGCGTGCATCTACGTGCTGGAGAACCCGACCGCGGTCGCGGGGCTGATTTGCGAAAGCTTCGCGCACGAGGTGCCGGCGCCCGATTTCGCCCTCGCCGTGTTCAAGGGGCTCAGCCACATTGCGCCGCACGCGCACGTCCTGCATCTCAAGAACGAGCTCTTCTCCCGCGATCCCAGGGTCGTGCAGGCCATGAACGAAGATCCGCTCATCGCGCACGAGACGCAGCCGACCAAGACGCTGGCGGAGATGGTTCGCGCCGACGAACGGCTCAAGCGGGAATTTCCGCTGATCACGCTTCCGGTCTTTATTCTGCACGGCACCGCGGACGGGGCGACGAAGCCGAGCGGCAGCCAGCGCTTCTACGACACGGCCGGATCGCGCGACAAGACGCTGAAGCTCTACGAGGGGCACTTCCACGATCTGCTGAACGACGTCGACAAGCAGGTCGTGATGGCCGACATCCTCGGCTGGATCGCGGCACGCGTCCCGGCCGCGCGTGAGATGCTGGCGCTCCGCGCGGCGACCGCGGCGACCAAGCCCGTCGCGGAAGTGTAAGGGGTGGCCGAATCCGTTCGATCGACTCCGCCGGTGAGCGCCTCGCACGAGGCGCTCATGTTCCCGACGCTGACACCCGCCCAGATCGCGCGCATCGCGACGCACGGCGTCGCGCGTTCGATCGCGCGCGGCGACGTCCTGATTGAGGCCGGCGAACCCATCGTCCCGTTCTTCGTGGTCACGGCCGGCGAGGTCGAGATCATCCGGCCGTCGAACCTCGGCGACACGCTGATCGCGATTCACGGAGCCGGCCACTTCACGGGCGAGGCCAACATGATCCTCGGGCGTCGCTCGCTGATGCGCGCCAGGGCCAGCGAGCCGGGCGACGTGATCCAGCTGACGCGGGAGCAGCTGCTCGGCCTCATCCAGACCGACGCGGAGATCAGCGAGATCCTGATGCGGGCCTTCATCTATCGCCGGCTCGAGCTGGCCGCGCAGGGGCTCGGCGACGTCGTTCTGGTCGGGTCGCTGCATTCCGCCGGCACGCTTCGGATCAGGGAATTCCTCACGCGGAACGGGCATCCGTTCGGCTATGTCGATCTCGACCGCGACGCCGACTTCCAGGATCTGCTCGATCGCTTCCACGTCACGGTCGCCGACATCCCGGTCCTGATCTGCCGTGGCGACGTCGTGCTGCGCAATCCCCCCAATCAACAGATCGCCGAGTGCCTCGGGTTCAACCAGAACATCGATCAGACGCACGTGCGCGACGTGCTGATCGTCGGCGCCGGACCGGCCGGGCTTGCCGCGGCCGTCTACGCGGCCTCCGAAGGTCTCGACGTGCTGGTGATCGAGTCCTCCTCGCCGGGAGGACAGGCCGGCTCGAGCTCGAGAATCGAGAACTACCTCGGATTTCCGGCGGGCATCTCCGGCCAGGACCTCGCCGGCCGCGCGTACGCGCAGGCGGAGAAATTCGGCGCCCAGATCCTGATCGCGCGTGGCGCGACCGCGCTCACGTGCGACCGGAAGCCGTACACGATCAAGATCGACGAGGGCCGACGCGTCCCGGCGCGTACGGTCATCATCGCCACCGGCGCGCAATACCGAAAGCCCGCGCTGGAGAATCTGTCGCAGTTCGAAGGGGCCGGGATTTACTACAGCGCCACGTTCATGGAGGCGCAGTTGTGCGCCGGCGACGAGGTGATCGTCGTCGGCGGCGGCAATTCGGCCGGACAGGCCGCGGTATTCCTGGCCCAGACGACGAAACGGGTTTACATGTTCGTCCGATCGAGCGGCCTCGCCGACAGCATGTCGCGGTATCTGATCCGGCGCATCGAGGAGACGCCGGCGATCGTGTTGCAGACGCGCACCGAGATCGTGGCGCTCGAGGGTGACGAACATCTGGAGCGCGTGCGCTGGCGCGACAACCGGACGGGCGGCGTGACGAGCCACGACGTCCGCCACGTCTTCCTCATGACCGGCGCCGTGCCGAATTCGGCCTGGCTCGCCGGCTGTGTCGCGCTCGACGCACAAGGGTTCATCAAGACCGGACCGGATGTGTCACCGCACGACCTTTCGGCCGCCCGATGGCCGCTGGCTCGAACGCCGTATCTTCTCGAGACGAGCCTTCCCGGCGTGTTCGCGGTCGGGGATGTGAGGGCCGGCAATATCAAACGTGTCGCGTCGGCGGTCGGCGAGGGATCGATTGCCGTCGCGTTCGTGCACCGCTCGCTGGCCGAGTAGAGCGATTCGTTACAGAGTCGCCAGCGGAAGCGTTCGATAGCGTTTTCCAGTCAACCTGCTCCTGTGTTCTTGAAACGAGGCGACCATATGACGAAGAAAATGATTGACGTCGACACGATCTTGAACCGAGCCAGACCGCTCGTGCATCAGCAAGGACACGAGATCCAGCCTTACGGCCATCTCGTGAGGCTTCCGATCGCATTGTCGGAGGAGGCGTGCAAGCAGAGCGTCGA
>QHWR01000301.1 GCA_003223835.1 Acidobacteriota bacterium | reverse complement strand
TCGCGATCGCCTGACAGACCACCACTTGATCGAGCAGACCGGTGCTCGCCGCGAACGTGCTGTTGACCGGATAGTCGACGGCGAGGTGATGCGTCCCGATCGTCAGCGATGACGTCGTCAGCGTCGCGGTCCCGCCCGAGAGCGCCGTCGTCGCGAGCGGCGTGACGCCGTCGCGGAACGTGACGCTGCCGGCCGGCGTCCCGAGGCCGGAAGTCGTCGACACCGTCGCGGTCACCGTGACGGACGTGCCGATCGTCGACGGATTCGACGAGCTGCCTAGCGTGGTGGTTGTCGCACCCCTCACGAACTGGCCGCCGCTCAGGCTGCCGGTGCTCGCAAGGAACACCGAGTCGCCGCTGTATTCAGCGGTGATCGTGTGCGCGCCCGCCGACAGCGCCGATGTCGTCAGCGCGGCCACGCCGCCGCTGAGCGGGACCGGCGCGCCGAGATTCGACGGACCGTTCTTGAACTGCACCGTGCCGGTCGGCGGACCTGGCGCCACGAGCGGCGACACGGTCGCGGTGAAGGTCACCGACGCCCCCGGATTCGACGGCGTCCCTGACGTCACGACAGCCGTCGACGACGTCAGTTGGCCGACCGTGATGTCCGCGGTGGCGACCGCGCCGCCAAGATCGAGGTCGGCATTCGACAGCGAGGCGCGGACGCCGACGTGTCCCGTCGCCGACGAATTCAGCGCCGGCGTGAATCTCAGGCCGGCGTTGCCCTGCGCGAAGGTGATGAAGTCGCCGGCGGCGATCGCCGTCGACCCATCGTGCTGGAACAGCGTACCGCCGCTGATCGCGGTGATCTTGAAGTGCGTGACTTCCGCACCATCAGCCGCGTTGCGGCTGATGACCAACCCCGACGTCGTCTGCACGTTGACCGTCGTCGCGGCGTTGGTGATCGACGGCGTGTCGGCGACCGGACTCACTGTGATGGTCGCAATCGTCGAGGGTCCGACGCCCGCGCCCAGCGCGTCCGTCGCCCCCTGGACCGCAAAACTCGCCGACCCGAAGAAGTTCGGCGATGGCGTGAACTTCAGGCCGGCGTTCCCGTCCGCGACCGTGATGACGGCGTTGTCCGCGATGACCGTCGTGCCGTCGTTCTTGAACAGCGTTCCGTTCGCGATCGCGGAGATCTTGAAGTGCGTCACCTCGGGGCCATCCGCCGGGCTGCGGCTGAGCCCGAGGCCGCTGGTCGTTTGCGTATCCTCGCTCGTCGTGGCGTTGGTGACGCCAGGCGCGTCCGCGATCGAGAAGACGACGAGCGCGAAGGTATCGGTCGCCGTGAACGGCGTGCCGCCGAGCGTCTTCGTCGCCGTGACGGTGATCGTTGTGGTGCCCGCCTGATCCAGTGCGGGCGTGATATTCAGCGTCCGGGTCGATCCGCTCCCGGTTACGCTGAGATTCGCGGGAAGATTCGGCACGAGCGTGGTGTTGCTCGACGTCGCCGCGATCGAATCGAACGGCGTCGCGGCGTCCCCGACGTTGAAGGAGAACGCCAGCGGGACGTCCTCGTTCGTGCCCTTGTCCGCGATGTCCTCGACCGTCGGGTCGGCCTCGACGGCGCCCATGTCCACCGCCTGGGTCGTGTCGGCGTCCCCGCCGTCGCGGATGCGCGCGAAGGCCGTCCCGCGCTGGTCGTGAATCGGCGAGGTGTTCGGGAACGGCGGAATCACGACGAAGCTGTTGTCGCCGGCGTCGATCGCCGGGCTGCCCGTCAGCAGCGCGTGCGTCATCGTCGGGCCGCCGTTGTTCGCGAGCGGTCCGAGCCGCGGGTCGATGGGCGCGATCGTCGTGCCCACCTGGTTGCCGTTGCTGCCGTTCGTGACGCCCGTCATCCCGAAGTCGACGCCGACCAGGTTGTGGAAAGAGGTCGCCGTCTCGACGTCGCCGTGGACGTCGTCGGCGGCCCCGGTGTGCACCTGCGAATTCGAGGCCACGATCGTGTTGCGCAGCGACAGCGTCCCGCCCGCGACGTTGAAGAGGCCGCCGCCAGGCGCTCCGCCGCTGTTGTAGAAGTTCGACTGGTTGCCCACGATCGTGCTGTTCGTGATGGTTATCGTCGCGGGCCCGAAGGGCGCCGTGAAGAAGTCGCTGTACACCGCGCCGCCGCTGTTCCCCGCGATGTTCCCGCTGATCGTCGTGTTGGTGATCGTGACCACGCCGGCCCCGGTCGTGCCGTCGTTGTAGATCGCGGCACCCCGCCCCGCCATGTTCCCGCTGAGCGTGCTGTCGACGATGGTGGTCGTCGCCGACGCGGAGCCCGCGCGCCCGCTGTTGAAGATCGCCCCGCCCCGATCGCAAGTCGCGTTCGGGAGGCCGTTCTCGCTGATCGTGCTGCGGACGATGGTGAGGGTCGCCGAGCTGCCGGAGGTCTCCGCGCTGTTGTAGATGCCGCTGCCACCGCGCTCCGCGGTGTTCCCGCTGACGACAGCGTCCCGGATCGTGAGCGTGCCTCGTTCGTTGAAGATGCCGGCGCCGACATCGGTGAAGAACTGGAACGGCGTGGTGCCCAGCAATCCGTTGGTGATCGACAGGCCGCTGATCGTCGCCGTCACGCCCGGGTTGACGTGGAAGATGCGGAACAGACCCGCGCCGCCGTCGCGCGTGATCGTCAGCGTGGACGCGCCGGGTCCGCTGATCGTCACGTTCTTCGTGATCGACAGCTCCCCCGACGTGAGCGTGATCGGACCGACGAGGGCGGGGTCGAACGTGATCGTGCTGCCGATGCACGCGTCGGCGAGATCCTGCCGCAGCGTGTTGACGCCGCTGTCGGCCGCGCTGTGGACGACCGGATCGGGGACGCAGGTGTTGACCACCTGCGTGACCGGGCTGCCGAGGCTGTTGCTCGGGTCGTGATGCGTCCCGCCCTGGTACAGGGCGGTGATGGTGTGGCTGCCGACGGTGAGTGCCGACGTCGTGAGCGCCGCGGTGCAGGTGAAGCTCGCCGCGGGGGCGCAGGCGACCGGCGCGCCGAGCGGGAAGGCGCCGTCCATGAACTGCACGGTGCCGTCGGGCGTGACGCCGGAGCCCTCGGTCGGCGTGACGGTCGCGGTGAACGTGACCGGCGCGCCGAAGTCCGATGGATTCTGGGACGACACCACCGCCGTCGACGTGTTGTAGCGATCGCCCGGCGTGACCGTCGGATCGGCGCCGCCGCCGGCCGACGGGTCGTCGGTCAGGACGCTGCCGCTGTTCGTCCACGTCACCGTGCCCTGGTTGCTGTACGTCCCGAACGGGTGCGGGCCGTTCACCGTGACGTCGAACACGATCGTCACCGTCTTGCCCGCCGGCAGCGTACCGAGGTCGACGTCGACCGGCGGCGGCGGTGGCGGCGGACTCGCCGCCTCGACGCGCGCGACGAGAATGTCTCTTGCCGTTGACGATATGAGGGTCAGTCGATCCCAGAGCGAGCGCGGAGATGACAACGCGACGACACGCGACCGAGTGGCCGGCCCAAATCGCGTTTGAAGAGCGGCGCGTGCGGGTGCGCGCAAAGAGTCGAGCGTCGCTGTTAGCAGTCGGACGAGAGAGAAGCCGGTGGGTGCGTGCGTGCTGGCGAGAGCGTACCTCGTACTGTCGTTGCCGGTGTTCAGCGCTAACGGCGCGCTGGAACAGTTCGAAAAGCCGCTCGTCGCGGAGAGGAGCGCAGTACCACCCGTGCCGAAAGTGCCGGAACTGCTGGTGTTCAGTGGGTTGACGAAGTTCTCGACTCCCGGCGACGATGTTGCCGCCATCCCTTGAATGCCGAACGTGTTGATTGTGGGATTCGTTCCCTGCTTTCGGAGATTGATGCCAGGGGACGTTGTCGCTGTGGCGAGGTTGGTGCTTCCGGCAGTCGTGTTGCCGGTGATGTTCGCGCACAAGGTCGTGTCGCCGACCGAGGACCCGGAGTCAACC